>DASQPN010000131.1:0-26212 GCA_035643915.1 Terriglobales bacterium | reverse complement strand
GGCTTCGGACAAGGCGTTGCCGTCGGCGACTACGACGGGGATGGCTTTCCCGACCTGTACGTGACGCAGTATGGCAAAAGCATTCTCTACCACAACAACAGCGACGGCACGTTCACGGATGTCACCGAAAAGGCCGGTGTTGCTGCGCCGGGCTGGGCGTCCAGCGCCGTGTGGTTCGACTACGACAATGACGGCCGTCTCGACCTGTTCGTCTGTCGATTCGTGGACTTCGACAAATCCAAGAGCAAAGATTGCCACGCGGGAGAAGATGCCAAACGCGGCTACTGCATCCCTCACCTCTATAAACCGATGCCCAGCTGGCTCTTCCACAACAATGGGGACGGGACCTTCAGCGATGTGAGCAAGACCTCCGGGATCGCGAACTTTCTTGGAAAAGCGTGGGGCGTGGTGGCAACCGACATCAACAACGACGGCCGGATGGACCTGTTCGTGGCCAACGACACGGTGGCTAACTTGCTCTTCGCCAATCGCGGCAACGGCCGATTCGAGGAGATTGGCACGCAAGCGGGCGTGGCCTACAGCGCCGAGGGCCGTCCACGTTCAGGCATGGGCCTCGATTCCGCCGATTTCAACGACGACGGCTGGATGGACCTGTTCGTCGCCAACATCGACCATGAAATGTACTCCCTCTATCAGAACAACCACGACGAAACGTTCGACGACCAGGCGCTCGCCAGCGGTATTGGCATGGCAACTCGCCTGATGAGCGGTTGGGGACTGAAGTTTTTCGACTATGACAACGACGGCAATCTCGATCTGCTGCTCGCCAACGGCAACCCGGACGACCTGATCGAGGGGCTGACCCGCCATCAGGTGGGCTATCGGGAGCCTCTGCTTCTGATTCACAACACCGGGAAGAATTGGGACAACGTCAGCGCCCGGAGCGGGCCGGTCTTCTCGACCCCCTTTTCCGCCCGCGGCTTGGCCGTCGGAGACTTCAACAACGACGGTGGAGTGGATGTTCTCATTTCCGTCAACGACGATGCACCGGTTTTGTTGCGCAACAACGTCGGCCATCAGAATCACTGGCTCGGGTTGAAACTGATAGGCAAGAAAGCGAATCCGGATGCCGTCGGCGCCCGCGTGACGTACCAGGCGGGCGATCTGAGAAGAAGCCGCATGAAAGTGGGGGGCGGGAGCTACCTCTCGTATCATGACCCTCGGCTCGTGCTGGGCCTCGGAAAACGCACGAAGATCGACTGGCTGGAAGTGAAGTGGCCGCAGCCGAGCGGCCGTGTCGAGCGATTCGCCGAGCTTCCGATCGATCGCTACGTCACGATTGTGGAAGGCGAGGGGAACTGGAGGTAGCGAGCAGATCAGTTCGAGTCGATACGAGGCTGTGCTCGCCGCGACCGTGCTAGGGCCTTCGGCGGACTGGCGCGGGCGCGGGTGCGCACGATTCGCGCACCACCAGTTCGGGTTTGACGGTCACCCTCGCGGGATGCGTGGGCAGACCCGGGCGCGCAATCCGTCGCAGAACCGTTTCAGCCGCAAGCATGCCCATTTTTCGCAGCGGCTGTCGGACCGTGGTCAGCGCGGGATTCTGGAACGCCGCGCTCTGAATATCGTCGAAGCCCACGACCGAAACGTCTTGCGGCACGCGCAGGCCCTTTGCGCGCAGCGCACCCATCGCTCCAATCGCCGACATATCGTTGAACGCGAATAGAGCCGTGAAAGGCTCGCGGCCAGCCAGCAGCCTGCGGGTCACCGCATAGCCCAACTCGGGCGAGGCCAGATCTCCCTCGAGTTGAATGGTGAGTTTCGGGTCCACGCCGAGGCCAAGTTTCGAGGCCGCTTCGCGTATGGCATTCCAGCGGACTCCCGTATCCGAGCTGAATTCCTGCCCTTTGATGAAAGCGATGTGCCGATGTCCCAGCTTGTGGAGATAGGCAAGCGCGAGATGCGCGGCCCGCTCATGATCCAGCAGTATGTTGGTGACGCCCTTCACGCGGTCGTGTCCGGAGACAGTGACAACCGGAACCGGTAAATCGGTGTGGGTCCAGGGTGTATCCACCGCGATCAATCCGTCGACCGAACGACCCAGCAGCAGCTTGGGATATTCATCGATCAGGTCGGGCCGATGACGATGACTCGCCACGAAATAGAGATAGCCCTCCTGCAGAAGGTGATCTTCGATTCCGCTCAGGACCAGAGTGGCGTAGCCCTCGCTGACCTCCGGAACAATCACGCCAATGGTGAAGCTGCGCTGGGTTCGCAGGGAGCGGGCGAAGAAATTCGGCCGGTAGTTGCGTTTGCGGGCGGCGGCGAATATGCGATCTTTGGTGTGCTGCGGGATCGAGTCCGCCACGGGCGAGCGGTTTATCACCAGCGACACCGTGGCGGTCGACAGGCCCAGTTCCTCCGCGAGAAGCTTCAGGCTGACACGTGGGGCCGGTTTTCGCCCTCGACGCGCAGCGGGAGTCGTCCTTTTCTTTCCCGACACGGAGCGCAGTCTCGCACAGGGCTGTACTTGAGGCAAGCGCGCACCCCAGCGCGCACCCCAGTGCCAATGCTGCGACTTGGAGGACGCTCCATGAGATGCAGTCGGATATCGAGTCGCCTGCTCATGGACTCACTTTCCCCGGCTATCGGTGTGCGGCTCGGGAAGAACTTCGATCGAGTCCAGCCAACCCGATTCCATACACCAGAGGTTAGGGCGTCAGTTTGCCGGTCGAAAGATAATCCTGCGAAGGAACACCGAAGGCGTCCGCGACCCGATTGAAGAATGCAAACATCGCGGTGACATAAACGGCCTCTGCGATCTGGCCTTCACTCCAGCCCCCATCCCGCAATTTCTGCACGTCCTCGGCAGTCGAGCGGGGAGCGGCGTTCGTGATGAGTTCCACGTAGTCGAGCAACGCGCCCTCCGCCGGCGTCAGGCCCGCCTTTTCCGGCTTGCCCTCCAGAATCGCCGCTACGCATTGATCCGTGGCTCCCTGAACCCGCAGGAAGTAAGCGTGACTGTCTAGTCAATACGGACAACGGTTCAGGTAGGAAACGTAGCTGGCGATCATCTCCTTGTGCCGGCGCGTCAGATGGCCTGCGGAGAAGTGCACGGTATTCGAAAACTCCACGACCTGGCGCAGGAAGTCCGGACGGGCCCCGAAGCACTTGATGATACCTGGCACTTGCCGCCGTCCCGATCCCGCGCGCCAGAAGTCATAGGCGGCAGCGGTTTCCCCGGTGGCCTCGTGGTCTTCGAAAATCCTGATTTTCGTGGGCTGCTTCCCGGGTTGGCGGTCGCCATCAGGTGCCCCCGACTTTTTTTCTTGCTCCATGCCGATCGAGTTTACCTCGTCTTCACTCCATCCGCGGAAACCACCGACTGCCCGGTCGTCGAAGCGATGTTCCGGTGATGTCCGCAACCAAACAGGATTGACGGTCGAGCGCGCGCTCGAGCCTCATCCTCCACGCTCAAAAAAGCCCCAGCTAGCCTCGCGACCAGCTGGGGTTTCATGATTGCGCCGGCAGGTTCGCTGCCGGTTCTCTAGGGCGCCTCGGAAGCGCGTGGGCGCAAAGGAGGACCTAGTGAATTGCCGAGGACTCTAACGAGAATGCCAAACCAGGACAATACTGTAAAAATACTAGAATTCGTAGAGAGCGCGAACGCCCTTGGTTTCCGTGCATTCATAGGCTTTCCCGGCCGTCAGGTTTTTGTGCTCCTCGGTCGGTCCGCTGGGCCATTGAATGACGACGCGGTCAATCTGGTCGCGCTTGCCGAGCCCGAACGTGACGGGCAGTTCCGATTGGGAGAGATAGCTTGATCCGCTCTTTACCAGCCGCGACTGATGCCCACCTCCGTACTCGATGCGAACCCCCGCGCCGATGGCGTCCCGGTTCGATTTGGTTCCGACCAGGCGAAAGCGAATGCTCCTGTTTCCGGCGCTCTGATCGTTTCTGTACAAATACGCCGGCCCGTTGTTGGTGGTGATCAGAAAGTCAAGGTCACCATCGCGATCGAAATCTCCGTAGGCGAGTCCCCGTCCCACCTTCGACTGGCTGAACTCTGCTCCGGCTTCGCCCGCCACGTCACGGAATGCTCCCTTCCGGTTGTTCAGAAACAGCTGCGGCGGCTGTGCGTAACCGACGTTTCCCCGGATGTTCCGAACGGTATCGTCGATATGTCCGTTGGCGACGGCCAGATCAAGATAGCCGTCGAGGTCCACGTCGAAGAAAGCGCAGCCAAAGCCCAGGCTGTTCTTGGAAGGAAGGCCGATGCCAGACGGGGTGGCTACATCCTCATACGCGCCGTTCCCCTGGGTTCGGTAAAGCCCGACCATTTCATTGTCGAAGTTGGTGATGGCGATTCCGGCTGTTCCAGAGTTGGTGAAATCTCCCGTGTCCACGCCCATGCCGGCGCGGGCCTTGCCTTCGACGCTCAAGGCCAGGCCGGCTTCCATGCCGACATCCTTGAACGTGCCGTTGTGCAGGTTGCGATAGAGTTTGTTGGGCTGCGTGTCGTTGGCGACCAGCAGGTCGGGCCAGCCGTCCTGGTCATGGTCAAGCATCGCGACCCCAAGTGCTTTCGAACTGCTGTCGAAAATCCCGCTCTTCGCCGTGATGTCTTCAAATGTCCCATCGCCGCGATTGTGAAAGAGCCAGCAGGTCTCGCCGCGATAGGCTTCGGGCGTGCAGTAGGATTTGTGTTTCCCGTCCCGGCTGCAGAAGACGTCGTGCTCCGGTGACCACCTCACATAGTTGCAGACGAACAGGTCTAGTAGGCCGTCGCGATCGAAGTCAAACCAGAGGGCGGACGTGCTCAAAGCCTGTTTCCCCCCCAGCCCGCTCTTCTGGGTTACGTCGACGAACGCGCCTTTGCCGGTATTTCTGAACAGGCGGTTCTGGCCGACGCTGGTAATCAGGATGTCGGGGAAGCCATCATTGTTGTAGTCGCCGACCGCCACGCCCATCCCATACATCTCGACATCCAGGCCAGCGCTGCGAGTGACGTCGGTGAAGGTCCCGTTGCGGTTGTTCCGATAGAGCTTCAGCAGGCTGCGTTGCCGTTTGTGTCCAGCCCAGTCCATCCCATTGATGAGCAGGATGTCCTGCCAGCCGTCCGCGTCGTAATCCAGGAAGGCGCAGCCGGAGCCGAGGGTTTCAGGGAGCAGTTTGCCTCCATACGCTCCGCTATTGTGCTGGAACTGAACGCCAGCACCGGCCGTCACGTCGGTGAGTTTGAATCCGAGGTTGGACGTCGGCGCCGGGACTGCCCATCCGTCCTCAGCCCGTAAGCTGGCAGCGGAGGCGAGTCCCGCCATGCCCAGCAGGAACGATCTGCGGTTCACGGGATGTTCACCAGCCCGTTGCGGATCGCATAAACGACCAGTTCCGCGGTCTTGTGAATTCCCAGCGCGTCCATGATGTTCGCCCTGTGCACGGCGACGGTATTCGCGCTGAGGCCCAGCTGGTCGGCGATTTCCTTGTTCGATTTGCCATCCACAATCAGCTGCAGAATTTCGAGTTCACGCACGGTGAGTCCGCCGTTGCGCTCGCCTTTGAGCGCACCGGGGCGGGAGACTTGCGGATCAAGCACGACTTCCCCGGCCGCCACTTTGCGAATCGCCGCCGGCAATTCCAGGTCGACGGCGTTTTTCAGAACGTAACCACGAGCTCCCGCCTCGAGCGCCTGGCGCACCAGGGTTTCCTCCGAATGCATGCTCAGCATCAGGATGGCCTGCTGGGGAGAGGTCTGAAGAATCTGCCGGGTCGCAATCAAGCCGCTCGTGCCGGGCATCGCGCAGTCCATCACGATGACGTCCGGTTTGAGTTCCTGGGCGAGACGAACCGCTTCGGCGCCGTCACCCGCTTCGCCGACGACCGCGATGTCGGGTTCATCCTCGAGGAGCCGGCGGAACCCGCGTCGCACCAGGCTGTGATCGTCGACCAGCAGGACGGAAATGTTATTCGACATGCGACTCCATTTTCTCCTTGGGAACCGTCAGACGAACCAGTGTTCCGCCAGCCGTCGGTTGTGCGAATTCTATTCTGCCGCCCAGCAACTCCGCGCGTTCGCGCATCGCAACCAGGCCAATCCCGGGATGCGCCGCTTCCTTGGTGAAGCCCTTGCCCCGGTCTTCCACTGCAAGCTCGAGCGAGTTCGCCAGGAAGTGCAGGCGCACCCACGCACGGCTCGCCCCGGAGTGGCGGGCCACGTTGTTCAGCGCTTCCTGCAACACGCGATAAATATGGATGCTGGCGCTCCCGCTGATGGGAAAGGAACTCCCCGACTTTTCGTAGGATATGCCAATGCCGGTCTGCTTTTCCACAGTGGCCAGGTACCAGTCCACGGTTGTTTCCAGCCCCACCTCCTCCAGCATAACCGGATGCAGTGCCTGGGACAGGGTCCGTACGTTGTCGAGGGTGGTCTGGGCGATTCCGCGGACCTCCTTGAGTTCGGCGCGCACGGGAGAATCCTCGGGCGTATGTTTCTCCGCCCGGCCGAGCATAGACCCTACCGCGGTCAGGATCTGGCCGAACTCATCGTGCAATTCGCGGGAAATGTGCCGCAGCGTCGATTCTTGAGTCGCAATCAGCTTTTGCGCCAGATCGCTGCGCTGGGCCGAGAGCGCCGCGAGCTGCGCGAACAACTGTCGGTTCGAGTGGATCAGATAAAGGCTGGTCAGAAGGATCGCCGCGAGCGTCGCCCCTAGAAACAAGTACACCTGTCGCTGCACGCGATCATAAATCTGGCGAATCTGCAGGTTAGCCTGTTCCTCGCTCGCGTTGTTCTGCACCAGCAGCCGGGCGACGGCCGTGCTCAGCGCGGCCTGGCGCGCTTGCAGGGTTAGGCGGATCTGGTTGCGTGCCTCGTCGGGTTTCCCGTTTTGGGCAAGCGCAAACGTGCGATCGACCGCGTCCCAGAACTGCGCCAGAGATTGCTGCAGGTACTGCCGTTGCTCGGGCGTGCGGTGAGTGGGTGCCAGTTCTTCTTCCACTTCGAGTGCGGTGTCCAGGTCGGAGCGGATGCGCTGGAATTGGGCTGACCATGCCGTCAGAGGATATGGTTCGTCATTGTCGAGCATGTCGCGCATGGCCAGCGCGACCGAGTTCAGGTCATTCTGGATGCGCAGCAACTGGAGGGAATCTTTTCGATTGCGATCGGCGATGTTGTTCTGCAGTGCCCGCAGTCCTGCGATCTGCTGGGTGGTGTACCAGGAGTAGGCCACAACGGCGGCGAGCGTGATGATCAGGCCAAGAAACAGGCCTGCCGTCGGAGACCGCACCGTGGAACGCTGCACGCCCCGAGAATATAACGTGGACGCGGTAAGTTCCAAGTTGAGGGCGATTGCCGTGGCTGAGTGCTAATTGCTTCCGAGGGATTGCTGGGCTGGCTCGCTCAGGCGAGGCAGCCGCTCGTTGATTTCCCGGATCGGGGAGGTGACGATGGGCGTTCGGTACCCCGGGTGGTGAAACTCGAGCCGCATGCCGCGCCCGACGAAGCGCACCTTGAGCATGGTCCCGCCCCAAGTCGATCCCGCGATGGCGACCGGAACGGGTTGTGGGCAGAACTCGGGATGTCCCCAGATCAACGCTTGGTTGTCCCCCAGAAACACCGCCGTATAACAGTGATGCTGGGTGTGGATCTGCAGGATGGTACGAGGTTGCAATTCGTTGAGAAACACCCCACCCTCGATCTCAGACTGCACAATATTGTGGTTGACTTCATCGCCCAGGTTGGCGTGCGGGCGGAACATCTCGACTTGCAGGTCCTGATCCACGGGGCACGATCTTCCCAAACCAATCGACCTTGGCATTATTCACCGGTAAGCCCCGGAAGGGAAGCATTTTCGGACCACTCCACCTGCCTGACATCCCCGGCTCGGCACGCTTCCCCTCCCGGGCCAGGTCCGACTCGTTTCTTAGCTTTCCCGCATCACGGTCGATGCTGCCAGAATCCCGGCCGCCATCTCCAGCTCGTGCAGGTCTTCCCGGCTGAAATCTGCGCCCGCAAAAGTGGCTTCACAACCTTTGCGCGAGATCTGGATCACTCCCAGCACCCGGGCATTCTCATCCATCACCGGAGCCGACATCAACTTTTGGATCGGCAGAGGCTCGCTGACATCGATACCCTCCGAAGTCCCCAGCTTTACGGTTTCAAAGACGCTGGCGTGTTTTACACGCGCGAAATTGTTGAAGATCTCCGACTTCTTGCTGATGGCCGTGTGTGCGGCAATCGAAGAACTCGAAATTGGAATCGATCCCGCGGTCCGCAATTCGTCCGGAAAAATGAAGTTCAACAGACCGGAGTTCAGACGCAGAATTGCCACTTCCGTCTGTTGTACCTGGAACATTTTCGCGAGCACACCGCACACTTGGCGCGGCGACACGTCCTGATCGACAAGGTCCTCGAGCGGCGACATATCCGGAACAATTCCCGGATTTCTTGGGGTATTGAGAAATTCGGAGCTATGGTTCATGTCGGTCTTGCCTCGTTTTTGGCCCTGCGGCCACTAAGATTCCCCGCAGCTTGAGCACCAGACCGAAGCCCCAGCGCAGACTCCTGGGAGTCGGGCATAAACCTATTCTTTTCAATCAGAACCGGCATCAACCCCAAGAGCGAAGCTGCGGCGTCCCGGGAGGGTCGCTGCGAAAGGGCAACCAGGTTGACAGTTTTTGGCGCTCTAGACTAGCTGCGACTCCTCCACGGAGGCATCGGTCCACGGGTCTGGAGCGCAAGTCGCTGTCGTTACGTCAAGGGCCGACAGGTATGGAAACGTTGTGCGCGAGGCACTCGCTTCGGGCGCACCCGCCGCAATCCCCGAGAGTGGCGGGACCGCGCTGGTTCATTCGTCCGGGCGTGAACGGGTTCGTGGCCGGCCATCTCGAGGGTTTCGTCTCGCGTGTGCAAGCCCCACCTCAGAACCCGGCTCAACCGGCGGCCATGCGGGTTGCCGCGCGCTTCGACGCTTTGTCGGCTTCGTGGGACAATGTCTGTCGAGTTGGTTTACTCTGGCGACGGGCGAGGCCTCAGAAACGGCAGCGTCGCCGGTAAAAAGATCCGCCTGCTGGCCTCCCCTGGGGTTTGTGCCGGTGCTGCACACCTTGGATGAGAATGACACGCGAGCGCCCTGGTCCCGGCCGCCGTCGTCGGCGTCCCGCAGGGAGGGCACCGCAAGGACGAGAGCAACCCGAATGGGAAACGTCAGGGCCCGAGTCCGGGCGACCTCCAAACCGCTGCTGGGCGTGATTGGCATTGCCGTTCTGTGGCACGCCCCTCTGCGCGCCCAGCGGGATGGATCTCCGTCCACGCATTTCCCCCTGACAGCCCACGACGTGGTCAGGAATCTGGAAGAGAGAAACCGTGCTCGTGGGCAAGCTCTGCATGGCTTCGAAGGAACCCGGATCTACAGCCTCCACTACCGCGGCTTCCCGCACAACTACGACGCTGAAATGGTGGTGAGCCTTGCCTACCAAGCGCCCGCCAGCAAGGAATTTACTGTGGTCTCGCAGTCCGGATCAAAGTTCATCATCGAACGCGTCTTCAAGAAAATGCTCGATAGCGAGAAGGAAGCGGGTCAGGAACAAAGCCGCTCTGCGCTCAGCGAGCAGAACTACGAATTCACACTGGCGGGTCAGGAAGAAACCCCGGAGGGGGCACGATACATTCTCTCCGTGACCCCTAAGTCGAAGAACAAGTTTCTCTATCGCGGCAAAGTTTGGATCGACGCCACTGATTTCGCGGTCGTGAAGATAGAGGCGCAACCGGCGCAGAATCCCTCGTTCTGGATTAAGAAGACGGACATCCGCCACAGCTACAAAAAAGTGAACGACTTCTGGCTGCCGGCCGAAAACCACTCACAGAGTTTCATTCGCATCGGTGGGCACGCGGACCTGTCCATTGAATACAGGGACTATAGGATCACCGGCGCCGACCCGCTGCCCGCGCCGCCAAGCCGGGCGTACGACGCGGCCTCGAAACCGGCTACCACGGAGTAGCTTCAGGACTCTGCCGGCGCTTCCATTTCGTTGCCGGTCTCCCCGTCCCGGCCGGCTTAAGGTTTTGCTCGCGGCTGAACGAAACTTTCCAGCGCCCGGCACATCCATACAACGGCCTTGGTCTCTCCCGGGCCAGAACGGTGAGCCATGCCTAGAATCGGCCTTGCACTCCTTGCACTTCTCGGGCTCGCGCTGGCAACCAGACGGTTGGCAGGCGAAAGGAATCTCCCGCCCAAGGAGTCTTCTGTCGCCCCAGTCCTGGTGGAACTGTTCACCTCGGAAGGCTGTTCCAGTTGTCCGCCTGCGGATGCCTTTCTGCAGCAGCTCGATACCCAGCCGTTCCCCGGTGCGCAGCTCATCGTTCTCAGCGAGCACGTCGACTACTGGAATCACATCGGCTGGACCGATCCCTACTCCTCGAGCGCCTACAGCAAGCGACAAAGCGCCTATGGGGATCACTTCCGCCTCGACAGCGTCTATACCCCGCAGATGGTTGTCGATGGTACGGAAGAATTCGCCGGCAACAACTCGGTTGAGGCCGGGAAGGTGTTCCACAAAGCGATGACTGCGGAGAAGATCTCAGTACGAATTTCCGGAGCCACGCTCGAAACCAGCGTGTTGCGAGCGCACGTGGAGACTGGCCCTTTCTCCGCGCCTGAGGGCAAAGCCGACGTCTTCTTCGTGGTGGCTCTCAACCACGCCGAATCCCAGGTCGCCCGCGGAGAAAATGCCGGACGTCTCCTGACCCACGTTGCCGTTGTGCGCAACCTGGTCAAGGTCGGCGGTGTGGAATTTGGTAAGGCCTTCTCCCGGGATGTCTCCCTGAAACTTCCACCCGGCCTAGCGCCTCGAAGCCTCCGGGTGATTGCGTTTGTCCAGGAGCCGGGCCCCGGCCGCGTTCTCGGAGCAGCCCTGGAAAAGTTGACGAAGTAACCCTCAGTCAGGCTTCCACGGAACCCGCCGCCCCCCTCGATTTACACATCTGGATACCTCTGCTACAGTTGCCCGCCCAAGCGCTTTTCGCCATCGGTCGGGAGGAAATGTGCGCATCGATCTGTTCCAAATGGAAAGTACTCAGTGCCGGTTCGAAAACAGCGTCGATTTCAACCTGTCCGAGAGCGGCGTGCTTCCGCTGCGGGTCGAGGAGTTGCTCGACGGTGAGTTCAGCGCCGAAAAGTTGCTGTCTCAAGCTCTGAGGTATCCCGAGTCTGGCGGATCGTCCGAGCTTCGCGAGCGCATCGCCCGGTGGTACGGCCAAGGAGCCACTGCCGAGCATGTCCTCGTGACCAACGGTGGATCAGAGGCCAATTTCACCGTCTTGTGGGGTTTGCTCGAAAAAGACGAACACGCCGCAGTGATGATGCCGAATTACATGCAGTCGTGGGGACTCTCTCGAGCCTTCGCCGGGAAGCCCGGCGCTTTCTATCTCACCGAGCAGCGTGAAAACGGTAAGCTCCGTTGGGCGCTGGATATCGACTCCCTCCATCGAACGGTTACCAGGAAAACGCGCCTTATTGTAGTGACCAATCCCAATAACCCGACCGGCTCCGTTCTGAATGAAACCGAGATGCGGGAAGTTCTGCGCGTTGCCCGCAAGGCCCGTGCCTGGCTGCTGGTGGATGAGATCTATCGGGGCGCCGAGGTCGATGGACCGATCTCACCGACTTTCTGGGGCCGCTACGAGAAGCTTGTGATCACCTCCGGCTTGTCCAAGGCCTTCGGGCTCCCCGGCCTGCGTATCGGCTGGATTGTCGGCCCGCCGAAGACGATCGCACAGCTGTGCCGCTACCGCGACTACACGACCCTCACTCCCACCATGCTCTCCGAGCGGTTGGCGCGAATCACCATGGAACCCGGGCGTCGCGAGGAAATTCTCGAACGCACCCGCTCGATCATCCGGAGCAACCTGCCCAAGCTGGAGCGCTGGATTCACTCGCACGATGACGTCCTCACCTACATCCCACCGGTCGCCGGGGCGATCGCCTACCTCAAGTACAATCTGCCAATTTCCTCTGCCGCGCTCTTTGACCAGCTCATCAAGAAACGTTCCGTGCTCATCACGCCGGGAGCCCACTTTGGATCGGGTCGCTATATCCGTGTGGGATTCGGTTACGACGTCGACTACACACTGCGTGGGCTGGCGCGCGTGGATCTCACGATTGCAGAGTTAAGGAACCGGGGAGCCCGCCCGAGGTCGGCTCGCTTGGAGAACGCCCGCAGGGGAGCCGCGTAGCGTCGGCATAAAAGCAAGAACCCCGCAGGACGCGAAGGAATCCCAGACTGGCGGATTTCCTTTGTGCGCCTACGTGTCTTGGGTGGTTTATGGCTCTCCGCCCGCAATGCCCTCAAATATCGATTCTCTCACCGCGCCCCAGCGACAGAGCCCGGTCCATCACCGCCCACGCTGCCGCCACATCCTGCACGCCCACGCCGGTCAAGTCACAGATGATGATCTCTTCGTCGGACCCGCGCCCGTTCTTTCGACCTGCTGTGATTTCGCCCAACTCCGGATAGACGCCCTGTTTGGCGATGGCCCCGCTTTCGACGGCGTGATGAATCTCCCCCAGTCGCAAGCACTGCGTGAGACTATCCGCCACAATCGTGGTGGCGCGCGACAGGCAGTCGACATCGAGCTCCTGTTTGTCGGGCCCATCGGAACCCACGGCAATCACCGTCACACCCGGCGTTAACCATTCCGCGCGTACCAGCGGCTCACGGCTCGCTGTAACCGTGATGACAATGTCGGCGCCCTCCACCGCTTCACGCACCGAGGCCGCCATCTCAACCGCACAGCCCGCGGGAAGCGCGCCGCGCTTGCGAAGGTCGTCCACGCACGCGCGGGCTTTCGCCGCCCTACGTCCCCACACTCGCAGCTCGCGGAAGCTCCGCACCAAAGCGAGCATTTCGGGCTGATACCGCGCTTGCCCGCCCGTGCCCAGCACAGCGACCTTTCTGATCTCGCGCCGCGCAAGATGCTTGGCAGCGACCGCCCCTGCCGCCGCGGTCCGAAAGTCCGTGATGAATCCGTGATCGAGAAGAAACCCGGCGGGCGCTCCGGTCTTGGCGTCAAAAACCACGATCATGCCATCGTTCGCAGCAAGCCCGATCGAGCGATTTCCGGGAAAGCCCGAGACCATCTTGACCGCATAGTATGGCCCGCCGTCGAGGTGCCCCGCTTTGATGTGAATCTCGCCGCGGTTCTCAGGAACGTCCAGATGAATGACGGAAGGTAACTCTGCGTGCCCGCTGGAGTAAGCGGCGAACGCCCGCTCCATCGCAGCAATGCAGGCGGCAGGTTGGAGCAGCTCGCGAATTTCCGCTTCGCGGAGAATCAGGATTCGGCGGCTCACGCCGCCCAGCCTATCATTTTGCCGGAGCTTTCTTCTTGCCCCGCTCGCGCCACCCTTCAATGATCAAGTACAGCACCGGAATGAAGAACAGGTTCAAGATCGTCGACATGATCATTCCGCCGAATACGGTGGTGCCGACCGAGTGCCGGCCCTTCTCTCCGGCGCCGGTGGCCACCACCAGCGGCACGACTCCCAGGATGAAAGCCAGCGACGTCATCAGGATCGGCCGCAAGCGGATGCGTGCTGCTTCAACCGCGGCCTCGATCAGGGGCATGCCGCGCTGGCGCAGCTGCTCGGCGAACTCCACGATCAGAATCGCGTTCTTGCTGGCCAGGCCGACCAGCATGACCAGCCCGATCTGGCAGTAGACGTCGTTCTCCAGTCCGCGCCCCCATTGCGCGGTGAGCGCTCCCAGAAGCGCCATGGGCACGGCGAGCAGCACAATGAAGGGCAAAACGAAGCTCTCGTACTGGGCTGAAAGAGTCAGATACACCACCAGCGTCCCCAGGCCGAACAGGATCAGCGCCGTGCCGCCCGACTCCAACTCTTCAAGCGACAGGCCCGTCCACTGGTAGGTATAGCCCTGGGGCAACACTTTCGAGCTCAGTTCCTCCATTGCGTGGATGGCTTGTCCGGAGCTGAAGCCCGGGGCGGGCGATCCGTCGATTTCAACCGAGCGGAACAGGTTGTAGTGGCTGATCACCTGGGGCGTGGTGGTCTGCGTGATCGTCACCAGGTTATCCAGCGGTATCATGGCTCCGCCGTCGGAGCGCACGTAGTACTGCTTGATATCCTTGGCTTCCGCACGAAACTGCTGGTCGGCCTGCACGTACACGCGATAGGAGCGATTGTTAAAGTCGAAGTCGTTCACGTACGCCGACCCCATGTAGACGCTCATGGTGTCGGTGATCTGCGAAAGCGGCACATGCAGGCTCTTGGCCTTCTCGCGGTCGATGGTTACCAGGAACTGAGGGTCGCTGGCGCTGTAGGTGGTGAACAGGCCGGCCAGGTCTTTCTCGGGACGCTGCCCGCCTTGTCGAATCATGTCTTGGGTGACATGATCGAGTTCCTGCAAGGTGTGGCCGCCCTGATCCTGCACCTCGAACTGAAATCCGCCGAATTGCCCAAGCCCCTGCACCGCGGGCGGCAGGAAGGGAATCACGATCGCACCCGAGATTCCGAACAACTGGCCGCGAATCCGGTTCACAATCGCATCGGCGGTGTGGGCCTCCCCTTTCCGCTGTGAATACGGTCTCAACGGTACAAACGTGATCCCGCGATTGGGCGCGCTTCCGCCGAAGCTGAACCCCGAAACTGCGAAGGTTCCTTCCGCTTCCGGAACGTTCTCGAGGATCTTGCTAATTTGTTCCCCGATTTTCTTGGTGTAGCTTAACGACGCGCCGGAGGGCGCCTGGATCGCAATGATGAAGTATCCTTGGTCTTCGTTGGGCACAAAGCCCTTGGGTACGCTCTGGAATACGAAGTAAGTCAGGCCCAACCCGGCGAAGAAAACAATCACAGCCACCCAGCGATACTCAAGGAAGGCGTGCAGCGATCGGCGGTATCCCTCCGTGATCTTGGCGATGATCCGGTCCACGGCTCTAAAGAAGAAGTTTTTCTCGCCATGCGTCCTGCCCAGCAGGATGGCGGAGAGCGACGGCGTCAAGGTCAACGCGTTGAACGCGGAGATCGAGATCGAGAACGCGATCGTCAGTGCGAACTGCCGGAACAGGATGCCGGTTGTGCCCGGGAAGAACGCGACCGGCACAAACACGGCCACCAGCACGAGCGAAGTCGCGATCACCGCCCCCGCCACTTCTCCCATGGCCGCCGACGAAGCTTTGTGCGTATCGTGTTCGCCTTCCTGAATGTGGCGCTCGATGTTTTCGATCACCACGATTGCGTCATCGACGACCAGCCCTGTGGCCAGCGTAATGCCGAACAGCGTCAGCGTATTGATGGAGAACCCAAGCAGTTTGACGAACGCGAAGGTTCCGACCAGCGAGACGGGAATGGTCACTGCGGGAATGATGGTGGTGCGCCAATTCTGCAGGAAGATGAAGATCACCAGCACCACCAGCGCGATGGCCTGCAGCAACGTGGTGAGCACGTCGCGGATGGATTCGCCCACCGCGTCGGTTGTGTCGAACGCGAGTTGGTACTTCATGCCCGGCGGGAATCGTTTGGAGAGCCGCTCCAGTTCGGCGATCGCCAACCGGTCTACCTGCAGCGCGTTGGCATTGGACAGCTGCGTGATGCCGACGCCCAGCGAATCTTTGCCGTTAAACTGCAGGTCGGAACTGTAGTCCTCCGCTCCCAGCTCGGAGTGCCCCACATCCTTGACGCGCACCAACGTTCCGTCGTTGTTGGTCTTCAGAATGATGTTGTCGAATTGCGACGCTTCGGAGAGGCGCCCGATCGCGCGCACGCTGATCTGGTATTCCTGACTGGGCCTGGAGGGCGGCTGCCCGACCTGTCCGGCGGCCACCTCCACGTTTTGTTCCTGCAGGGCACTCACCACGTCGCCGGCAGTCAGTGCGCGGCTGGCCATGCGCACCGGGTCGAGCCAGAGGCGCATCGAGTACTTGCGTTCACCGAAGAGGATGACGTCCGCCACGCCCGGCACGCGCTTCAGCGAATCCTTCACGTACACGTCGAGATAATTGCTGATGAACAACGGATCGTACCGTCCGTCCGGCGAGAACACGGCCGCGCCGAACACAAAGTTATTCGACGCCTTCAGAATCGCGATGCCGTTCGCCTTCACCGTGTTCGGCAAACGTCCCTGCGCTGTGTTCACCCGGTTTTGTATGTCGACCGCGGCCAGGTCGGGATCCCGGTCCAGGTCAAATGTTGCGACGATGCTGCTGGAGCCGTCGTTCCCGCTCGACGAGGTGATGTACTTCATGCCCTGCGCGCCGTTGATCTGTTGCTCTAGCGGTGTCGTGACCGCAGATTCCACCGTCTGCGCGCTGGCGCCCACGTAGAAACTGCTCACCGAGACCTGCGGCGGAGCAAGGGTGGGAAACTGCGAGATGGGAAGCGAAGGGATGACCACTGCGCCTGCCAAGATGATCAGCAGCGCGCACACCGTCGAGAACACAGGACGCTTGATAAAAAAATCAACGAACATGCAATGAGTCCCTCACACCGTAACCACGGTTGCACCCAAGTCACGACCGCTAGTTGGGTGGAGGCAGATGGTCGACCCGCATGGAACAGCTAAAGAGAGGGCGGACGCCCATGAGATCGGAAATCCCCGCCGGTCGCAGTGCCCGCCGAGCCCGAGCATCCGCAGCCTTCGAACCTTAGGAACCTTGAAACCTTCTACGACGCACCTTGCGGAATTACCGGCGCTCCATCAATTAAGAACTGCGTGCCGGACACAATCACCTTGTCTCCCGGCTTGACCCCTTCCAGCACAACGTAATTGTTGTCCACGATCTGGCCGACCTTGAGCGGCTTCTGGCGCGCCACGTAAGAACCTGCCTTCTGATCCTGTTCCGCCACGAATGCGAAGTACTGTCCGCCAATTCGCGACACGGCCAACACCGGAACCACGGGATTCTTCTGGGTTCCCCAGACCACGCGTGCGCGGATGAACTGCGCCTGCCGCAGTTTGTCCTTGCTGTTCGCGATGCGCGCCTTGGCCAGCACCGTCTGTGTCGTGTTGTCGACTTGGGGTGAGACAAAGCTGATGCGGCTGTCGCCGATCACGTTCCCCGAGCCATCCAGCACCTCGACCGGCATGTTCATCTTGAGTTGGGATGCGCGCTCGATCGGAACGTATACATACACCTCGAGGCTGCCCGGCTTATCAACCGTGGTCAGCATCGTCGTGGTGGTCACACGATCGCCCACGTGAACCGGTATATCGCCCACGATTCCGTTCCAGGGTGCGGTCACCGTGTAGTAGCGCAGTTGAACCTGCTGTTCACGGACGTTCGCGTCCAGCGCTTGCACCTGCGCCTGGGCCGCGTCCAGGGCGGACTTGGCCTGGTCCAGATCCTGCTTGCTGACCACGCCCGCCGCGTAGAGTCCGCTGGTGCGGTCGAACTGCTGGCGCGCAAATTGGAGATTCGCTTCTGCCGCGGCGCGCGTGTCTTCCTGGCTCTTGACGGCGGCCTGCTGCTTCAGGGGATCGATCTGCATAAGCGGCGTGCCCGCCGAAACACGGTCTCCAGAATGCCGGTGGATCTGCACAATCTGGCCTTCGACCTGCGGCATGATTAGCGCAGAATCCCGGGATTTCAGCGTGGCCACATAGTCGGAGGTATCGCGTACCGGGACGGCCCGGGCCTCCAGGACCTTCACTGGCATGGCCCCCGAACCTGGCGGCGCCGCCGCTTTCGAATCCTTGCCGCAGCCCATCGCGAACAAGCTTGCGCCCGCAAGCAGCACTCCCCCTGCCCTCAAGGCAAACGCTTGTTTCTCGTTGTACTTACGCACAAAAAGTGCTCCCCGTTTAGCTCCAGTACCCTACCACCCCGACTGCCCATGGAACCAGCGTCGATCGACGCTGCCTTGGAAGCACACTACTCCCAGATTCTTAGACACTAACAGTAGATTCAGGATGGACGAGTTGGGACTCGAAAAGTAACCGTTCTAGTCTGCCAGCGGCCCCAAATTGGTGGCGCCGGCCAAGCTCCGCGGTTGCTTGGTCTGCTAAATTGGTCAGGCCATGAAGCCCCTGCGCAGCTTCGCCAGCGACAATAACGCCGGCATTCATCCCGAAATCATCAAGGCGATCGCACTCGCCAATGAAGGGCACGTGGTCGGCTATGGCGCCGACCCCTACACCCACACCGTAGTGAAGAAATTTCGTGAGCAGTTTGGCCCCGACACCGAGATCTTCGTCGTCTTCAACGGCACCGGCGCAAACGTTCTCAGCCTGCAAGCGCTCACCAGGCCATACCATGCCGTGATGTGCGCCGCTTCCGCCCATGTTTATACCGATGAATGCGGCGCGCCAGAGAAGTTCACCGGCTGCAAGCTGATCCCCCTCGAGACCGTGGACGGCAAACTTACGGTCGAGATGGTCAGGCACGCCTACCACGGGATCGGCGACGAACACCACGTGCAACCCAAAGTCATTTCCATCACGCAATCAACCGAGATGGGGACCGTTTACCAGCCGGAAGAGATCCAGGCTCTCTCGCGCTTCGCCCACGAGCGCGATATGTATCTGCACCTGGACGGGGCGCGCATCGCCAACGCCGCCGCCAGCCTCGGCCAGACGCTGCGCCAGGCCACGCGCGACCTGGGCGTTGACGTGCTCTGCTTCGGCGGCACAAAGAACGGCATCATGGGCGGTGAAGCCGTTGTGTTCTTCCATTCCAAACTGGGCGCCGACTTCCTGTTTCTTCGCAAGCAGGCCATGCAGCTGGCCTCCAAGATGCGCTTCATCGCGGTGCAATTGGGGGCACTGCTGACCGACGACCTGTGGCTCGCCAACGCACAACACTCCAACCGTATGGCAAAGCTGCTGGAAGATGAGGTTCGCAAGATCCCGCAGGTGAAGATCGTTTACAAAGTTGAAGCGAATGGCGTCTTCGCGCAGATCCCGCACGAAGCTCTTGCCCGGCTGCAGGAGCGCTACTTCTTCTATGTGTGGAATGAGGAGGAGTCGATAGTGCGCTGGATGTGCTCATTCGACACCACCGAAGTCGATGTCAGGGAATTCGCGAGATTCCTAAAAGAAACGGTCGCGAAGTAAGCTGCACGGATTTTCGATGAGTACACATCTGATGGAAAGAGGCGGCCATCGCCGTTCTGCCGTATGAATCCCTTGCTTTTTGAGTTCCCTTCTAATCAATTGACGCGCAGCTGCCAGAACACTACCAGCGATCTAGTCAGGAGAAGTCATGAGTCGGAGGCGGCACGGGGATTTGCTGGTGGCATTTGCGATTCTGAGTCTCGCGGGTTTACCGGGCTGTGGTCGCGATCGGCAGCTGTCAATCATTTCTATCCAACCTCCCATTGAGACTTTTGGGGCTACGAGCACACCGGTAAGCGCAGACGCGGGGCTGAGTGTTCAGCTCAGGGCGCTCGGTTCCTATATTCAGCCCCTGTCACCAAGGATTTTACGGATCAAGTCACTTGGGCCTCGAATGACACACAGATGGTGACGGTCACCCCTGGCGGTTTACTGACTGCGACTGGCCTTACTTGCGGGAATACTCTTGTTTCGGCGACGGTAACCACCAATCACAGCTCGTCCGGGGCCATCGTGACAGGTTATATGACGGCGAACGTCGTTTGCTTGACCGCCGGCGCGGGTGCCTCGGGGCCGACCCTCACGGCGGACTTCGCGGGCGGCGGTTCTGGGACCGTAACCAGTTCGCCTCCGGGCCTCGCCTGCTCCACGAATTGCAGCGCGAGCTTTGCGAGTGGCGCTACGATCACTTTGACGGCCACGCCCAATGGCTCCACGTTCTCAGGTTGGTTAGGTTGCGACTCATCATCTGGGCGGATGTGTACCGTGAATAACTTGACCAGCGATCGCACCGTCACGGTCACCTTCAACTAGAGCCGGCTTTTGGACAACGAACGTCCTGTCTCGCCGCTCGGGATAAAGCCCTGGGCCGAATGACCGCTCACAAAGCTAACCTTCGTCCAGCAAGTCCCCCAATGTCGGTTTGTGCTTTTCCTTCTTCCGTTTCTTGCGGTCGGGCACCACCTGCGTGGGTGGAGGCGTGCCGATCTGCTCTCGCGCCATTTCCTTCACGACGGTGACTGCCCGAAAGCGCTTGATCTTCTTTTTCCGAGCCATTCCAGCGTCCCCGCCGCAGTGTAACGCGGAAGCCGCCCCGATCACCCGGCGCTGCTTTCCGATGGTGGAATTGTGCAATAATTCCCACAGCCGGATCGGTCCCGCCAACGACCAGCGGCCAATGACCAACCACAATTATGGACGAGCGCGAATTTTTTGACGAGCGAGCCGACCGGAAGCCCGCCAATCTCAGCTGCCCGCACTGTCACCAGTCCGGCGAGTATGAGATCAGCTGGCTGGTCCGCACCAAGAAAAGAGGTCTTCCTCCCCGCGCCGACGAGCGCGACCGCGCCCGCTTCGCCAAGGCCCGCTCCTACATGCTCCGCAAGGACGACGTCATGATGTGCAAGAACATGCGTTGCCGCAAGCGCTTCGATATCTCGGGCGTTCAGTCCGTGGCCTTCCTGGATTAACAGGGACTCGCGCGCACCCGGAGTTGCCCGCATTCCCACCCTCCCACCCCATCATTTATACTTGCCAGTTTGCCCAGGCGATCGCGGCATAGTAGAGAGGCGGCTTGCCGCGTCTTGACTGCGAACCGATGTCGGCAAGGGCAGCAGGAGCCACTCCTTGAAAATCCTGGTCTGCATGAAGCAAGTGCCGCAGAAAGACGCGCCCCTCAAGCTAAACGAGGCCGGCACCTGGATCCGCGAAGACCTCTCCTACGAAGTGAACGAGCCCGACGCCTACGCGCTCGAAGAAGCTCTCCGCCAGAAGGAAAAGCACGGCGGTGAGGTGGTCGTGATCACTTCCGGCCCGACCCGATCCGGCCAGGTGCTGCGCGAAGCCCTCGCCAAAGGCGCCGACCGCGCGATCCACCTCGAGGACCATGCCTTCGTGGGACTCGACGCTTTCAACACGGCCCGAGCTTTCGCCGCCGCCATCCAGGATGAGCAATTTGACCTGATCTTTACCGGTCTGCAATCGGACGACTACGGTTACGCGCAAACCGGCGTGATTCTGGCAGAGCTGCTGAGCTGGCCGCACGCGACCATCATCATGCAGATCGAGAAGCAGGAGGGCGGCATCCGCGTGAAGCGCGAACTCGAAGCCGGCTATTTCCAGTTTGTGGATATGCCCTTGCCCGCGGTGCTTACCATTCAGTCCGGCATCAACAAGCTGCGCTACGCCACGCTGATCGGCATCAAGCAGGCGAAACACAAGCCCCTCCGCAAGGTGACGCTCGCTGAAGTACAGTCCGCCCTGGGCGAGAATCTGCAGAAGATCGAGCGTCTCTACGTCCCGCACAAGACCAAGAAGACTGAGATGATCGAAGGCGCTCCCGGAGAGATCGCGAAGAAGTTGACTGAGAAATTGCGCAACGAAGTTCGGGTTCTGTGATCCGGGCGTCCCCCGCGTTGGCCTTGCCCGGATCGAGGCGAAGGGCATCTTGGCGCGAGCGGCGATGGGTCTGCTGTGGATGCTCAGCGGCTACTTGATCCGCGGCAAGCCCGAAGAATGGTTCATGGAGCGGCGGTGGTCGAAGACCGGATCCCGCAGGGGCGGTAGCAGCTAGCCCGGGACGTGTGTCCCGGGAAACGGATTCATGAACCGGCGAGTCCCTTCAGGGACGACACTGTTCAGGGGAACCAAGGCATGGCAGGCACCATCCTCGTAGTGGTCGAGCAACGCGAAGGCAAACTCAACCGCGTCTCCTGGGAGACGCTCACCGCCGGTCAGGCCCTGGCCGCCGAAACCGGCTGGCCGCTCGAAGCCGCCGTAGTGGGCGCCAGTGTCGCCGCACTCGCCAGAGAAGTCGCGACCAAGAAAGTCGACAAGGTGTACGCGCTCGAAAACGCAAAGCTCGAGCCCTACACCCCTGACGCCTTCGTAGGGGCCCTGAAGCAGTGGATCGCCGCGAAACAGCCCAAGCTCATTCTGATGCCCCACACCTATCAGGTGCGCGACTTCGTGCCCAAACTGGCCACGGCCATGGGACGCACCGTCGTCAGCGACGCCATCGGCTACAAAAAGGAAGGTGAGAGGCTCCTGTTCACCCGCCAGATGTTCCAAGGCAAGTTCGTCGCCGACGTCAGTTTCGCGAGTGACGCTCCCTGGTTCGTCACCTTCCAGAACGGCGCGTTCCGCGGCGACAAGGTCGAAGCCGGCGCCAGGGCCGCCCCGGTCGAAACGGTAACTGCCGAAGTCGCAGACGGCGTAATCCGCAACCGGCCGCAAGAAGTCTTCAAGGAAGCCAAGCAGGCCGTCGACCTGACGCAGGCGGAGATCATCGTCGCGGTAGGCCGTGGCATCAAGGAACAGAAAAACATCGAGATCGCCAGGCAGTTGGCAGAAGCGCTGGGGGGCGAACTCGCGGCCTCGCGTCCCATCTGCGATGCCGGCTGGCTTCCCATGGATCGCCAGATCGGCTCGTCCGGCCAGACGGTCGCGCCCAAACTCTATGTAGCGCTGGGCATCAGCGGCGCGATTCAGCACATCGTCGGCATGAAAGGTGCGCGGACGATCGTTGCCGTGAACAAAGATTCCGAGGCTCCGATCTTCGAAATCGCGGATTACGCGGTGGTCGGCAACCTTTTCGAAATCGTGCCGCCGCTGATCGAGGAAGTGAAGAAGGTGAAAGCGGGAGGGTAGGACCACGGTCGCCGATCAGATTGTCGCTGATTCCGGGAACAATGAGCCTCAAGACAGCGTCCGACCCAATATGCCCCGCAAAGCGATTCTCGAGACCCTGTTTATCTCCAGACTCCCCTCTCCAGACTTCCCTCTCAAGACTCCCTATGGAGCGTTAGACTTTTCCTCATTCTGTTCGTTCCCCATTGGGTCTCACTCCTGCTCCTTCTGATTCCGCCCTTCCTCTGTCGCGGGATGGAAGGGCGGGAAGGCTGATGCAGGTCGCGATGATCGGCCTGCCTTCGAGGTCATGACCCCGGCAGGATGGCCAACCCAATTCATCCCCTATGCGAGGCGCGGTTCGTTTTGCTGGCGCCAACTTGGGTTTTCTGTTCCGGGCAACAGCGGCTTAGGAACGAAGTACGCCATCGGATGCCGCCAGAATGATTGGCAAGGAACACCCGGCCCACTCCGGGCATGACTCCGATTCCTAGGACCGTGGCGAGCGAATAGCCGCAACCTACATTCCCTTCTCACATAGAAAACGGCAGACAACTCCATTCCGAAGAAATTCCCACCCTACTCAGAACGACAAAGCCCTGATGGAACCACTACAATGTGCAGTCCTGATGATCTGCGTTTATCCAGGTGAATTCGGAGCAGGAGAGAAAGTTGCTTGGCTAAGGGCCAATTGCTAAATGCTGATTTTCCGCAAACCTCTCGAAAACATCACCCGCCCCCAAATGGACGCCGACGTGGTCATCGTCGGCGGAGGCCCCGCCGGCATGGCCTGTGCCCTGCGTCTCTCGCAACTCATCGACGAACACAACGCCAAGAATCCTGACGCCCAGCTCAGCAAGGAAAGCATTTACGTCCTTGAAAAAGCCCGCGAGATCGGCCAGCACTGTCTCTCCGGTGCGCTGCTCGACCCGCGCTCTATGCGCGAATTGCTCCCCGGCTTCGAGAAGGAGGCGCCCATCGATGCGCAGTGCACCCAAGAAGCTGTCTACTTCCTCACTGCGAAGAGGAAGTTCAAGTTTCCCATCACGCCGCCACCGTTGCGTGATCATGGCAACTACGTCGTCTCGCTCAACAAGTTCGTGAAATGGCTGGGCAGCAAGGTGGAAGAGACCGGCATCACGGTCTTCACCGGTTTCGCGGGATCGGAGCTTCTGCTCGATGGCGACCGCGTCGCCGGTGTCCGTACCGACGACAAAGGCGTCGACAAGCGGAACCAGCCGAAATCAAACTTCGAGCCTGGCTACGACCTGAAAGCCAAGGTCACGATCCTAGCCGAAGGCCCGCGCGGCTCCCTCACCAAGCAGCTCACCGCAAAATTCAACCTCGCGAAAGATGCGAACCCGCAAACCTACGGCGTCGGCGTGAAGGAACTTTGGGAAGTTCCCTCCGGACGCATCGTCCCGGGCGAAGTCATCTACACCATGGGCTGGCCGCTCACCACGAAGGAATATGGCGGCGCGTGGATCTACGGCAGCAAAGACAACCTCGTCTCGCTCGGCTTCGTCACCGGCCTCGACTATCCCGACCCGCGCCTCGATCCGCAGCACGTTCTGCAGGACTTCAAGCAGCATCCCTTCATCGCCAGCCTGCTCGCAGGCGGCAAGATGATCCGCTACGGAGCCAAGTCGCTCCCCTATGGCGGCTGGTGGGCGATCCCGCCCGTCGCCGGCAACGGATGGATGATTCTCGGCGACTCCGCCGGTTTTCTAAATTCGCAGCGTCTGAAAGGCATTCACCTGGCGATCAAGAGCGGCATGCTGGCTGCCGAAACGGCCTTGGAAGCGCTCAAGACGAACGACAACTCCGCCGCTGCGCTCGCCCAGTTCCAGCAGAAGGTCGACTCCAGCTGGATCAAAGAGGAACTCTGGAAGGTCCGCAACTTCCATCAGGGCTTTGAAAAGGGATTCCTCGCCGGCATGTTCCACGCCGGACTGCAGCAGCTCACCGGCGGCCGCGGCCTCTGGAACCGCTATCCCGCGCACCCCGGCCACCAGCACATGAAGAAGCTCTCCGAGCTACCCGCCGACGGCGGCGACGAGGCCCACCTCCTCGGCCCCGCCAAAGGCGATGGCAAACTCACCTTCGACAAGCTCACCGACCTGTACCACTCCGGAACGAAGCACGAAGAAGACCAGCCCTCGCACCTGGTCATTCACGACACCAACATCTGCAACACGCGCTGCGTAAAAGAGTACGGCAGCCCCTGCCAGAACTTCTGCCCCGCGAACGTCTACGAAATGGTCGAAGACGCGACCCAGCCCGAGGGCAAACGCATTAGCCTGAACCCCGCCAACTGCGTGCACTGCAAGACGTGCGACATCGCCGACCCCTACCAGATCATCACCTGGGTTCCGCCCGAGGGCGGGGGCGGACCGAATTATGACGGGATGTGAGTTCGGTTAATCACAGCGGGGCAAGGCGGCGGAAGAGGACTCCAGACTCATTTTCAAGTGACGCTAGGGCGGCTATTCATCGCGGGCTGGGGGTTCAGCGGCGAGCCGTCTCGTTGGTCGCTCAAGGAAGCCAGGCAAGCCACGGCCCGGTCGTGTTCCCTAGAATCTTGTGAAGGCGCCTGTAAAATGCTCTCGCCCGGAAAGGAAGCAAACCATGGCTCCGAAGTCTCGCTGCATCATCTTAGGTCAGCTTGGCCTGTTACTGCTCTTGTGCGTCGGCACTGTCGCCCAGCAGCCCACCTCGCCCCCCACCAAGCCCCTCACCGGTTCCGAGCGGCTCGCGCAGTGGCGAAACTCCCGCGTTTCGGTCTACATGAACGACTTCGGCGAACTCGCCCGTTATCGCGGCGCCAATGCCGCTCTCAAGCCGCCCGCGCCCGAGGAGAACCGCGTAATCTTCTACGGCGACTCGATCACCGACGGCTGGAAGCTCGACGAGTACTTCCCCAGCAAGCCCTACGTGAACCGCGGCATCAGCGGGCAAACGACGGCTCAGTTACTCGTCCGCTTCCGCCAGGATGTCATCGACCTCGAGCCCAAAGCGGTCGTGGTCCTCGCCGGCACCAACGACATCGCCGGCAATACCGGTCCGGTCTCGCTCGAAGACATCGAAGCCAACTACAGCACGCTGGCCGAACTGGCGCGGCTGCACAACATCCGCCTGATCTATTCGTCCGTCCTTCCCGTGCATGAATACACCGACCGCGCCGGGGATATGTTCACCCAGCGCC
This sequence comes from Terriglobales bacterium, assembly GCA_035643915.1. GTDB lineage: Bacteria > Acidobacteriota > Terriglobia > Terriglobales > Acidobacteriaceae > Gp1-AA133. The sequence goes on along the minus strand of DASQPN010000131.1, from coordinate 354 downwards.
CGCCCGAAAAAATCCTGGCCCTCAACCGCTGGCTCAAAGACTATTGTGCCGCGCACGATTGCCTCTACCTCGACTACTTCAGCGCAATGGTCGACGACAAAGGCTTTCTGAAGAAGGATCTTGCCGACGACGGCCTGCACCCGAACCCAGCGGGCTACAAGATCATGGCGCCGCTCGCGGACGCGACCATCGCCAAGGCGCTGTCCAAAGTCGGCGATTGAGGAGGCCAATTGAAAGCGACTGCCGCTTCGGGAGGGCAGTGTTCTTGGCGTCCTTTTGCGGTTGAAAGCCTTTGGCGGGCGAGATCTGCGAAGGGAGGGAAAGAAGCGCGCAAAAAAACTCCCCAGTCGCGCA
>DASQPN010000130.1:0-4810 GCA_035643915.1 Terriglobales bacterium | reverse complement strand
TGTTTTGCTCCCGCCTTTGTCAATTGGTAGACGCGAACGCGACGATTGGTCCGGGACACGCCCCATTCGGCCTTTACCCAGCCCTCCTTGAGCATGCGTTGAAGAGCGGGATATAGCGATCCCTCTTCAATCTCAAGCAGTTGATCGGAGGTTTCTTTAATGTGCCGCGCCAGGGCATAGCCATGCATGGGCACGCGCTTCAGGGTCTGGAGGATCATCATCTCCAGTGCGCCGGGAAACAGATCACGGCATTCAGAGGATTTCATGGGCTGGAAGCCTTGTTCATAACAAGGGTATGTTGATCTATACCTAGAGTAACATACTGTACAGGCACAGTCGACCACTGCCCAGGCCCAATCCTCTTACGAATGGTCTGTCCTCCAGCCTTCGCGTCAGTACCAAGAGACGGATGTCCGGCGAGGTGCGATCAGCGTCATGGTGGATGGTTTGTCGGCGACTCTTCCCTTACGTCATTTCAGCGGCGCCAGCGATTCGGTCACAATCACTGCTTCTCTTGTCGAAATCGAAGGGGACAACGCCTGGCTTCCTGATTAGATCGGACTGTAGTGATTTACAATTTTGTTTCTCGGTTTCCGGGCGGCCGAGAGCGCGTAAACTTTACTGGAACTCAAGCACTACAATCTCGGGATTCGATCCCAGCCGCAGCGGCGGTCCCCAGGTTCCTGCTCCGCTCGAAGTGAAAACCTGCATCTTCCCGATCCGGCTTAAGCCATACACAAACTGCCGGTAAATCCGCCGCGCCATCCAGCTCCAAGGTATGAACTGCCCAAGGTGCGTATGCCCGGACAGCTGCAGGGAAACGCCCGCGGCCTCCGCGATCTCCGGATGGTCGGGCGCATGCGTCAACAGAATACTCGCGCGATCGCGATCCAAGCGGATGCCGTGTAGCACCGACTGAAACTGCCCGTTCTGGGTCGCGCTCCGGTACGGCACGCCAATAATCTGCAAACCGTCCACTTCCACCTTCTCATTGCTGAGCACTCGCACCCCGGCCGCCGCAATGGCGCGCAGATATTTGCTGTCGTCCCCAAATTGCTCGTGATTTCCCGCGACAAAATACACGCCGTGGGGCGCCACGAGCTCGTTCAATGGCTCCGCGGCTCGTCCCGCGTCGATGGCCGTGCCGTCATACAAATCACCAGCAATAAAAATCGCGTCCGGCTCTTCCCTCAAAATCTTCGCAACCATGCGCCGCAGAAAACTGCCGTTTCGCACGTGCCCTAGGTGCACGTCGCTGATCAGCGCCGCTCTTCGCCCGCGCCACGCCAGCGGCAAGTTCGCGAGCCGCACCGTCGTTCGCGTGATTCGCGTCCAGCTGGCGTTGAAAACTCCGTAGAGTCCGGCCACGAATGCAGCCCCGAACAGCAATTCCACTATCCGATGGAAGTTCACGGCCAGCCCAGCCACCCGCGCAACTCCGAAAACAATCCAGGAGGAAACCGCTGCCAGGACGAGGAAGCTCAACAGACCCGCCCAAACCGCGGCCGCCCTGTAAAACGCGCGCAGAGCAGCATTGGTATAGCCAAAGGCGAGGAGCGAAGCGGCAACAAAGGTCACCGACAAAAAGCCGAGAACCAGTTTGATCCACAGCGCCCCAGAACTATCGCCTCCTGCGGACGAAAATGTCCACGTCTCATAGAGAAGAAGATGTGTCAAGAAAAGAACGGACTGAATCACTGCAATCAGAGGGACCAGGCGTTTTTGTACCCGCATGGTGCATTAGATTCCCCAACCCGCGATTCGGATGTTTGGCGAAATGTCGCGGGAAATTCGCACGCGGATCAACCGCAAGAGCGCCATTCACAATCGTGAAGGACTGGCCTGCTCCTTCCATCGTTGAGCGTTCACGCCGATCACCAGGAGCCACAGGGTCAGCGATATTTGCCCAACGCCGGGGAAAACCAGAATGTAGGGCTCGAGAGACCGTGCGAGCGGTGGTGACAGAAACAGCAGGTAGCTTAAACCGGCAAGTCCCATCAGCACGCCAAGGATGCGCGGCAGGAAGGTGGACCTGAGAATGAGGATGTCGACCAGGAGGCAATACAATCCGAAAAATACCAGGCCGATGTTGTGGTAGGCTGCGGCGCGCAGTCTGAGAAACACGAGCGCCCGCGCCTGCAACTGTTCCACCGTAAATGCGCTCAACTACGGCGCGCCCCCCGAACAGGACCAGGGGAGCGAGATGAAACAGGCTGCTAATGCCCTGAACCACGCATGCCACCAGGCTGAAAAACGCTGCGACTAAGGCGAGGCTCCTGTTCACGGGCTTGAGCAACTCGTACAAAAGAGCCGTCAGAGCGATGTAGCTCGCGAACGCGATGATGTCGGCTGCGAAGCCCAACCGGAATAACGGCTCGTGCGCCATGATGTTGGTCGCGGGAGCCGCGGCGTCGTCCGATACCACCAGCCGGTTACGAGCGAAGGCGTCGGCGGTCACTCGCCAGTATCGTGAGCAAAGAGAAGACCGCGGCGATCCTGGCATTGAAACGCGGCGACGCTTCTCGAATCTGTTCCATCCCTACTGCTGTGCTCATCATCGCCTCTCCTTGGGGAGGAATTGCAATCAAGGCTGATGCGACTCAGATCGGTCCTTGATGGCGGCGCAGTCGGACGGCTGCGGCAAGGAATGCCGCGGCGACTGCTAGGCCGATCCACAGCCCCGGGCTGATCAGGAATTGACCCGGAGTGAGGTGTGTCAGCGGATCCATCGACATGCTACCCGGTGGGAAGGCGACACCTTCCGCGCCGCCACTCATGCGGTACTCCAGCATGGCGGCGAAATGCGAAGTGTTGAAGGCAATCTTCTCGACGACGCCGATCGTGAGCAGCGGCAAGGCGGCCCACAGAAATGCCGCGCGCCGCGCCCAGCCTGAGACCAGCAGCAGCCATCCGTAGATTGGCGCATACCAGAGCGCATGAATGGCCACAAGGTGGTAGAGCAGCATCAACGACATCTGGAACAAGGGCAACTGTGTCCATAGCGTCGCGACACTCACGCCGCTTTCCAGCAGTACTGCGGTGCTAAGCAGAAGCATGATCCATTGCGTGACAACGGTGATCGCGAAGGTGACGAGCGGAAGAACCACGAGCGGAATGCTCGCCTTCGAGAGCACGGTCGTGAGATCGGAAACCGGCAGCGACTTCCAGAACAGGATGCTGCGATCCCGACGCTCGCCGTGCAGCGCGTCGAGACAGTAGAACACCCCGACGATAAAAGCAGTCGCCATGATCAGAAGCGCAGCGAAGGTGTACGGCTGCTCGATGAACTTGCGCTGCTCTACCGGGTTGAGCGCCAACGCGGCACGCATCTTGTCCGGCAGATGAATCGTGCTGATCAAGAAGCCGAACAGAAATAGGGCGGCGCCGGCCAGCGGCGCGATATAGATCGAACGGTACTCCCACAATTCGCGTCGCACCGACCAGTACATGGGCCGAGTCGCCGAGAGGACCGCGGGCGCGATTCCCTGCGATTCGAGGGGAGAGTCGGGTATGGCGTTCGCTTGAGTATTCATCGAGCCGCTCCTTGTGCCTGGCCGGACTGATTGCCGATCACGGCAACGAACAAGTCAGCGATGCTGGGCGTGCGCACGTCGCCAAGCGGGGCGAGTTGTTGGCGATCGACGCGATCGAACAGCAGAATGCTGCGACCGAACACCTGGCGCTCGTGCATCGGCCTGAGCGCCCTTGCCGCGGCGACCTGCTCGGGATGCACCATCACTTCCAGATAGCGCGACTCCAATTCTTCCATGCGGCAATCGAATACGATGCGCCCGCGGTTGATGAACATGAGATCGGTGAGGACGTGCTGGATCTCTTCCACCTGATGGGTCGTCACGACGATGGTGCGGCTGCGATCGAAGTAGTCGTTCAGCAGGGAATCGTAGAACTGCTTGCGATACAGGATGTCGAGGCCCAGCGTCGGCTCGTCCAGCACGAGCAATTTCGCGTCAATCGCCATGACCAGAGCGAGGTGCAGTTGGGTCACCATGCCCTTCGACAATTCCCGGACCTTGCTGGCGAGCCTGACGGTGGTCTTCGCAAGAAAACCTTCCGCCTTCGCGCGATCGAATCGCGGATGCACGCCGGCGACGTAGTCGAGCGCCTGCGAAACCCGCGCCCAGCGCGGCAGCACGGCGACATCGGCAATGAAGCAAACATCCCGCATGAGCTGATCGCGCTCGGCCCAGGGGTCGCGCCCGAGCACGTTCAGCTCTCCCTGATATGGGGTGAGGCCGAGAATCGCGTTGAGCGCGGTGGTCTTGCCCGCGCCGTTGGGACCGATGAGTCCGAGGATGCGGCCCTCTTCCACACGCAAATTGACGCCGTCCAGCGCGATGGTTGTGCCGAAGGCCTTGCGGAGGCCGCGTGCTTCTATGCATGCCATGGCTTCAGCCCTCCTTCACTTCGGTTTTCGCCTGTGCGGCATCCGGCGACGACCGGTGGTTTGCGGCCCCATCCAGCAGTTCTTCCGCCTTCAGTCCGAGCCGTTGAATGGTTGCATAGACCCTGGGCCATTCTTCCGCAAGAAACTTCTGGCGTTCGCCCCGCAGAAGCAGATTGCGCGCGCCCGCATTGATGAACATGCCGCGACCTCGCTTACTTTCGACCAGTTGCTCGTCCACCAGTTGTTGATAGCCCTTCAGAACCGTGAGCGGATTGACTCGATATTCGGCCGCGACATTGCGCACCGACGGTAGCGGGTCGCCTTCTTTGAGCACGCCGTCGAGTATCATGGCGACGACACGGTCGCGAAGCTGGCGGTAAATCGGCTGACTGTCGTTCCACTCAC
>DASQPN010000129.1:0-3473 GCA_035643915.1 Terriglobales bacterium | reverse complement strand
GGAGACCCAACGGGACAAACCAATCTGGCGTCGATGTACTTCACAGGCCGAGGCGTTCGCCGGGACCTTCAGGAAGCGGCGTTCTGGTTTCATGCGGCCGCCGAGCGGGGCGTTCCCGAAGCCCAGAACAACCTCGCCGTTCTGTACTACACGGGTGCAGGTGTGCCCCGTGACTATGCGGAATCCGCTCGCTGGGTGCGGCGGGCGGCGGATCAGGGATACGTCGCAGCCCAAGCCGATCTGGGCTATCTCTATGAACAGGGGAAAGGTGTACCACTCGACTGCATCGCGGCTTACATGTGGTACAGCCTGGCGGCGACCCGCGGGGACCAGCGCAGCGTCGCGCGCATGAAGAGCATCGCCCACCGAATGCCACCCGAGCAGCTAAAGGCCGCCAGAACGCGCTCGGCGGCCTGGGTACCGCGGCCCGGAAAGCTCGCGGGGTTGCCCGGGAATGAGCAATCGGGCGCAGGGTCGCAGCATTCGAAGGAACCGGGGACTATTTGCGGCGATCCCTAAAATCCTTGCTCGACGAGCCTTTCTATGGTCAGTGGGCGGTTGGCGGATTCCCTCTGCATCATCTTTTCAAGGTATTTCGCGATCATGTCGGTTTCGAGATTGACTGGATCGCCAGCCTTCAAAGACTTTAGGTTGGTCATTGCGCAGGTGTGCGGGATGATCGCGACGGTCACCTCGGCGCCTTCGATCTGGGCCACTGTGAGACTGATGCCTTCGATGCTGAGCGATCCTTTGAAGATGACGTAGCGCTCGAGTTCGGCGGGGATACGGATGTGCAGCCAGTAGTCTTCGGCGCCGGGGATGCGGTCCAGGGCGAGGAATTCACCCGTTCCGTCCACATGACCTTGGACGATGTGTCCGCCGAAACGTCCGTCGGCCCGCATGGGCAGCTCTAGATTTACGAGCGCACCCTCGTGCATGCGGGAGAAAGAAGTGCGGTTCCAGGTTTCTTCCGCCAGGTCGGCGCTCAAGGATTTGGAGGAAATATCGACGGCCGTCAGGCATACCCCGCTGACTGCGATGGAGTCGCCTTTCTTGAGTTCCTTGGCAAGGCGTGGTGCTGCGACGGTCAGGCGGCGTGTGCCGTGCTCTTCTTTGATCCTCGTAACTCTCCCGACTTCTTCAATAATGCCGGTGAACATGAAGACCTCCCAGTCCATGGTAAATCGAGCGAGGCACCGGGAGTCTACGGGGGACAATTAAGTTCCGCCTTTGCTTTCTGCCGCCGGACCCGCCACGAGCGATTCAAGACATCCAAGACCGCGTAAGACCGCGGGTGTGGGAGGCCTGCCGGAGTGGGCGGATTCGACCGCAGATCCCTGGCGCAATACACCGAGCCCGGATAGCTCCTTTTTCTGCGTGGGCGCCAGCCTGATGGCGCAGCCTTCGATGTGCGTACGCTGCGCTGTCTGGAACCGCCCATCCCGTGGCGGAGTCGGTCTTTTAGGGAGCGTTGAGCTTTTCCTCCACCCCGGAGGACTGCTACTCTATCCCGCTTGGTCCCCGGACAGCCGGCCAGTCGCCTTTACTTCCACGCGAGGCGGAAAAGAGGAAATCTATGTCAAGCCCTTCGCCGGCGGATGCCACCAACAACTCCTTCTCTCTGTCGAAGGGAACGCGGAGGTCGACGGTGGTCTTCGGATGGCCGTTTTATCGTCTTCTGATTACATCGGCACGAAAAACGGAGCCGACGTCTGGGCCTTGCCCCTGTTCGGGGAGCGCAAGCCGTTTCCCTTCCCGTCCAAGAGCCCAATGCCTCTCCGCTAATCCTGATGACCGACGGGAGCGCCAGCACTGAAGCCGTTCGCTGAGTCCCTGCTGGGTGCCCTAGGGTTTGAGCGCCAGAGGGCTGTAGTTTCATTGAGTCTCAATCGCGGTAAGGATCCCGTAGATACCCCTCAACTGCAAAGTCTTCTCCAAAGCGGTGCAGGCGGATGGACTTCACGTGCGCGGCATCGCTCATGCGCCTGAAGCCGGAAGTCGTGGCGAAGGGTACCGAACCCGTTCCTGCGAGGATCTTCGGTGCATAGTAGAGGAATACTTTGTCGACGATGTCGGAGTGGAGAGCGGCCCAGTTGATCATCGCACCGCCTTCGATGAGCAGGCTGGTGATTTCGAGTTCTCCTAGCAGGCGGACAAGATTCGCCATATTGGGCCGCCCGTCGGGCGTGGCCGCCGGCAACTGTTCGACCCGAATGCCGTGCTCGCGCAGAGCCTGCTTGCGCTTTTCTTCCGCCAGAGAGCAAACCACCAGCAGGTCGCCGTGTCCGCTGTTCACAAGGCGGGACTCCAAGGGCAGGCGGAGACGGGAGTCGACGATGACGCGCAACAGGGGGCGCCGTCGCGGAAGGCCGCTGCGGTCGGTGAGCAAAGGATCGTCGGCGATGATGGTGCCTACGCCGACCAGGATGGCGTCGTTCTGGTGGCGCAGTTCCTGCACATGGGCGCGGGCCAGCTCACTGGTGATCCAGCCTCCACTGACGGAGGCAGCGCCGAGCGCGGTCGGATTCTCGGACTCGCCGGGCGGCGGGGCGATCTTGCCGTCCAGCGTCATCGCCGTTTTCAAGGTCACAAGCGGTATGTGGCGGCGAATGTAGTTGGCGAACGCTTCATTGACACGCTGGCACTCATCCCCTAGGAGCCCGGAGGCCACTACAACTCCGGCCGCACGCAGACGCGCAAATCCCCGCCCGCTGACCAGTGGGTTCGGGTCCATGACCCCAGCAACCACCCGGCGGATCCCGGCCGCAATCAACAGATCGGCGCAGGGTCCAGTGCGTCCCTGATGCGAACACGGCTCGAAATTGATGTAGAGGGTGGCCCCGCGAGCTCTTTCACCGGCCTGTTCCAGAGCCAGGATTTCCGCGTGTTTCACGCCGTCGTAGATGTGTGTGCCCGTGCCGGCCACTTCGCCGCGATCATCCACGATCACCGCACCCACGTTGGGATTAGGCGCAGTCAGCCCGATGCCGCGCCGGGCCAAGTCGAGCGCCTGGCGCAAAAATTCTTCGTCCGTGTGATGGTCAGGCATGCAAACGGAAAACCGAACACAGCGTCACAGTGGCCCCAGAGTCGGAGGCGAGGTCCCTCACCTCCGCGGGGGGAAGAAGCCACCAAGGTCTTCCTCGGGTTCGGCCACGGCTGCAGCGCCACTTCGTCCTTTGGGTCCGCGTCGTAGCGGAGCCATTCGATCGGCACGCGGATCGCCCGGAAGATGGGGCTCCGGCCTGCAAAGCCGGCGCAGGCGGTCCAGCAGGCTCCGGAGCAGAGACTTGCGATCAGGATTCTTGGGCACGCATTTCTCCGTGACTTGATGTCTCGGTGGTGAACAAGACGTCAAGCGAACAGGGAATCCACGAATTCTTTCGGATCGAAGGGCAACAGGTCTCCAGCCTTTTCACCAACACCCACGTAGCGCACTGGGACGCCCAGTTCGCGTGAAATGGCTACCACCA
>DASQPN010000128.1:0-33279 GCA_035643915.1 Terriglobales bacterium | reverse complement strand
GGGGTGTCAGTCTTAAATTCCACTGGCGCCTCTAACTGTTCCCACTCCTGCCCACGACCTCTAAAGACTTGACCACTTACTGCCACTTTTTCCCACATCCTACGCCTAAATGGTTTGTTGTCAATAAGAAAGTTAAGGGTTGGAGGGATGTCGGAAGTCGCTTTCGGAAAACCGCCAAGTCTTGTAGCTAACTTCGGTGGTGACCACAAGATGTTGGGTTTAGGAAAGTGATTCTTTCGGCCTTTCTTCGCTCCTCATTTCCCTTTGCTTTTCGACAATTCCGTGGATATCGCTTTGCCAGAGCGTTAGGCCTTCCAGGGGCCGAGTGTGGAGACCGGAATCCTGGCCGGAATTTCGGACGCCGGAGCGGTGTCACATCATCGAGACTTACAAGACGGGGGGCGGATGATGCGCTGTCGAGCGCGCGCGCAAGCATCGAGCCGGGTGTCAGGACGGCGTGGCATGGATTGGACCGAGCGATCGAACGCTACATCATCGTGGAAGGGCGCGGACGGGTGGAGGTCCCTGACTTCCCTGCTGCCGACGTCGGGCCCGGAGACGTGGTGATCATTCCGGCGGAAACGCGGCAACGAATTACACACGCCGGGATGGTCGATCTGATTTTCTATCGCGGGTGCACGCGGCGGTTTCAGGCTGCAGACTACCGGTCGCTGAAAGTGAGTGCGCTCGAGCATAGCGCGCACGCATGCCGATGATTTTACCGCGCTCAGTTCGAGGAGTGGGTTCCCTTCGAATGGAGCGGCTGTTCCTCTTGTTCGCCAATCCCGAAAATCTGCCGCACATCATGCCGTCAACCAGCGACACTCGCATCGAAAGGCTGAATCTGGTGCCGCCTCCCTCGGCACCGATTCGGCGGAGGCTCACTCGGCGCGATCGCTTGGCGGCGCTGGGTCAGAGATCGTTGCTTGGTTTCGCGACATGCCTCCTCATTTCCTGGCGGGCGCACGTGGATCGTCCGCGTCACGGAATTCGAGTGGAACCACTACTTCGCCGATATCCAGGCGAAGGGGCCCTTCGAGAGCTGGCGTCACCGGCCCGAGTTTGAATTGGAAGCCAGGGACGGAGTGGGCGGCGTCCGCGCGCGCGACCGGATCGAATGCGAAGTCTGCTGCGGAGCGCTGTGCTGCAGGGACTGCTGACGCGAACCCGAAGTTCAGGTTCCAGCGTCTGAAATTGGTGGGTGCTGCCGGAATGCAAGTGCTGATTGTGCTGTTTGGATCTCTGCTGCTCTATCGAGCACTGGGCGCGGCGGGCGTGCCCGCGTTTTCCGCGTGGATCGATTGCGCGCGTGATGCGTTGGCCACGATGTTCGTTGTTACATCGATCTCCCACTTTGCACCCATGCGCAGGGACTTGGTCGCGATGGTGCCCCCAGGTTGGCCACGCGCGGATTGGCTGGTGTTCAGCACGGGATTGCTGGAGCTGGCGGGAGCGGCGGGCCTCCTGTTCCCCAGCACTCGGCTTTGGGCAGCAGGCGGTCTGATTCTGCTCATGGGGGCTATGTTCCCTGCAAATGTCAGTGCCGCGCGCCGTGGCGTGAAGCTGCGAGGCCGGGTGGCTACACCGTTGTGGCTTCGAACACCGATGCAGATCCTGTTCATCGCGTGGGCATGGATGGTTCGGTAACGGGTGCGGTACGAGCGCTGTCCGATCAACCGGACTCGGCTACTTGCCGGGCTTTAATTGCTCGGCTTTGCGCGTCGCTTCTTCCGCTTGCGGCTGCATACCCTTGGCGCGGTAGGCATCGGCGAGGGCGAGTTCGGTGTCGTAGTCGTCGCCGTTCTCCTGTCGCTTGAGGAAGGCGGCGATAGCCTCGTCGTAATTCTTCAGCTTGGCTTCGGAGAGACCCAGGCGGTAATAGACGCTTACAGACTCGGGATCCAGTTGGGTGACGAGTTTGTACTCCTGAATGGCGGCCGGATGGTTGTCTTCGGCGGCCAGCGCCCGACCGAGACCGAGGTGGGCATCGGCGTCGTTCTGGTCGAACGCCAGCAATTGTTGAAACGAATTTTTCGCTTGCTGCGTGCGCCCCTGATTCAGGTAGAGAACCCCCAAGGCGTAGCGTGCGGGCTGGTGCCCGGGTTGGAGTTCGATGACACGCTTCAGTTCCGCTTCCGCGGCGGCGAACTCCCGCCGCCGCACGTAAGCGACACCGAGAGCGAAACGCGCGGGCACATAGTCGGGCCGCTGGCGGATCGCGGTCTGCAGTTCCTGGATGGCCTGGGCGGTCTTGTTTCCATCGAGCAGGTGGCCACCGCGCGCCGAGTGGATCAGGTAGCTACGGGAGCGGTACAGCCAGGCTCCGCAGGCGAGCACGATCAGGAGCACGGCCAGGAGCGCGACGACGCGGCGGAAGGGATCGCGGTCGGGAGCGGCGCGCGCAATGAGTGCTCCGAAGATCAGACCGGTGATGAGTCCGCCGATATGCGCGGCGTTGTCGGTGCGGCCGAAGATCGCGCCATAGACGAAGTTGTAGCCGACGAACAGGACCAAGCTGCGCAGGCTGGCGGTTACGGCGAAGCGGGGAAGGGAAAACTCTCCCAGGTAGTACGACGCGATCAGCGCGCCCACCAGGCCGAAGATCGCGCCGGAGGCTCCCGCACTCACGCCTACTGGGCGCCACCACACGCTGGCCAAACTGCCTCCCACTCCGGAGATCAGGTAGATCGCTGCGAAGGTCCACTGGCCATAGAGTGATTCGCACATCGCGCCCAGATCCCACAGGCACCACATGTTGAAGAGGATGTGCATGACGCCAACGTGCAGAAACAACGACGTCACAAGCCGCCACCATTCGCCTCCCAGTGTGAGTGGTCCGGAGTTGGCGCCCCATTCGATCAACTGCTGGGACGTGGGCTCCAGGATGGAGGCTCCACCCGTCGCCGCGCCCATCGCGACGAACGCCGCCACACAAATGCCGAAAAACGCATGGGTCACCATCCTGGGGGAAGACGTGCCGCCGGCCAGCCAGGGCGCGGGCATGACGGGTTGGACCGCGTCTTCGGGTTCTTCGCCGCGCTGCGCGGCCTCGTGGCGGACACACCATTCGCAAAGCTTCTTTCCGAAGAAGAGCGGCGGCAGTTTCCGGCCGCATTGAACGCAATTCGCCATGGGGTTTCTTACGACAACTCAGTTTGTCTTGTGGCCGCCTACTTGGCCGGTTCGACGTAGACCGCCGTGCCGTAGGCAAGGACCTCGGTGACACCCTGCATCACTTCGGTAGCATCGTAGCGGGCGCCGACCACGGCGTTGCCCCCCAACTCGGCAGCGTGCTGCAGCATCAAGTCGAAGGCTTCAGCCCGGGTTTTTTCGCACAAGTTGGTAAGCAAGGTGATGTTGCCGCCCACCAGGGTCTGCAGGCTGGCGCCGATGGTGCCGAAGATGGAGCGCGAGCGGACCACGATGCCGCGCACCACCCCGAGCGTGCGCGTCACGCGGTAGCCGTCGAGTTCAAACTGCGTGGTGACCATGTTGTGGGAAACCATGCGACCCGCGCTGTAGCTTGCCATGTGCTCTGTCCTTTTCCTGGTGGAAGTGGCTGAGTCTGCCTGAGACGCACCGCCTAGACTATACCCCGGCCCCACGCGCTCCGGCGAGATGGGGTTGCTGCGCGCAGCTGCCCCGGAGTCGTTGAACGGCGTTTCAGATGTGGGTCGGTTATTCGAGCTCGGCCGTGATGAGGAATTCTTGCGTTTCCCCGTCGTAGGAAACGTGCAGCACGTTGGGCTTGCAGCACACCTGGCAGTCTTCGACGTAGCTTTGGTTCCGGCCGGCGCTTTCGTCCACCGTCGTTTCGTTCCATTCTCCACAGCCGGCGCATTGGAAGCCTGGGGGCAAGTTGGAATTCTAGAGGGGCGAGCGGGTTTTCGTTTAGAAATTATCTGCCGGCTCCGCTGGGACCACAACCATGACCTGAAAGGTCTGTTCACAGGTGTGGCCACTGTCGCGACGAGCCAGGAGAAGGCAACTGGACTGGCTGCCCTCGCGGGTGGATCTTATTTCTGAGTCGACTGGCCGCAAAAAACAATGCCAAGAACAAAACCGCACGACGACGATGACGATCAGCATCACCATCACCATGACGACCGACATTTTGAGGAGTCGGCTTGCGCAAGACCCGCCGCTGTCCTTACCGCCAACGTTTCTTTCTCCTTTTCCGTTCACCGTCCAGAGCAGTTCGTCTGCAGCCCGTCGGAGTGCCAGCGTGGGCGCCGCGGTGATCAGCGCACTCATCGTCCCCCGCTCGTATGGTCTCCGAAATCGTTCTGCTGACCTCTGTCGGGATCCTCCACCACGATCTCCGGGACATGGATCGTTCGTAGGCTTGTGGAGCTACTTTACGGGCTCGAGGGAATACACCCGATTAGCGCCGTACAGCTCACAAGCATGTGGAGAGTCAACGGCGAAACCAGGCCACCCCACTCACGACTTGGCGGCCAGTCCGAAGGGTAAAGGCGGGCGCAATCACTGTTCGCCACCGGCTCGCACTCCATAGCCAATCTCGCGGTAGATCTCCAAGTTGTGGCGGATGGTATTCGCAAACTTTCTCCCGCGCGCGTCCTGGTATGAAATGCGGGTCGTGATCTCCACCGGTTGTTTGCTGCGAAAATACGAAGCGCTGCTATCGAGAAACGTGCTGATCTCCTTGCCGCCGGGGAGAAATTCAAGCGCGCGGAAAAGCGGCAGCGCGGAGACTTCCACCGTGCCTTCCACCCCCATCAACTTGTGGGTGAACTCCACCCGCACCCCGAAGGCGGGCCGGGAGGCGATGTTCTTGATCGAAATCGACAGCAGCCCGCGATCAAACACAAAATCCACGATCACGTAGGGATCTGGATCGGAGACCACCTTTCGTTTTTTTGCTGTCTTCGAAGGCATAACGCGATTCCAACGCAGCCTCAGACCTGGCCGTCAATCGCCATCCCTTCGTGGCAAATCTCCAGGGTCTCTATGGCGACTTGGTTGCCTTTGGCATTGAACAGCGGCCCCGTCCACTTGCGCGGCCAGGCACGGGTGAAGTTCCAGCGCATCACCGGATTGCGATTCTCATCGAGCAAGATGATGGCGACCTCAGTGCGCTGCACATTGCCCTGCATGGCGTTCACCAGCCAGTTCCAGAAAGTCAAGTCGCCGATGATGCCGCGCTTCAGGGTGATGTTGGTGAATTGGGTCAATCCCGGCAGCTTGCGCACCCTGTTGTTTTCGCTGCCGTTACGGTATTCGATCACGTTCACTTCGGTTTCCAGGCCGGACACTTCACTGAACGAGCCTCTCACGCTTGCTCCGTCGTCACTGATGCCGGTGACCACGACTTCGAAGTTGTAGACGGGGTAGGGATCGTTGCGGAACACTGGCGGCATGAGGCCCTCCTTTTGCGGCCGCAGCCGCTGCCATCGCCCGAAGTATAGAACGAGCGGGCCGATTTGAACGCTAGCGTGTAACCTGAAAACTCCGGCAGCGGGGTGAGCACGCCCCTGGACGGCGCAACCCCCTAGGGGAGACGCTCGGGTTCGAGGGTGAGTCTCAACTGATTTCATAGACACTGTGTGGCCCGGCATCCAGTCTTCGAGTTGATCCTCGTCCCCGCACCATGTTGCGGCGGCGAACCGGCTATCCGGAGGGGAAGGCCCGAACCTCTTGCTCGCTGGGCAGGGGCCTGGATATCAGGAGGATCGCTGGTCAGGGTGAAGTGTTTCCTTCACATCCCTTTTTATAGAACGCAATCGGGTTTTATGGAATGTAATCGGGCCGGGTTCACTCGCGACCCACGTGGGAGCGGGCGATTTTTCGCCCGGTCGGCGAATTAGCCGACTCCGCGGTAGAAGCTCGAGAGTCATTCTTTCAATCGACCGCATCCAAAGAATGCCGGCCCTGCTAGATTCGGGGATTCCCTTCGACGTGTTAATACAGATTCCAGCGTCGTGAGCCAGAAATCGCGACTGAGCCCTGGCAGAGGAGCTGAGGCTTGCGCCCTGACCTCTGGGACTAGAGTCCGTATTCGGTATTCTCGGGAACGTGTTTTCGGGACGGCTGAATTGGCTGTGGAAAGGTCACGATCTGGAAGGCACAGCGCCTGAAGGCTTCATCGATGTGCGGCGGGTACGCGATGGCTGAAGGCGTGCCCGGACACGAAGAGTGCCGTTTCCCGGAAGGACTCGGGGGTTTGAAGGCGATTGAGCCTGCACTCACGTGTGGGGCTAAGGGCTGACATCTCTGAAACGAACCGAGAGTGATTCCACATCTGAAGCCGTGCCCTTTCAAGGCCGGGGACTCGGACCGCTGACGCCAGACTCGAGAGACTGATGCGAACAAAAGTCATCAACCAATATCAGATTCTGCGCAAGCTCGGCTCCGGCGCCGGGGGGGTGGTGTATTACGCGCGCGATAGCAAGCTGTTGCGGCCCGTGGTGCTGAAGATGTTGCGCATGCCCAAAGGGACGGGCGACTCCGCTCCGGAAAAAGTCCTGCGCGAGGCACGGATCGCTTCGGCGATTGAACATCCCAACGTTTGCGCGATTTACGAGGTCGGCGAGTTCGAGGGGGACAGTTTTATCGTCATGCAGTATGTTCCGGGGCGAACGCTTGCCCAGTTGATTGCGGGCGGACCGTTGAGCCTGCAACTGGCGCTTTCGATCAGCATACAGATCAGCGACGGGCTGGCGGAGGCGCACCGCCGCGGCATCTTCCATCGCGATTTGAAGCCGGCCAACATCATGATCACCGACGGCGGGCTGGTGAAGATCCTCGACTTCGGGTTAGCGCGGCGCAAGACGGCGGAGGAGATCGCGCCGGCGGCGACCAATGGGTCCAAGCGCAAGTCTTACTCGACGCGTGGCGGGACACTGGCCTACATGGCGCCGGAGCAGTTCGTCACGGGGGAGAGCAGCGAGCAGACCGACATCTTTTCTTTTGGCGTGATTTTGTACGAGATGGCGACGGCCAGTCACCCGTTCGAGGCGTCCATTCCCAACCAGCCAGCGTGGCAGGTGGTGCGGGCCATCCAGTATTACGATCCGGACAGTCCGCGGCGAAAGCGGCCGCAGATGCCGCCCGAACTCGAACAAGTTATTCTTAAGGCGCTGGCGAAGAATCCGGCGCAACGTTACGGGTCGGCGGCGGAAATGCGCGAGGCCCTGCGCACCGTGATGAAGACGTTGCAGCACGACGAGGCCATGGTGCCGGTGGAAGTGCCCGCGCTCGCCGTGAACGGCTCGGAACCCGATCGCAAGACGGGCATTTTTTCGATGCTGGCCGAGCGGTTCATGGGCGGCGCTCCGGGTGAAGTTCCGCACAATTCGTTGGCCGTTCTGCCTTTCACGTCGCTGGGCACAGAGGATGACGCGCCCTTCTATGGAGTGGCGCTGGCGGACGCGATCGCGACGCGGCTGGCACGGCTGCCGTCCCTCGTGGTGCGTCCCTCGAGCACGCTGGCGGCGTCGAATCTGCCGGCCGATCCGCTAGAAGCGGCGCGCAAATTGCTGGTGACGCACCTGTTGCGGGGCAGCTTCGTGCGGTCTGGGCAAGGCTTCACACTGAACTGGCAATTGCTGGAAGCGGAGGCCGGGGCCGTGCGCACGGGCGGAACGATTGCCGTGCCGAATCTGGATCTGGTCGCCATTCAGAACGAAATCAGCGATCAGGTGTTTGCTTCCCTGCGCGGGACGGGACATCTGGAGCCGACGGGCATCGCCGAGCGAAGGTCGTCAGGCGAGGGGAACCTGTCGGAGGAGTACCTGGAGGCGCGCGCGGTGCTGACGAGTTTTCTGCTCCGCTCGCGGCATCGGCAGGACCTGGACGAGGCGTTGCGGCGCTTTTCAGAAGTGCTGCAATGTGATCCGGAGTTCGCGGCGGCTCATTCGGGGTTGGGGATCACTCACCTGCAGTATGTGCGCCACGGATTTGGTGGGACTACTCACCTGATCGCGGCGCAGAAATCGTTCGAGCGGGCGCTGGCTTTTGATCCGTCCCTGGTGGAGGCGAAAATCTTCCGCGGGTACACGTTTCTTGCGCGCGGCGAGAAGGAGAGCGCGCGTCACGGGGTGCATCATCTGCTGGAGACTGCGCCCAACGACTATGACGTGCACATGGTGGCGGCGACGATTCTGCGACTGGATGGACTGTACGACATGGCGCTGCACCAAGCTAGTACGGCCCTGCGGCTGAATCCGGCGGCGGCTACGCTGGTGTACAACGACCGGGCGCGCATCTACGGGTACCAGGGACAGATCGAGCTGGCGCGGCAGGAAATCCAGAAGGGACTGACTCTCGATCCGACCCAGCGGCTGCTGCGGACGTCGCTGGGATATCTCGATTTTCGGCAGGGCGATTTTGTGAACGCCATCACTACGCTCGAGTCGGTATTGCGGGAGGACACGAGCCTGCGCGTGGCGTATCCCACCTTGGCGCTGTGTTACCTGGCTGCCGGGCAGCGTGCGGAAGCGGCGGCCATGATCACGGAAGAGACGCTGGCATCGGCGGACGCGGACGGTGAGATGGCGTATCGTCTCGCGACTTATTTTGCTTTGGATGGTGACGCGAACGAGGCACTGCATTGGCTGCGCAAGGCGCTCTACCTGGGGAACGAGAACTATCCGTGGTTTGCCAGCAATCCGGCATGGGCGAAGCTGCAGGCCAACGAAGATCTCGCCAAGCTGATGGCTCGGCTGAAGAAAACGTACCGACAGAATCAACAAAGGTGGAGGCAGCTGATCGGAAGCGGGGTCCCAGCGTAGCTGCTTGGTTCAAAACATGTTCTTTGATGAAGAGGCGAGTTTGGTTGTTTGTACCGCCGGATCTGTTTCGCGCCTGTTCTTTCGCGGTTCCGGGCCGAGTGCCGTCCCCCCAAGGGGACTCGGGGTTGGGAAGGACAGCGAACCCCGCACTTAGGTGCGGGGCCGGTGGCTGGCGTTCCTTCGGGACTTCCTGGTTTCTGGGGTCGGGGCGCTTTCGCGCAGGGCTGGAAGCCATCCAGGCCATCCCCTGGGACGCAGTGGGCGGTGTGAAATAGGTGGGGAAATAGCCTTCCATGAGCCGGTGAGTGGCAAAGCGGTTTTCGTTCAGTCCGCATCTGCCGGAGTCGAGCCACCACAGTTTTATAGAGCGCCAGGTCGGTGATTTGTTTGAGTTTGAATCTGTTCGAGTTTGAAGCCAAACAGGCTGACCATGCCGCCCGTGGTCAAGCCTCGGATTGAGCAACCGCCAAAGTGTAGCCCTGGTCAGGCGAGGCCTCGCCGCAAGGTTGGGCGTTCCAGTTCCCCTTCCCAACGCGCCAGGACCAGGGTTGCAACTCCGTTGCCGATCATGTTGACGAGGGCGCGAAACATACTCAGGAAACGGTCGATGCCCAGAATCAACGCCATGCCTGCCACGGGAATGGTTGGGATCACCGAGAGCGTCGCCACGAGCGCGATGAACGATGCGCCCTGCACGCCGCTCGCCCCTTTTGAAGTCAGAACCGCGACTGCCAGAATGGTCAACTGCTGGGTCAGGGTGAGTTGTGTGTTGGTCGCCTGCGCCACGAACAGCGCAGCCATGGTCATGTAGAGGCTGGTGCCGTCCGTGTTGAAGGTGTAGCCGGTTGGAACGACCAGTCCCACCAGCGACTTCGTGCAGCCCAGTTTTTCCAGCTTGGCCATCAAAGTGGGGATCGCAGTTTCCGACGAACTGGTGGCCAGCACCAGCAGGATCTCCTCCCGGATATGGACCAGGAACCGGAAGATGTTGAAGCCCGCCGCCCATGCTATTGCACCCAGCACGAGGACCACGAACAGCACGGAAGTGAGCCAGAAAGTTCCGATCAATCGGGCCAGGGGGCCAAGGGACGCAAGACCGAATTTGCCCACGGTGTACGCCATTGCACCGAAGGCTCCAAGGGGCGCGAACTTCATCAGAATATTGACGACCGCGAATACCGCGTCCGTCAAGGCCTCCACCAGATCCATCAGCGGCTTCGATCGCGGTCCCACAGCCGCCAACGCGAAGCCGAACAGAATTGCGATGAAAACGACCTGCAGAATATCCCCTTTTGCGAAGGCGTCGAATACCGTGGTGGGTATGATGTGCATCAGGAATTCGGTCACAGTCTGGGATTTGGCTTGTCCGGCGTAGTCGGTCACCGACTTCGCGTCCAGCGTGGCCACGTTGACATTGAACCCGCTGCCCGGACGCACAACGTTGCCCACCACAAGACCGATCAACAGCGCGAGGGTGGAAACAACTTCGAAATACAACAGCGCCATGCCGCCCACGCGGCCAACTTTTTTTAAGTTCTCCATGCCGGCGATCCCGCTGACGACGGTGCAGAAAATGATCAGCGTGACGATCATCGTGATGAGCCGGATGAAAGCGTCTCCCAACGGCTTCATGGCGACCGCCCGCTCGGGATACAGGGAACCCACCGCCACGGCGGCCGCCATGGCCAGCAGCACCTGCACCCAGAGGACGCGGTAGAAAGGAAGCTTGCGTGAACCCTGCCTCGCCGTACCTGCCCGGCCTGCCTGCGCTGCCTGAATAGCCGCCATGGATGGATCCTTGGTTGCGTGAGTTGCTCAGAACTTTGTTGAATCGTGGGTTGCTTGCTCAGACCTGGTGGAATCCGATCTGACCTGCCCAATATTTTGTGGCAAATGGATTGCTAGTGTAACGCTGGCGGCGATGTTTGTCCGCAGCCGCCGTCCGGGGCGTGGGAATGTGCACCCTGGTTCTAATGTGCACCCTGGTTCTGTAGTCGGCGCAGCGCAGCGCTTACGGCACGCCTGCGGTCCTAGCCCGATCCGAATCGAGCGTTTTTCCCGCCAGCCGAGTCTATGTCCGCTTTAGGGCAGCTTGAAAGAGCACGGAGAAAGTCGTTGGGCCTGAAGCATGTTCCTCAGCGGCTTCCATGAGACGGCTGGTACCTGTCAGGGGTAAAGTTGTTGCCTTTTGCTTTTGACCTTCCTTTGGCGGCGGTTTTTTGGTCTTGCTTTTGGTGTTGCATCGTTAGCGTGTCCATTCCTCTCGGTGCTTCTATCCGCACTCTGATGAGGCCGCTGGGCTCGGTGTATTTTGGTGTCCGATACCGATGAAAGGGGACTGCTATCTAGAGCGCGGCGGCGAGGACCAAGCCGCCGCTCGCAGTCACCGGAACGCAAGATGTCAAGGAACCTTGGCAAGGCCGCCCATACTCCGGGTTGCTCCACCCCCGCTGCTTCGGAAAAAATTCTACTCGAAACTCGATTCGAAAAATTAGGCCGCACTCCCGACCGCCGCTGCCGCTCGTGGAAAGGGCTCTGGTAGTTCTGCCCGCTTCGCCACAGGCAGTGTAGAAGCACTGCCGGCTTGCGGGCCGCCGCCACTACGCCGGTTGTTTAGCCCCGGGTCAGCACATAGGCGGTCGCAAGGATCGGCCCCACTCCCGGCACGGTGCGCAAGATACGAATTTCCGGGTCGCGCTCCCCCAGGTTCTCGATCGCCCGGTCCAGATGCCGGACTTGTAGGGTAAGAGCGGCGATCTGCTCCAATCACGGCTGGGTCCCCGTCGCCCACTCTGCCGGCACCGCCGCGGACACAAGCGCCCCAAAACCCTGCGACCAGGAGGCCGGCAAACGTCCCTTCCCCGCTCTTGACCAAGCCGCGCCCCCGAATTGATCAGCATGGTCCCGTGGCCCCGCGCCAGCCTATCCCGGGCGCGGATCAGATTCAGATCGCGTTGCCGCTCCACACCACGATGCTGACAGCCGACATTCGGAGTTCATCCGTTGGCAGGCTCTTCCGCAGGCTGTTGAGGCGCGGCACGCGGGCATGGTCAGACATCGGCCCGACGGGAAAGAAAAGGACGTCTCGGGCAAGACGCCCTTTGTGGTTCGGTTACTCGGGCAGGCCGGGGAGTACATCGGTGTGCTCGAGGCGGACTGACTTCAGGGCTGAGGGATCGAGTCCCAAGGCTCGCAGGATCGTGGGGGCGACCTGCGAGGTGGCCACGGGAGTCTTGATCACGCGGGCGTGCAAATCGGGGTTCGAAACGATCAGACCGACGTTCGTGTCGCCGAAGCTGAAGCCGCCGTGTTCCTCGTTCTTCTTCTTCGAGGTGGTGTAGATGGTGCCATACACAGGTTGTACCAGGATGTCGGGCGTGCGACTGTCGGTGGCGGGGTCGTTGAACTTGAGCTTGATCTCGGCTCCGGCCAGCACTTCATCGATGAAGAGCGCGCTGGCATTGTGGTTGAGGTAGGCCGCCACCTGCTGGGTCTGGCTTTGGTCCTCGAGCCAGATCAGAGCGATGTCGTCGTCCTGCACGAAACCGCACGGGCCGGTGCTGCAAGCGGCGGCGTTGGCGAGAGCGAGGGCGGCGAGATTGGTGCCGGCATCCGGCAGAGCGGCGACCAAGTCGGCGAAGTGGCCGGGCTTGTTGACCTTCACCGGGTTGATCGGGGACTGGCCGTGCTTGGCGGTCACGATGATCAGGGTCGATTCGTAGATACCCTGCTCCTTAAGCGCCTTGATGAAGCTGCCCAACGCTTCGTCGGTCTGCTTGAGGCCATAGGCCAGAACGTCGGTCGGCGTGCCGCCGCCGTCCTGGTAGCCACCGGGCTGACCATTCAGCTTGGGATCGACGTCGTCCACACAGCTGCCATCGGAGTTGTCCTGGGAGAGCTTCTGCCCCACGCTCACCGCCTGGAAGTTCAGGCCGAATACCGCTGGAACGCCGGGACCGGGCGTTCCGTCATGCTTCAGGCCATGGATCTGGTTGAGGACTGCCTGAACTTTTTTCCGATCGTTTTCGACCGTGCACACCACGCTGACGGTCGCGTCCAATCCGGGAGCGTTGGTGATTTCAGGAGTGTAGAGGTCATCGACACCATGACCGGAAGGACCGTTTACCAGGTCGTAGGCGGGATGCTTGTCGGCCCAGGCGGTGTGTCGACCCGCGGCTTTGACCACTTCGAAGATCGTGTTGCTCTCGATTGCGTTGTGGGGATAGACCGGGACGCAGGCGCCGTTGACCAGGCGACGGGGCAGGTGGGTGGCATCGATCACATCTAGCGACAGGTTCGCGGAGTTGTACAGGTCGATGGTTTCGTCAAACACCATGTTGTTGCCGGCGCGGCCCGCGCAGGTTACGTTCGTGGGATCAAAGTAGGTGCGGTCATAGCTGACGTCGTAAACCAACCCGTGGCTGATGGGCGAACCGCCGGTGACGAGGGCCAGGAGGCCGGGGAAGGAATCCGAGTTTGCGGGCGTGCGCGCGTTGGCATAGGTGACGCCGTGACGAGACAATTCGGCCAGGGCGGAGTTGGGGTGATTTGTGACGTAGTTCGATACGTCTAGGGCGTGGAGACCGTCGACGCTAATGAGTAAGACGTGGCGAATATGGCTTTCGCCAGAAGCCGGTTGCGGCGCGGCGAACAGCGGGGCAGCCAGGACAGCGGCTGCCAGGACAGCGAAGTGAAACCTGCGCATATTTCCTCCGTGTGTGTTGTGAAACTTCAGGATCGGAGCACGCCCATTTAGTACGTCCCCCCGTTGATAAGCGACAAAGGTTACAGTCCGGTTAGAGGGAAGTTAAAAGCGTGTTACAAAGCGGGAGAAGTCGCTTTGCACGCGGATTTTTGGGGAGTTGCCCTGTGGAAAAGGCGGATCACGCCCGCCAGCGACCTATAATGCGGGGGCAAACCTATGACTTGCCGACGAACATTCCTCCAAGCCAGTGCAGGTATCGCGGGCGCTGCGCTGCTGCGCAGTAGCGTTGTGCATGCAAGTCCGGATGCGAACGCTTCGACGCTTCCGGCTTCGATTACCAGCTTGAGGTCCATGAAGGACCAGGCCCGTCCTATCAGCGTTGCGGAACGGAGGGAGCGGCAGGAGAAGGCCCGCGCGTTGATGGGAGCGAATGATCTGGACGCCATGCTGCTGATGGCAGGCACTTCGCTGAACTATTTCACCGGCATCCGCTGGTGGGGTGGGGAACGTATGTTCGCGATGGTGCTGCCGGAAAAGGGTGAGGCTTTCTATGTGTGTCCGGGCTTTGAAGAGGGACGAGCTCGCGAGCAGATTGGGAAGGCGCCTGAAGGGGATCGGGCGGACGTCCGCATCTGGCAGGAGGACGAGAGTCCGTACGAGCGCATTGCGCAAGGACTGAAAGATCGGGGACAGCTTACCGGCAAGATCGGGATCGAGGAAACCGTGCGCTTCGCGTTCAGCGAGGGCGTAGCGAAGGCGGCTCCACAGGCCAGGTTAGTCGGCGGGACTCCGGTCACCTCAGGATGCCGGAGGATCAAGAGCCGGGCCGAACTCGAATTGATGCGGCTGGCTTCGAAGGTGACGTGGAGCGCGTACCAGGGCGTGTATCGGGCATTGCGCGACGGCATGACGCAAGTGGAAGTGGCGAACCTGGTGGAGGCCGCGCACGACAAGTTGGGCTTCGCCGGGGATTCGCTGGTGGAGGTCGGCGAGTACGCGGCCTTTCCGCATGGTTCGATGCAGCCGCAGGTGATCCGGGAGGGCGTGCCTGTGCTGATCGATGGGGGCTGCAAGGTGGAAGGATACGAGTCCGATATCACGCGCATGCTGGTGGTTGGAAAGCCGCCAGACAAGGTAAAGAGCGTTTTTGAGATCGTGCATCGGGCTCAGAGTGCGGCTCTGGCCGTGGCCCGGCCGGGCGTGGAATGCGGCGCCGTCGATGCGGCGGCTCGCAAGGTGATCACCGATGCGGGGTATGGTCCTGACTACAAGTTCTTCACACACCGGCTCGGACATGGCATCGGCATGGACGGGCATGAGTGGCCCTACCTGGTGCGGGGGAATAGGACGAAGCTGGCCGCGAACATGACGTTCAGCGATGAACCGGGGATCTACATTCGCGGGGAGTTCGGGGTGCGACTCGAGGACGACATGCACATCACCGAAGACGGGGCGGAGTTGTTCACGGGGCAGAGTGCGTCGATGGAAGAGCCGTTTGGGAGGGTTTCCTAGGGTGGGTTCCAGGCTGCGTCGCCTCGCTCTCGGGCAATCTCATCCGGCGTTGGCGGCGTGCACCGGAATGTTGTTTCGCCCCGCCGGGGCTACTCATTTCCCGCGCTCCCGCCCACGGCTCGCGCTCTGGGCTTCATTCGTGCGCCGCTTCGCGGCTGGAGACCCGCAGGTCCTAAGTTTTGCGTGGGACGAGATTCGGGGCGGCCCACCCAGGTACTTTGGGTCACGTGCAAAACAGGCAGGAGCGCTTTGCGCCGGACAGCCATGAAGGCGCTTCGCGCCGACGGGCGGGGACGCCCGTCGCTGCGCCAACCGCTCGGTCAGCCGGTGAACTTGTAGCCGATTTTGTGGACGGTTAGGATCAGTTCGGGCTTTTTGGGATCTTTCTCCAATTTCTGACGCAAGCCGGCTACGTGTACGTCCACCGTTCGCGTAAAGGTGCCGGCTTCGTATCCCCAGACTTCGCGCAGGAGTTTCTCGCGCGGAATCACGATGCCAGCGTGTTCCACGAAGTAGCGCAGAAGCTCAAACTCCCGCACCGAAAGATAAATTGGTTCGCCTCCGCGCGTGACCTTTACGTCGCGATGATCCATCGCGGCCCGGGTTTCGATGCGGATGGAGCCGAACTGATAGACCGCCTGCCCGGTGCGGATGGGCGCCCGGCGCAGCAGCGCCTCAATGCGGGCCATGAGTTCCAGCATATCGAAGGGTTTGGTGACGTAGTCATCGGCGCCCAGCTTGAGGCCGACTATCTTGTCGGAGGTTTCTCCGCGGGCGGTGAGCACCAGGATGGGAGTGCCCAGACCGGCAATCCGGATGTCGCGACATAGATCCAGGCCATTGCGACCCGGGAGCATGATATCCAGGACAATCAAGTCGAACGGCAGGGTGGTCGCCTTCTCGAAACCCACCTCGCCATCGGCTGCGGAATCCACCACGTAACCTTCCCTGCGCAGGCGGTCACTGAGGGCCATCTGCAGAGCTTCTTCGTCTTCAACCAACAGAATGTTTTCCTTCATGGTCGTGTCAATGAATCGGATCCAACAGTTGCCATGTGTTGGCTACTCTTTTTCCGGGTGGGCAAATGCAATGTGAAGACGCTGCCCACTCCCAGTTTGCTGACTACCGTGAGCCTTCCGCCCATGGCTTCGGCGATATTCTTGGCCAGAGGCAATCCTAAACCGGTCCCGTGAATCTGTGCAGCGGTAACGACGGGACTGCGGTAAAAGGGGTCGAAAATGTGGGGGATCTCGCTACTGTCAATGCCGATGCCGCGATCCTCGACGCTGATCCGGATTTCCTCGCCGCGCTGGTGATCGGCTCCCTCGACGAAGGCACGGATGATAATGTGGGGATGGCTGCCGCCGTATTTCACGGCGTTGCCGACCAGATTCTGCAGGCATTGGGTGAGCGCTGAGAAGTCGCCGACGATCTCGGGGAGTCCGGGTTCCAGGTGCGGATCGATCGTGAAACCGGCCTGCTCGACGGTTTCCCGGGTATTGCGCAGGACGGCTTCGATGATTTGTGGAACCTGCAGCGGGCGCAGGACATAGTGGGTCCTGCCTTCCTTGGCGGAGGCGAACAACAGAATTTGATTCACCAGTTCGGTCAACTGACGGGTGTGATTGCGGATGACGGAGCCGTACTTGGCCAACTGTTCTTTCTCTTCCACGACGCCGTCGGCGATGTTTTGGGCTGAAGCGCAGATCACGGCGAGGGGAGTACGCAATTCGTGGGAGACCGATGCCACGAAATCCATCTGCAGCTTGGCGAGCTTGAGGGCGCTTAACATCTTGGCTCTCTGGATCGCCCAGACGGAAACGCTGGCGAATAATAGTGTAAAGCAAAGAACACCCACCAGCCGACCGGCGGAACGCCGGGAAGCCTCATCGACGATGGCGAGCCGTTGCGAGGCTTGTTCATCGTAGAGGCGTTTGACGTCCTCCAGATCCTGGCGGACGCGGTCGAAGGAGGGCACGCCTCCGGCCAGATCGAAATCTACGGCCTCCTTGATGCTTCCTTCGAGAATCGAGGCCAGCACTTCGTCTCGGACCTTCAGATAGGCGGGCCAGTCACGCTGCAGGCGTTTGCCTACGTCCACCTCGCGCGGCATGCGTGCGTGGGCCAGATAGTCGGCAATGCCATCGGTCACGCGGCGGTCGGCGGCGCGCGACTGATCGGCATATTCCACCTGGAGATTGCTGTCGTTGGTGGTCAAGGCGTAGAGCGTACTGCGGCGGGTCTCCTGGGCCTGATACTGCAGCTCTCCGATGCCGCGCAGGCCGAGCACGGATCCGGCGTAGATTCTCTGGACTTCGCGGTCGGCGGCGCGCAAGTCGCGAATCACGAAGATCACCACTCCGGTCTCCACGCAGAACACCATCAAGAGCAACAGGGTGGAGCTGTAGCGGGCAACTTCGTGCAGGAAGCGGTCCACCAACTGGATGGAGCTGTGTGCCCCGCCTCGCGCCACGCGACTGATTCGCTCCCTCATACTATTTGGCCGGATGAGCTTGTATCCGGAGACTGTAATCCTTGTCGTCCGGGAGATGGCTGTCAACGCGAATGACTTTCACGGTTCCGTCGACGTCGGCGGCCCGCACGTAGCCGATGGCGCCGGGCACGTTGAACACAAACTTGCGCACACCCACGGGATTGGCCAGGGTTTTGGGGGAGACGAAGACTTCGCCGGTGAACAATCCCTGCAGGAAGTGACGGCTGAAGTCACTCTCATTCATGTGGTAAATCGTCCGGAGCACAGCTTTCCGTTCGGGTTGTCCTGGCTCCAGCATGACGAGGGTGATGCGCCTCCCGTTCGGCCAATGGCTGCGTTCACCCAGGAAGACGGTGCGCAAGTCCTGTAGGGAGAGGTTGTCGACCGGGTTGGACAGGTTCACGATGATCGCGAGGCTCTGCTCGGAAGCGGACTCCGCTTGGGGAGCCGCCCCGGCGGCGCTTACCGCCGCGTTGGGAGACACCTCCAGCAGCAGCACAGCAGCGGCGACGATCATCAACCCACCTGCAACACGCCGCATTCGAGTATCCCTTAGAAGGTGAATCCGAGTTGGAGGGTTAGCGCATTCGTCGCCGGCTGCTGTCGCAATGCGGTGTAGTCATATTGCAGCTTCAGAGCGACGGCTTCGCTGGCATCGTAGCGCAACCCAACCGAGGGACCCGCCCGAAGGCGCACGTCCGGGAATATCGGCTCGGAACTCGAGGCATTTATATATTGGTAACGGAAATAGGGACGATACGAACCAAAGCGCTTCGAGAGTTGAGTATAGAAGGCTGGGGTGTCAAACACGCGTGCGGTTCCGAGCGGCGAATGGCGAATGAGCAAGGCTTCATTGAGCCACTCGAAGTTGGGGACCTGGTAAACCGCGTGGGCCGCAAGGATAGTCTCACCCACACTCGGGGAAGCGAGTGGTGTGAGTCGGTCACGGTAGGCAGAGAATCCCAGCTGCAGCCCCTGTACCGCGGTGGGTCGAGCGAACAGCGCCAGGTTAAACGCTTTGTGGGTGTTCTCGTCGATTTCGTTTTGAACGGGCTCGGTGACGAGGGGAGTACGGGAGCTGCGTCCATTGCCGATTTCGGCGATATAGTGCAAGCCCAGGAATCCGGACGGGATCCGTCCGGTGGCCGACACGCCGACGTTGTGAATGGGCAGAAGTCCGCCTCGGTCTTCGAATTCGAAAAGCAGAGGCCGGCCGGTGGTGGTCTGGAACCAGGTGCTGTGATGGTAGGCCGTGTTGTAAAAGCCAATCGCGGTGTGATAGCGACCGACAGACAGGTTGAAATAGTCGTTGTGGGAATACTGGAGCAGATAGCGTTCGAGATCGACGCTGAACTTGTTGATTTCTCCGCCGGTTAAGCCATAGATGTTGTCGGGCCCGCCTTCAAAGACAATTTCGCCCAGGAACTTGAATTTCTCCGAAATGTCGGATGTGACAAACAGATTGAGCTGTCCCAAGGAGAAGGAGGTCGTGCTGCCCGCCTGGTTGCTTCCGTGAAACGCGATGTCGCCGAAGCCCCGCATGCGTAGCAGAGTCTTGCTCATATCCATGCGCTCGGGTTCGGTGTGCTCCGCCTCTTGTTCAGGGCGGGGTTCGGCTTCCACTGAGGATGTCGACAGGGCTGGAGCCTGGGTTGGAGAGACGCCCGCGGCTTGGGGCTGAGTGGAGGTTTGCCGGGCAGCTTCCAGTTGCGTGACTCGCGCTTCCAGCCGCTCGATGCGTTGGAGCAGCGTCTGGATCGTCTGCT
This sequence comes from Terriglobales bacterium, assembly GCA_035643915.1. GTDB lineage: Bacteria > Acidobacteriota > Terriglobia > Terriglobales > Acidobacteriaceae > Gp1-AA133. The sequence continues at coordinate 14,049 of DASQPN010000128.1, read as the reverse complement.
TGTCGGTGTCCGCGCTGGCGTTCCCGACTTGTTGCGCGCGCAGCGGAGGGGTATTCCAAAGAACTCCGAGGAGCAGAAGAAGCGCTGGCCGCACGATGGTCTGGCCGGCGGGCACGCGTTGGGGGCGGATGGGCGCAAAAGTGCGGAACTGCATGGCTGCCTCCTTCGAGACTCCACCAGTCACGTTGGTCAGCAGGTGCTCACCGGCAATGGCTCAAAGCCAAACGCCTGGGACAGCAACCTCTGTCGTCCGGAACTCACCACCGGGACTGGAACCTAATTGCCAAATAGCAAAGTGTGCTTGACTCTCAAACACAAATGACTGGACTTTGCTTGTCTGGGGGGACACAGGAGATCAAGCTACGGTATCCTGCAAAGTGCCTCAACCGGAACCGCGCCGGAAGGAAGCCAAGTCGGCAACACGGGGACAAGTTCAGAACGACTGTCCCGAGACCGCCGGCGCCCTGCAGGTTCCCTTATGAAACCCGACACACCAAGCGGATTTTACATCAAGCACAGGGGGAAGAGCTTCTGAATGATCACCCGATGGGGTGAGAACCGGGTGTAAATAAGGATGTAAGCTGCGCGCAGGCTTCGGCCCGCGGTTACGAGCTGATTGGCATGGAGAGGTCGGGGGTGCGAGCCAGAGCGTTGGTATTGTGTCCCAGCAAAATAGGCGGAACAAGTGGACGACGCAAAGGACAGTTTCATCCTGTACCTCAGGGGCTTCTAAAGCCCCTGGTTTTCAGAAGGCGCTTCGGCGGGGCTGAAGCCGGCCCCCAGAAAAGGGTCGAACTTCTTCTGCGAACATCGGGACGCAATGCTAGCGGGCACCGGTGGCGAGCGCCCGCAATTCATCCAGCTGCCGCTTCACGGCGACCCCCAGGCGGCGAATGCCTTCGCGGATCTGGTCGGGCTGTGCCGCGGAAAAATTGAGGCGCAGGTGGCGGCGGGCGTCGTCCTGATGTCCGTTCGGTGCATAGAAGGAATCCCCAGGCACAAAAGCTACGTTCTCGCGAAGGGCAGATTCGAAAAGTCTTTGGGCATCCATGCCTTGAGGCAGGGTCACCCACAGGAACAGTCCACCCATGGGCCGCGTCCAGGTCAGTTCGGGCGGAAAGCACCGGGTCAGTGCTTCGAGCATGACATCGCGGCGTTCGCGATAGACGCGGCGGATGAGCTTCACGTGCTGGTCGAGAAAATTGTCGCGCGCTACCTCGTAAGCAACCATCTGGACAAAGGTCGACGTGTGCAGGTCCGCACCCTGCTTGAGTTGCACCAGCTTGCCGATGACTTCCGGCGGAGCGACGATCCAACCGAGACGCAGGCCAGGCGCGAGAATCTTCGAAAAAGTGCTGAGATAGATGACGTTGCCGATGGAGTAGCCGCTGTCGCGGCGCAGGTTCTCGCGATCGAGGACCACGAGCGGCGTGAGATGCTCGCCTTCGTAGCGCAACTGGCCGTAGGGATCATCCTCGATGATCGGAATTCCGTACTGGTCGGCCAGCAGGACAAGTTGGTGGCGGCGGACTTCGGAGAGAGTTGTGCCACCGGGATTTTGAAAGTTGGGGAGCACGTACATGACCTTCGGGCCGGAACGCAGGGGAGCTTCGAGCAGATCGGAACGCAGGCCGTCTTCATCGCTGGGGACGCTGACGTAGCCGGCGCCGTAGACGCTGAAGGCCTGGAGCGCGCCGAGATAGGTGGGCGCTTCGACCAGCACGCGGTCGCCGGCGTTGAGGAGGAGTTTGCCGATCAGGTCGAGCGCCTGCTGTGAGCCGGAGGTGATCAAGACGTTCTCGGACCTGGCTTTAATACCGTAACGAGCGATATGACGGGCGATCATTTCGCGCAAAGGCTCGTAGCCTTCGGTGGCGCCGTACTGCAACGCCAGGTGGGGCTGCTGCTCAAGCACCTTGCGGCAGGCGGCCCGCAAGCGGTCGGTGGGAAATACGTCGGAGGCGGGCAGACCGCCGGCGAACGAGATCACCTCGGGCCGTTCGGTGAGCTTCAGCAGTTCGCGGATGGCCGAGCTCCTGACGCCCTGGGTACGCTGCGCGTAACGAGACATCCAGGCTGTCGACATCGCAGTCCTCCCCTTCCTACTATGTTAGGCCTGGGAGACCCTCCTGGCTGTGACATGGGACGCTACAGGTGTGACGAAAATCACCAGACGGGACCTAGGTCTCCGGCGCAACATGCCAGGAGCGGTGGGCGATTTGTGGAACGAAATCACGGCTTCTCCAAGAATCCTGACGAGGACCGACGTTGCCGGGCCTTGAGCCAGAAATCGTTGAGGGTTCTTGCGGAAAATCGCGCGGAATCATTCGAGTGGCCAGACGAATGCAGAACATCTGAAGAGTAACTCGAGGAGACAGAAGCCGAGGCGTTTTACAGAGTACGGATTTCGCTCCTTGAGTTCACCCGAACCTAACCCCCCAGAATGGCCGCCCCCTCGAAACCGGGGCGGTCGTTTTTTGGGCGTATTAAAGGCGATTGGACACGTCTGTGCGATGGGTCAAAGCATTTTTTGACGGAGAGCTTTGGTCGCGCAGCGAGCTCCACAGGCCGATCTACTGATCTGAAAGTCAAGTGGTTGAGACCGGTCAGGGCGGGATCGATTTCCAGTGCCCTTCCGGGCACTGTTGCTTGTGCGGCCAGACTTGGTAAACTCCTCGTTATCCATGCATTGGCGTGAATTTAGCGGGGCGGGGCAACGTCCCGGCCGAGAAGGGCGTGACCGGTTGCAAGATCTTCAGACCTATGACGAGCGGCCTGGTCCTGCAGAGGGGCAGCCACTGGCGGAAGTTTGCCGCGGTGCGGCGCGCCTGTCCGTACAGTGGGCACCTTTCTTATTTGTCGTGTGGCTGCTGGCCGGAAGCGTGGCGGCGCAGATTTCGCCCGGGCCGCTCGCGCGCCAGCACCAATTCCTCGACGGAACCATTCACTGCACGGAATGCCACAGGCTCGGCGGCAGCCAGCCCGAGTTCAAGTGCATCGGCTGCCACTCGGATATCGGGACCCGGGTCGCGGCCAAGCGGGGCCTGCATGGCTCGTATCACATTCCGGCGGGCTCGAGTCAGGAGTGTGTGCGCTGCCACTCGGACCACAATGGCGCGAATTTCACGCTGATCAAGTGGGATCCGAAAAAATTCGACCACAAGGAAACCGGCTACGTATTGGAAGGCAAGCACGTGGGTCCGGCTTGCAACAAGTGCCACACGCCCGAACGCATTCCAGCGGCCGAGCGGCCGAACCTCAAGGCGAAAGATCTCAGCAAGACGTTCCTCGGAATACCCCAGGCATGCGTGGCTTGCCATAAGGATTTTCACGAGGGCCGTCTCGGCCAGAACTGCCTGCAATGCCACAACTACGTCGACTGGAAGGACACAACCGGGAAATTTGACCACGCGAAAACGCGCTATCCGCTCACCGGGTTGCACCAACCGGTGAAATGCGAGAAGTGCCACACGCCGGGAGCCGATGGTGCGCCTCGATACAAGGGAATTCCGTTCGGCAGATGCAATGACTGTCACGCCGATCCGCACAAAGGGAGTTTTGCGGACAAAACCTGCGAGACGTGTCACAACACGAGTGGATGGAAGAAGGTTTCCAACACGGGGCTGAACAACAACTTCGACCATTCCAAGACCAAGTATCCGCTGATGGGCAAGCACGCTACCGTCGAATGCGTGGCCTGTCACGTCAAAGGCGACTTTAAGAAAGAGCTGCCCTTCGCGAAGTGTATCGACTGTCACAAGGACGAGCACAACGGGCAATTCGCCAAACGGCCCGAGGGCATCGAGTGCGCCACCTGCCACAATGTCCAGAGCTGGAAGCCGTCGCTGTTCGACGTGAAGGCTCACGCCAAGACGGACTATCCTTTGGTGGACGGGCATGCGAAGGTGAAATGTGACGGATGCCACACCCCCAAGGGCAAGGACACCATTTTCACGATCGTCAATTTCAAGCGATGCACGGATTGCCACAAGGATGAGCACAACAACCAGTTTGCCGCTAAACCATACGAAAACCAGTGCGATCAGTGCCACAATCTGAAGGGTTACAGGCCGTCGACGTACACCCTGGCGCAGCACAAGCAGACCAAGTTTGAACTCACCGGCGGGCATATTGCGACGCCCTGCGGGGAATGTCACAAGCTTGCGGAGAAGGACCAGCCGAAGTCGCTAATTCCCTATCATTTCGATGATTTATCATGCACCGCTTGCCACAAGGACGTGCACAACGGCCAGTTCCAGGACCGTATGATAAAGACCGGGGCGAACGGCAAGCCGATGGGATGCGAGGCCTGCCATGCCACCAAGTCATGGCGGGAACTAGACCACTTCGATCACGACAAGACTTCCTTCGCGTTGCAGGGCGCCCACCGGGCCGTGGCATGCATCGATTGCCATAAGCCACCCAACCTCGAGACCAAGCTGATCAACGTGGACTTCAAGAAGGCACCGGAAAAGTGCGAGGAGTGCCACGAGGACGTCCACGGCAAGCAGTTCGCGAAGGCGGATCAGGTCACGCCCTGCGCCGACTGCCACAACGCCACGAAATGGAAGCCGTCCCTGTTCGATCATGACAAGCGGGCGGCATTCCCGCTCGAGGGCGAACATCGCAATGTTGTCTGTTCCGGTTGCCACAAGCAGTTGCGTCCAGTGGACGGCAAGCAGGTCCTTTTCTATAAGCCCGAGCCGAAGGAGTGCGCGGGTTGCCACGGGCCGGAAATCAAGCCGCTCAAGAAGAGCTAGTCTGTAAACACTCCGGTGAGTATGTAAATTTCCGCACCCGGCCATAGGGCATTTGTGTATTGTCGTTCAATTATTTGAACGTAAATCAGGTAGTTCTCCTCGTTGCAAGCGCACGAGGAAAAAACTGCCTGACCCACTGAAGAACTTACATTTACTCGGAAGGGCGTAGAGCACATGAGAGTATCTGAAGGGTCGTTGTTCAAAAATTTGGCGTCCCTGAGATTGGCCAAAGGAAACATGTACTTGTGTAACCTTCCACAACAAACCCTACCTGAATAAGCTTGCTGGGTATCAGATTGCTGCTCTTTCTCATAACTCTTGCTGACAATTCTTTAGGCTCTCCGTCTTGCGAGTCGAAATCCTTTTGTGAAGGTTGGGGTAACCACTTGGGATCGACAATTCTGCTGCATTTCGTGATCGCATTAGCGATTCTTCCTGGCGGGAAACTAGCTGCCGGACAATCGCAGTCGTCCGCAAACTCGCGCAGTCCGCACGGTAGTCTGAGCGTTCCCTGTCAGAACTGCCACACGTTGAGCGGCTGGAAGCCTATCCGGGCGGTGCCCGAATTTGATCACAACACCACAAAATACCCGTTGCGGGGTATGCACGAGGGCGTGAGCTGCACGCAGTGCCACACCAAGCTGGTGTTCTCGAATGTAGGAACCCAGTGCGCGGACTGTCACGCTGATATCCACAAGCGCCAGATGGGAGCGAACTGCGAGCAGTGCCATACCGTGAGGGGCTGGAACGTTGCCATTCAGCAGATCAATCAGCACATGAATCGCTTCCCGTTGATCGGCGCGCACGCCACGCTGGATTGCGATTCCTGCCACAAGAGCGCGGCGGTCGGCCAGTTCCAGGGACTGTCGACGATGTGCTTCTCGTGCCATCAGAAAGACTTCGTCAATACCAAGACCACCGGCCTGGACCACGTGAAGCTGAACCTACCGACGGGCTGCGAGCAGTGCCACACGATGGATAATTGGATGGGCGCGAAGTTCGACCATCTGCAGTTTACCGGGTTTGCACTGACGGGGGCGCACGCAACGCTGGATTGCGCGGCCTGCCACATGGGCGGCAAATTCGCGGGAACACCGGCCGCATGCGTGGGCTGCCACCTGGCGGACTTCAACAAGACGAGCAATCCGCCGCATCCGCAGGCAGGCTTCCCGACGACTTGCCAGACTTGCCACAACACCAGCACGTGGAACGCGACGACGTTCAATCACAACACATTCACCAAGTTCCCGCTGACCGGGGGGCACGTCAATGTGGCGTGTACGCAGTGCCACATCAACAACCAGTTCGTAGGCACGCCCACCGATTGCGGCTCGTGCCATATGAAGGACTTCAACGGCGCGACGAATCCGAATCACGTGCAGTCCGGCTTCCCGACGACCTGCCAGCAGTGCCACACCACGAGTTCGTGGCTCACTGCGATCTTCGATCACAACAGCACGGGCTTCCCGCTGACCGGAGCACACGCCACGGTACAGTGCGCGCAGTGCCACGCGAACGGCAACTACAGCCTGACCAGCGCGAATACGGCGTGCGTGAGCTGCCACCTAAAGGATTTCCAGGGGGCAACGCAACCGAACCACGTACAGGCGAACTTCGCGCAGACCTGCCAGCAGTGCCACAACACCACGGCGTGGACGGGCGCGAGTTTCGACCACTCCACAACGGGCTTCCCTCTGACCGGCGCGCACACGGCGCTGCAATGCGCGCAGTGCCACGTGAACGGGAATTACGGCCTGACCAACACGAACACCACGTGCGTGAGCTGCCACCTGAAAGACTTCCAGGGCACGACCAATCCGAATCACGTGAGTTCGGGCTTCGCGCAGACCTGCGAGCAGTGCCATAACACCACGGCGTGGACGGCGGCTACGTTCAATCACAACAACACGGGCTTCCCGCTGACGGGTGCGCACGCGACCGTGGCTTGCGCTTCGTGCCACGTCAACAACAACTACAACCTGACCAGCGCGAATACGCCTTGCGTCAGCTGCCATCTAACGAACTTCCAGGGCACGACCAATCCCAATCACATGACGGGCGGCTTCCCGCAGACCTGCGAGCAGTGCCACAACACGACCTCGTGGTTGAGCGCGACCTTCGATCACTCCACGACCGGCTTCCCGCTGACCGGAGCGCACAGCACGCTGCAGTGCGCGCAGTGCCACGTGAATGGGAATTACAACCTGACCGCCGCGAATACGACTTGCGTCTCGTGCCACCTGACGAACTTCCAGACCGCGACGAATCCGAACCACGTGCAGGCGAATTTCCCGCAAACGTGCCAGCAGTGCCACACCACCACTACCTGGGGCAATGCGACGTTTGATCACTCGACCACCGGCTTCCCTCTGACCGGGGCGCATATCGCACTGCAGTGCGTGCAGTGTCACGCCAGCGGCAATTACAACCTGACCGCCGCGAACACGGCCTGCGCTTCGTGCCATCTGGCGAATTTCCAGAGCACGACCACCCCGCCGCACGCGGCGGCGAACTTCCCGCAAACCTGCCAGCAGTGTCACAGCACTACGTCGTGGGCGAACGCGACCTGGGACCACTCAACCACAGGCTTCGCGCTGACCGGGTTCCATGTCACCGTGGCATGCGCATCGTGCCACGTAAACAACGCCTATAACCTGACGAGCGGGGCGTGCGTCCAGTGCCACCTGAAGGATTTCCAGGGCACGACGGCTCCGAACCACGTGACCGCGGGGTTCCCGCAGACTTGCGACCAGTGTCACACCACCACGAACTGGGGTAACGGAACTTTCGACCACTCGACCACTGGCTTTACACTGACGGGTCTGCATGCGACGACGGCCTGCGCCGGGTGCCACGTAAACGGCAACTACAGCCTGACGAGCGCAAACACCGTCTGCTCGACGTGCCACATGGCGAACTACACGAGCACCACGGCTCCGAATCATGCGCTAGTGGGCTTCCCGACCACGTGTGACGTGTGCCACAGCACGGCGAACTGGACGAGTGCGACGTTTAACCACAACAATACGACCTTCCCGCTGACCGGTTTCCACGCCACCGCAGCGGTGACTTGCGTCATGTGCCACGTCAACAACAACTACACGACGCTGCCGACCGACTGCTTCGGCTGCCATTCGGCGAACTATAACGCCACGACCAACCCAAATCATAAGGCGGCCGGCTTCCCGACGACTTGCGCCACGTGCCATACGACCGCGGCCTGGACGGGCGCGACGTTCACGCACAATTTTTTCCCCCTGAACCACGGTAACGCGAACGGAGTCTGCGCCACCTGCCACACCAATTCGAGCGATTACTCGGTGTTCCAGTGCACGAATTGCCATGGGGGCGGGAACTCGGCCAATTTCCGTCACCCGAACGTCGGCGGGTATGTGTACAACAGCATTAACTGCTACCAGTGCCACAAGAACTAACGGGCAGGTGAGGCCGGATTCGACGCCAGCCGGCAAGTTGGAACGAGGTTACTTTCCCCCCGCGGAGAAGGTCCCGCGAGTAACGAGGAGTGATGAAAGGTACGCGACTACTACTGATGCTCCTGCTGGCAAGCTCTTATGGGGCCGCGCAGAGCGGGGCAACGGGCGCCGCCGAGGTTGAACAGCTGCAGGTCAGGCGCGAGGGCGCGGATGTCAAGATCGAAGTAATCTTAACCGGAGCGGTACGGCCGTCGGTCGAGACGGCGACAAATCCGGACCGGCTGGTGCTTTCACTTCCCGGTATTGTCTCAGACGCAAAACAGAAACGCTATCCCCTGAATGCCAACGGTGTTCGTGGTGTGCGCCTCGGCCTGAACAGCGCGAATCCGCCCGTGACGCGTGTAGTCGTAGACTTGGATAGCGCCCATCCCTACACACTCAGTGCGGAAGGAAACAGCATCGTATTGCGCGTGCAGGCAACGGAAGAGGTGCACGTAGCCCGGCACGATGGCCCGGCTCCGGCGGCTTCGGCGCCGCTGGTGGGTGTATTCCGGCGCAAACCGCCGGCTCCGCCGGTAGCGGATATCAGCACGCAGGCGCCGATTCCGGTTCCGACGCAATTGCCTGCAATCGATTTCCCGCAGAAACAGCCCGTAAGTGCGCAGCCGCTCGCAACCGCGTCCGCGACCAAGCCTTCGGCGGCTCACCCGAAGCTTGGAAGCTTGCAGCAGGGTACGGTGTTTCCGGGCATAGGTTCGCCGGGAAGTGGAGCTGTCCCACCGCCACAAACTTCAGCCACCAACCCGAACGCAACCAATCCAGGGGCGCCTGTGACGGGGAGCGGGGCTTCTGGAACGCCGGTGAGCCCGGTTGCGACCGCCGGTAGCCCGGTTGCTGCGATAACGGTCAGCGTCGCGCCCACCGCTGCAACCAAACCGGGTCAGCCGACGACAACTGCGGCGGGTTCTCTGAAGGCGACAACGACCGCGGCTCCTACTGGTCAGGGCGCGGCTGGCACGAGCGCTCCTGCGGTCGCGGCCTCTGGCCGCACGGCAGGGAAGAGTGCTGGTTCGGCAGTGGTCGCGGGTGCGACGGCCTCCGCCATCGTCCCCCCACCGAGCTCGACCGCGGCCGGTTCGGCTACATCTCCCTCAACGCCTGCGGCACCGACAACAAGTTCTGCGGGAGCACCGAACGTCACGTCCAAAGTGCTTTCTGCCATAGTGACACCACCACCAACGACGGCTCCGCTTCCGGCGGCTGCTTCGACAGCTTCGCAGGGTCCGACGGTCTCTAACCCGCTCGGACTGCCTCCGGCGGCGACTTCGACAGCTTCCCAGGGTGCGACGGTCTCTAACCCACTCGGATTGCCTCCGGCGGCGACTTCCAAAGCTTCCCAGGGTGCGACGGTCTCTAACCCGCTCGGATTGCCTCCGGCAGCGCCTTCGACGGCTTCTGTTGCAGACGACAAGAGTCAACCTGCGACGGGCGTCGAATCTACCGGGACTTCGGCGTCTGCCAGTGTGACGGCAACGGTGCCTGGGGCGAAGACGGCAAGTCCGTTGGGGCAGGGTCAGCTTTCGGGGGGAATCGTCACTTCATCGCCCAAATCGGGTTCGGCTGAAAAGGCCGCTCCCGGCACAAGCACAATCGCGAAGGCAATCGAGCCTGAGATTCCCTCTGCTTTCGCGTTGCGCGCTACCCATCCGGATTTCCGGACTGCGTTCCGGGTAAAGTACGTGGCGTCGGGAGCGGCGTATCTCGATGGAGGCCGCAGTGCCGGCCTCTCCGAGGGAATGAAGCTGGTGGTTCGCGAGACCGCGACCAGCTCCACAGTGGCGGCGGCCGACGGCAACGATGACCACATCGTGGCGGAGTTGGAAGTCACATCGGTCGCAGAGACGTCGGCGGTCACCGATGTGCATACTCCGAAGCGCGACATAACGCCCGGGGATCTAGCGTACCTGTCAGCCCAAGACGAGCAGGCATTGGTGCAGCAGAGCACCTTGAGCGCCACCCGTAAATATCCGACGGTGATCTCCTTTACCGAAGGGGACACGCTCGATGAGGAGGCCCGCACAGAAATCCCCAGGCCACCCATGCCTTCGGTGAACCGCGCCCGTGGCCGGCTGGGTTTTGACTACATGGGAACGTCGTTCCACGGCGCCACGGGCGGTACCAGCATGAATCTTGGCCTGATGGCCCGCATGGATATGACGCGGATTGGTGGGACGTACTGGAACCTGAGCGGATACTGGCGGGGCCGACTCAACGCAAACAGCTATTCGGGAACGGCGACCATTCAGGACCTGATCAACCGGACGTATCACCTGAGTATGAATTACGACAATCCCGACTCGCACTGGGTGGCCGGTTTCGGCCGTATGTATCTGCCCTGGGCGGTGAGTCTGGACACTATCGACGGCGGATACGTGGGACGGCGCCTGGGTCGCGGCGCCACAGTCGGGGTCTTCGGGGGTTCGACACCCGATCCAACGTCCTGGAGCTACAATCCGGACCGCCGGAGCGCTGGAACGTTCGTTAATTTCGAGGGCGGCAGCTTCGAGAATTTCCGCTACACGAGTACTTCGGGGATTGGCCTCAGCACTATCAAGTGGAAGCTCGATCGGCCGTTCATCTTCTTCGAAAACGGGATCTACTACAAGCGTTATGTGGCGATTTACGACACACTCCAAGCGGACAGCCCTGCTGGTAACCAAGCGGTTACGGCTCCCGGACCAGGAATTGGGCGCAATTTCTTGACGGTCCGCTTCCAGCCCGTCGAGCGGATTGAATTGGACGCCAACTATAACTATTTCCGGGACCTGCCGACGTTTGATCCGTCGCTGATCGGCACCACTTTGCTGGACAAATACCTGTTCCAAGGATTCAGTGCTGGGGTGCGGCTGGAAGTGCTGAAACAGATCTGGCTCTATACGAACCTGGGCCGCAGCAACCGGTCGGGTGACCCCACGAGCGCGATGAACTCGTTGTATGGCATCACCTTCGGACGGATCCCCTGGGTCCGCTTGCGCGCCGATGCGCACTACACGCGCTTCAACAGCTCGTTCGGCAGCGGTTATTACGAGTCGGTTTCGGTGTCGCGGAGCCTCAGCGATAACTTCCGCCTGGAATTGCTGGGTGGGAAGCAGAACTTCAGTTCCACATTCTCAAGCAACAGCAACACCAACTTCGTGACCAGCAACGTCGAAATGAACATGGGCCTGCACTACTTCGTGCAGGGGGGCTTCACGGTCAGCCGGGGCGTCTCGCAGAACTACGACCAGTGGCTGTTTACGCTGGGCTACCGGTTTGACACACGTCAGAAGGGCAAGAGTCAATGATTTGGTATCTTAAATGCATTGTAAGGGTCGTGAGGCTCTTAGCAGCAGCGGCGTTAGTCTGCCTGGCGATGCCGCCTTGCTGGGCAGGGACAACCGCGGTCGACGACATGATCGGGCGCGCGAATGATCAAGTTTCCAAGTTCGTCGAGCAGTTTTCCGATGTGAAGTGTACGGAGCATGTGCTTCAGGAGAAGTTCAAGGCGGACGGCAAGATCGAGCTCAAGAGCGATTCGACCTTCGACTACCTGGTGATTCTGACCAATGCGGGGGGCGAGATCAGCCTGGACGAATCCCGTCTGGCGGTGCACGAGGCGAAGAAGGATCAGAAAAAGGGCGTTTCTTTGCTGGTAAGCAATGGATTTGCCACCCTATTCCTGGTCTTCCATCCGTACTATTCCTCGGGGTTCCAGTTCACCGATCTGGGGGAAGATGCGATCGGGGGCCACATATTTCACAAGGTCCAGTTCAAACACATTCCCGGAATGCGCTCCCCGGCGGCGCTGGCGTTGCGGGGGCGGGAGTATCCGCTGGAGCTGGCTGGGGTGGCGTGGATTGATCCAGCAACCGGCGTAATCGGCAGGATTGACGCGGGCCTGGCTAACAGCATGGAGGACATCGGCCTGAAGAGCATGCGCTCGGAGGTGCAGTTCGCCCCGGTCCCGTTCAAGGACGCGAAAGATGTTTTCTGGTTTCCCGCGCAAGCCAGCGTGGAAGTAGAAACACCACGCCAGCATTGGCGCAACACCCATAACTTCACGGACTATAAGAGATTTTCCGTAAGTACGGAGGAGAAAGTTGCTGAGAAATGAGTGCTAATGCTTCGGTCGCAACTGCGGTAGCGCCGGCTCAAGATCGCGAGCGCGGCCATCGTTCGCGGGTGGCGGCTGGATACTTCCTTTTTGCGACTCTTATCCTCGCGCTGACCGTCTACGGGTTCGACTACTACACCCTGGGCGCCGGCGACCGCCCTTCTTCGCCCAAGTACCTGGCGCTGAAGCCCAGCGGCACGATCGGGCTCAAGCTGGGATACCTGGGCTTGACGATGTTCCTGATCATTTTCCTGTACCCCCTTCGTAAGCACTGGGGCTGGCTGATGAAGAAGGGGAATTCCCGGCATTGGCTGGACTACCACGTCATCCTGGGTATTGCGGCGCCGTTCGTGATTGCATTCCATTCCTCGTTCAAGTTCCGCGGGTTTGCCGGAATGGCGTTCTGGATCATGTTCGCGGTTTCGGTGAGCGGCATCATCGGGCGTTATCTGTACGGGCAGATTCCGCGCAACCTCAAAGCCGCGGAGCTGACGCAGAAGGAACTGCAGGAATTGCATCAGAAGTTCGCGGGGCGACTGAAAGAGGAGCGCCTGATTTCCGATCGCGATCTGCGCTCGCTGCTCACCTTGCCGAGCCCGGAGCGCATTGACCAGCTCTCCCTAGTTTCAGCCTTGGGCTACATGTTTGTGCTGGACATCGCACGGGCTGTTCGCGTGGCCAAGCTGCGCCGGCATGCACTGGATTTCGGAGAGAAATTGCGGACGGTCGGCGGCTTTCTGAGCACGGGAAATCATCACCTGGAGCAAGCCATCGTGGCGGCCCGCGAGGACGCGGCGTTAACCAAGCGCATTCTCTTCCTCAAGCAGTCCGAGCAGGTGTTTCACTTGTGGCACGTGATCCACAAGCCGTTCAGTTATACCTTCGCATTGCTTGCTTCGTTCCATATCGCAGTGGCCTTCTGGATGGGCTATCGGTGGTAAAGTGGTAGGAGCGGTATGGACACTCTAATAGCCTTCATCGTCGCAGCGGCCCTTACGCTGTTTTTTCTGCGCAGATACTTTACGAGTCTCAAGCAACGAGACATAAAGGCCCGCGCGGCAGCGGAAAAGGGCAAACTGTTCTCCGAAGGCCCCCTAGCCCAACATCCTCACATCGACAATAACTACTGTATCGGTTGCGCGACCTGCACCATGGTGTGCCCGGAAGGCGATGTTCTGGCGATGCTGGGCGGCAAGGCCGTCATCGTGAATGGCTACAAGTGCATCGGGCACAGTCTGTGCGCGGAAGCCTGCCCGGTGGGAGCCATCACAATGGTGATGGCCAGCCCCAGCATGGGCGCGGATATGCCCACGCTGACGGCGGAGTGCGAGACCACCGTCCCTAACCTGTTCATCGTGGGCGAGTTGGGCGGGCTGGCGCTGATCAAGAATGCCATCAACCAGGGTCGGGATTGTGTGGATCTGATCCTGCAGCGATTCACGGCGCGAGGAACGGCGCGCACGGTGCCGGACGTGTACGACGTGGTGATCGTCGGGGCGGGCCCTGCCGGCATCGCAGCGTCCCTGCGGGCTATCCAGCACAAGCTTAAGTACATCACGCTCGAGCGCGACGAGATCGGCGGCACCGTGGCGAAATATCCACGGCAGAAGCTGGTAATGACCAGCCCGGTGGAGTTCCCGATGTACGGGAAATTCAAGAAGACCGAACTCTCCAAAGAGAACCTGCTGGCATTCTGGGACAA
>DASQPN010000127.1:0-12790 GCA_035643915.1 Terriglobales bacterium | reverse complement strand
GGCAGCCAGCGTGTCGGAAACCACTAAAACTTCGGACTGCAGGATGGTTTGGGCGCAGAGAGAAGCCCCACGTGGGATCTCGTCGACGTCCCAACCGACCTTCGATTTGAACCACTGGGAGTTTTGGTCAATGAAGCCGATGAGAGCGATGGGTGTCCCGCAGACGTAAGCAGCCAGATGGGTGATATTGTCGAAGCATTCTTCAGGAGGAGTACCGAAGACCTGATACCTGCCGAGGACTTCGAGCCTGGCAACTTCGTGTTCGGGCAGAGGCAACTGCATACTGAATGCCCCTCAACCGCTGTTCCCGATTAGATTTTAGTAGATGCTTTAGCATCGTTTATAAGCCCACTCTCCTCCGGATACTATTGCCGAATTGGGTACGGAGCTTTTCCGCCTGCTAAACAACTTCGGCAACTTTGTCGACCTTCGCCGGATGCTCTACTTCAAGCAATCGCCACGATCGCGCTCAAAGCAATATGACCTTCGTTTAGTTGCACCGAAGCCGCGTCGATTAATGCTACTGATTACGGTGGGTTGGTAGACCAGTCCACTAACCTGCTTCGTGCAGCGCACAGGCGACGTAGTGACAACTTGATACGGAAATAAACACCGTCGCTCGTCGCTGAAACGGTTTGCCTAGGCGCGGTTATGGAACTTCTAAAGCTTCAGAAGTACAATGAGCATCGACAGGAAACGGGAGAAACACTCGCCCCTACGGGTCCCCCCACTTGGTGGAACATGGCAGCGATACCCGCGTTTCGCTGTGGAATAGGCATCCTCTTCGCGCGTTTGTGGAGTCCACTGATCTGGATTTTCCTTGTGCCCCTGGTCAGTTCACACCGGGCACCTGCGCAAGCCCACAATCCTTTCGACACAATCACGAACGGGCAGCCAACAAGGCAGCTATCGTCAACGGTACCCAATACCTCCAGCGCCGGATCTAATCGAAAGAGGGGAGTCGCCAAGCACGAAGTAGAGCTGACGGGAATTCGTGGCTGGAGTCCGGCGTTCTCAGCGCGACGATCTCGGCCTCGCGTTTTGCGGTTGGATGTTCAACCCGTAGATAGAAACTGCGGCGGCGCAGGGGATCGCCGATGCGTCTCTCTTCGTTCGATGTCAACACAACAAAGGGAATGCTTCTGGGTTTGATGGTGCCCAGCTTCGGAATGCTCAACTGCCACGCACTCAGTAATTCCAAGTAACAAGGCCTCAAATGCGTGGTCCACCTTGTCCAGCTCGTCAACCAGCAGCACACACGGTTTTTCGTATTGCAAAGCAGGTAGCAACGGGCCGGCGCTGAAGAACTGCTGGCTGTGCAACTCAGTCTGAAGAGATTCCCATTCAACGCTGACGGATCTGGCTTTCAGCTCGACGCAAAGCCGTTGCAGCGGTTCATCAAACTTGCCAATGGCTCTCTCTTCGTTGATTCCTTCGTAGCACTGGAGCCGCTCGACGGTCGTGCTGGCTGCATCTGCAACTGCATATGCCAACTGGGTTTTACCGCTGCCCGCCGGACCTTCGAGCAGCAGTGGCTTTTGGAGTCTCGCCGCCAGGTACACCGTTGTCGTGGCTATCGAATCGGCGATGTAGCCGCTCGCACGAAGTGCTTCCTCGAGTTCTTGGAGAGATGAAAACACCCTCGATTCCTTCGGCCAGGACCATCCGAATTTCTGTCCTCAGCGTGAAGAAGCTAAGTCGAAATGAGATTTCGGTCAAATCGGATCGTTCGTGTTCCAGAATTCGGGAGTCAGAGGTCGCTTTGACTGAAACCGGAACCAGCTCTATACAAGTGCAAACGGGTATGACCCCTCCGGAGAGCGCCGGAAATCAGTGGAGTATCGTATGACCATCATTGAACAAATTGAGAAGCGATCATCTGCTCTCAAAGTGAGCTAGCTTGCAGACCTTCTTCAGGTGACGCCTCAGCATATCTACCGACTCGCGTCCCAGGGGCTCATCCCTTGTTTTCGAATCGAGGGCGCTATCCGATTGGACCCCGGGGAAGTCGTGGTGTGGCTAAAGAGCAAACAGCCGAAGACGATTCGGTCGATGAGACCACTCGCGGCATGAAGCCTCGGCACGGTGCTTTCCAGAGCAGCGCTGTCTTGCCGATCAGGTGGCTAATTCCGCTGTAGACGTCGATAGCGAGCCGATAGAAGTCCTGGCCAGATCAGCCAAGGTGCCCCTATCGAGGAGTTCCTGGATGTCTTTCCGACGAACATACTTGAGGTAGACCATCGTCGAAGCCAGGTCACTATGCCCGAGCCATTCCTGGAGTGTGCGTATGCTGACACCATTTTCCAGCGAGGTGGTCGCAAACGTGTGTCGACTATTTATCATTCTTAATAGAGGCCACTATTCCGCGTGCCCGACTATTACCAGGTAAGTTCGTTCTTGCCCTGTTTTCCGGCAATTAATCCACACTGAGTCGGCATAGTTTGGCTCCTTCAGGCCCTATTGATGGGTGAAAGGAGCCAATCATGAAGTTGGTCATCGATGACGAAGTTGTCCTGTCGCGTCCGCTGGAGGGTCCACTGGCGGCGCACATTACTGCATTTGCGAAGTGGGTAAGCGAACAAGGATACGCGCGGTGTTCCCGGTGCCGACAAGTTCTGCTCGCGGCGCGTTTTAGCCGATGGCTCCAACAGCATGCCGTCAGCGTACGCTCTGTCTCCTCCGAGCATCAGGCTCGATATTTGCGATCTCGCCCGCGTCACGCGCAGATCCGCAGCGGTGATGCCGCCGCGCTGAGACACTTCATGGACTTCCTGCGTCGCCAGGGCATAGTTCCCATAGAGAAGATCCCACCGCGCCGGCTGATCCCGATCGAGCAGGTCGTACAACCATTCGAGCGTTACTAACGCTATGAGCGCGCTCTGTCGGATGCGGCCGTCGTCAATTACGTGCCGTTCGTCTGCAAGTTCCTTGCCGACCGGTTCGGCGACGGGCCGGTGAGGTTGTCACGCTTGTGTGCAGGCGATGTGGTGCGATTTGTTCGACGGCAAGCCCCGCGTCTGCATTTGAAGGGCGCAAAACTCCTGACGTCTGCGCTGCGATCGTTCCTGCACTACCCTCGCTATCGTGGAGAGGTCACCTATGATTTGGCCGCCGCTGTTCCTACCGTCGCCAACTGGTCGATGCCGTCGATCCCCCGGGCGATTCCGGCGGATGCGAGCAACAGCAGAATCGCGTAGTCGCGACGGCCCGTCGCGGTACGCCGATTGATGGAGGCCAACAGCCGGTGCGCTGGACCATCAGTTCGTTTCGCACTGCCACGCTCACAAATGCCTGCAAGTACGACTCAAGACCCCGGAGGATGAAATTCGCGGCACCGGCAAGCTGGTTGGAGTTGTTGATCGTTTCACCGATGCGGCGTGGCTTTGTGGTTAGCACCGAGACTCCAGCGGTTTCATCCGATAGAGCTGCACCAACTTCGATCCCGGCCTTACGTGCGTCAAGTTCCAATGCCTTCAAGCGTGCGCTCTCCAGCACTTCGCTCCGCCTTGGAATCGCTTCACGTCGCCGGCGCCCCCCTTCCCGCCACTCGATGTAGTAGACGCCTTCGAGATGTATTTCGGACTGCCTGTTGACCCGCACTCTGTCTTTCAATCTGCCATTGGGTTCTTTGACGATGGGACAGAACTTCCACAGACCGTCAACCTTCACTTTCTTGAGAACGTTGACGCACGATTTCGAAACAGCCCGGTCGGCAGGGCGCGGCATGGGCGTGATTGTCCGTCCTTCTTGAAATTAGCTCAAAATTGCGCGGGTCGTGGACACCAAGGTGGACACCAAACCCGTGGTTTTGTGGACACCAAGATGGACACCAGGGCGGTAAGTTATTGAGGACTAAAAGAATGGTGCCGAAGAAGGGACTCGAACCCCCACACCCTTGCGGGTACATGGACCTGAACCATGCGCGTCTGCCAATTCCGCCACTTCGGCGAGTGACTTTCGTAGCGTGGCGACCCTCAGGGGCCGCCTTTCAGGAAGAACAACTCTCTATTTTACAGGCGCTTCGCTCGCTGTCAAATTCGTGGCTCGCGAGGTCCGCGTGGCCACGTCAAAGCTTTGCCTGCCTGCGCCGGCCTTCCCGCATCACCACTCGGCCTGGAACCCGCGAACCACGTACAATCGTATCGTTCAAACGAAGGCGCTTCGAACCGCTGGAAAGCCTCATGCCGAATCCGTCGAAGATTCCACCCGAAATTGTCAGCCGACTGCGCACCCTAGCTCATGACCTGAGCAATTCCATCGAAACCATCATGCAGGCTTCCTACCTCCTCAGTCAGTTGAAGCTCGAATCCACCGGCGCAAAGTGGGTCACCATGATCGAAGACGCCGCGCAAGACGCGGCTCACATCAACCGCGAAATCCGCGAAGTCCTCCGCACCCAAAGCTGATGTAAGGTCTCAGGTCTTAGATGTTAGGTCGTGAGCCTGGAAACAGCTCGCTTCAGGATCCAATCCAAACCAAATTTTGCCCGCAGGAAAAAGCCCGGGCAAAAACCGGGCCTCCTCCAACTGAGAACACTGAACCGAGAACTGAGAACTGGTTTCACCCTTCCAGCTTCGCCGTCATCGAGATCTTCGCGTTCAGCACCTTCGACACCGGGCAGCCCTTCTCCGCCGCCTCCGCATACTTCTGAAACGTGGCCGCATCCGCGCCTGGCACGCGTCCCACCACATCAAGATGGCTCGTCGTAATCGTCCAACCCGAATCCAGCTTGTCCAGCGTGAGCGTCACTTTCGTGCGGATGTTCTCGGGCGTCAGGTTCGCTGCCCCCAGTTGCGCCGAAAGCGCCATCGAGAAACATGCGGCATGGGCCGCCGCAATCAGTTCCTCGGGATTCGTGCCCGGTGCGTCCTCAAATCGCGTGGTAAACGAATACGGAGTGTTCGCAAGCACGCCGCCGGGAGCCGAAATGCTCCCCTTCCCATCCTTCAGCCCGCCCTTCCAAACTGCACTCGCTTCTCTCTGCATGTTCTTTCCTCAATATGAATATGGAGTCGATGCCGCCCCGCCATTGTAGACGCAGGTGTGCATCTCGCGCACGCGGGGACTACCCCAATTCGACACCCTGGGGACTAGCCGGAGATGAATTGAAACTGCAAGCTGAGCTAAAGGCTAGGAGCCAAATGCTAAGAGCAAAAGCCGCTTCTCAATAAAAATCCGAGCAGCTCAGATAAAATCCACACTGCGGACAATTCAGTCTGCAGTGATGCTCTTGCAGCCGTGCCGAACAGATGGGGCAAAAGCGCGAAGCGTCCGGCGGCGCGTTCAGATGTGGATCTCTATCCGCCAGCGGACTCGCGCTCGCAGCCGATGGTTCCGGCATTCTACGCAGACCTGGGAACATCGTCGGAGATCATCGTGATCTTACCTGCGACCGGCGATTTCTCTTCGCTGATCTGGGTTGCGGAGGCAGGCAGATTACTGCTCCAGCAGTCGGCTACGATCCGCCACGCTCCCAGCCGACGCCAGACCTTCAAATACTTTCCGCGATCCGCTACTTTGGCGCCGTTTTCTTTCACCATCGACAGCGAATAGCGGCCGACTTCCATTGCCATGTCACCCGAATAGTCCACGCGCGTCGTGTCCACGCGGAGATCCTGGTAACCCGCTTCTCCAAACTCGCGCAGCTTCCGCTCAATCGCTTTCGGTCCCACCGCCGATTCGTGGTGCGGGGCCATGAAGGATCCGTCGGAGGCAAACAACCCTCCTACCTGGTCATAGTTGCCGGTGTTGAAATTCATGCAGAAGTCTTGCGTGAGACCGCGAATCGTGGATTCTACATCCATCGAGGAACCAAAGCTCCCGATGGGACTGGAGTAGGGCCGATACATCAAACTACCTCCCTGGGGAAAGAAGGCGATGCGCGATTTACCCCGCTACCAGAACCCGAGGAGCAAAGCTACAAGGCGCGCACCCACATTGGTTGAGAATTGTAACGCAAAACTCTCCGCTGGAACCAATAAGTTTTTCCACGGAATCGCGCCCCGGACTCGGCGCTCACAACCTCGCAATTCGTTGCTATTTTGGGTTATTTCTCGGGGATGCGGTGGCGTGGGTGGGCAGCCGAATGCCCACCAGTGATACCCTAGTGGCGTCGGTTTTTCGCTTCGCCTCCGTGCCGGGACGAGGCTCGACGATTTCAGCCCATGGCCACCGATCAAGAACTCGATCTCTCCGCGCCCGAGGAGCTGACCCGTCCTCTCTGGAAGTCCCTGGTCCGCAATTTCCGCGACCGGTTCCTAGACGATGGGCTGCCGCCGTTGTACCTGACGTCGCGTCCCGTCAACCTGGGCATGCTGCTCGGTGATTTCCTTGATCTGCCGTGGTATCGCACTGTTTTTACGAACTTAGGGGACGTCATCTCGCCCGAAACCCAGCCGCCACTGCAGCTCGAGTCCCGGCCCGTCGACGTGGGCGAACTCATCGGCGACCAGATGAGCCATCTCTGGTGGTACTCCCTGCTCCGCAACCTGGCCGACTCCATCGCGCCCGATAAGCTCCCGCCGCTGGAGCTGACCTCGGAGCCTGCGAATGCTATCGTTCCGTCGGACGCCCTGCTGCTTGCCGCCTGGTCGAACGTCATCAGCACCCCGAAGGTGTTCCTGCCCGACAAGGCCAAGCCGGTGCTCACTGCCGCATCGCCGGGCCTGGTCATGCAGGAGCACGCGCCCCAGCTCGACCCGGCTGCCCTGGCCTTCGTGCACGATCTGGAAGTCGACCTGAGAAAGGACCTCCGCCGTTCGCGCCGAAGGGAGCGTTTCCTTATGTTCGCCTTCGCTGCGGAAGTCGTGGTCCTCATCGTCGGATACCTCTGGCGCCGCTAGCCTCAGCTTGACAACCTCTCGCATCGACCCGCAGAATGCGCGCCAGCTAAATCTTCCTGCCAGGTGCATGATGCCGATCCCGCTACGGGTGGCTTTCGTCTTCATTCTGCTCACCACTACTCTCTCGGCCCAGGACCGTTCGCACGCCCGCTCCATGGTGATCACCGGTTATGGCATCGTAGCCACTAGCCACGTGCAAGCCTCCGCAGCGGGTGCGCAAATCCTGGCCAAGGGTGGCTCCGCAGTCGATGCAGCGATTGCCGCCAACGCCGTCCTGGGCGTTACGGAGCCCATGATGAACGGCATCGGCGGCGATCTGTTCGCCATCTACTGGGACGCGAAAACTGGCAAGCTCTACGGCTTGAACTCCAGCGGATGGGCTCCGCAGGCACTCACCGTCGAACACTTGAAATCCAAGGGCTCCAGTTCCATGCCCGAAACCGGCATCGACACGGTGACCGTGCCCGGTGCCGTCGCTGGCTGGAACGTACTGCACGGCCGCTTCGGAAAACTGCCTTGGAAGGACGTCTTTCAGCCCGCCATCTTTTATGCCGAGCGCGGATATCCCGTCCCTGAGCTGATCCAGGGATTCTGGGAAGGATCTGTTGCCTCGATCTCGGATGACCGCGAGAGCCGTCGAGTCTTCCTTCCGGGCGGCAAACCGCCGGCGCTCGGCCAGATTTTCCAGAATCCCGATCTGGCGAAAGCGCTGCGCCTGATCGCCAGCGAAGGCGCTACCACCCTCTACAAAGGGGAAGTCGCTCGCGCCATTCTCAGCACCTCGCAGTCGCACGGCGGCACCATGTCGGCCGCCGACCTGGCGCAGTTCACCCCCGAGTGGGTAGAGCCCATCTCCACCACTTACCGAGGCTGGACTGTCTACGAACTCCCTCCGAACGGACAAGGCATGGCCGCACTCGAAATGCTCAACCTCATGGAGGCGACGCCCGCTTCGCCCGACGGCCCGCTCAGCGTCTCCGAGCTTCACAAGAAGATCGAAGCCATGAAGCTGGCCTACGCCGACCTCCACCGTTACGACGCCGACCCCCGCTTTGCCAAGGTTCCCGTCAAAGGCCTACTCTCGAAGGACTACGCCAAAGAACGCGCCAAGCTCATCGATCCCAACAAAGCGAATTGCGAAGTCGGCGCCGGAGCACCTCCCGCCAGCGAAACCACGTACCTCACGGCCGTCGACCGCCAAGGTAACATCGTCTCCCTCATTCAGAGTAATTACGACTCCTTCGGCTCCGGCATCACCGTCCGCGGAATGGGGTTCGTGCTGCAGGATCGTGGGGCACTGTTCTCCCTGGACCCGGCCTCTCCCAACGTGCTCGCCCCGCGTAAGCGGCCCTTCCACACCATCATTCCCGCGTTCATGGAACGGGGGGACCAGCACATTGGCTTCGGCATCATGGGCGGTCCCAACCAACCGCTGGCGCACGCCCAGTTCGTCTCGAACATCGTGGACTACGGCATGAACATCCAGGCCGCCCTGGAGAATGCCCGCTTCACGGTGAGCGACAAACACGGCTGCAACATAGTGATCGAATCACGCGTAATGCCCGACGTCCGGGACAAACTCGCAACCATGGGCCACATCCTGCGGGTTGACCGCGAGTACTCCACCCACATGGGGCGGGGGCAAGCTGTCCTCCATGATTCGAAGACCACGGTGAATTACGGGGCCTCCGACGCCCGCGCCGACGGCTCCGCCGAACCTGAACCTCCAACCATGGAAACTCGGCCCTGATTCGTCGGAACGAGTTGTTTCGCTTAAATCCGCCACTCCGGTTGCCGCTGACTGAGAAATGTCGGCTCGCTTTCCCTACCGGGCCAAGCTGCGCTACGATCATTCCGCTTCTTGGAATCTGCCGTAACTCGAGGGGAGAGTCGCGATGAACTCAAACCTGCCTCTGCTTCTGGCCTTCGCAATCGGTGGGGTCGCTGGTCTCCGTGCCATGACCGCCCCTGCGGTGGTCGCGTGGGCCGCGCATCTTGGATGGCTCAACCTGCAGGGCTCCCACCTCGCGTTTATGGGATCCAAGTGGGCGGTTGCCATCTTTACTTTCGCCGCGCTGGGCGAACTGGTCAACGACCAGCTGCCCAAGACTCCACCCCGCACCGATCCCGGACCGCTCATAGCTCGCATCGTGATGGGTGGTCTTTCGGGAGCTTGCATCGTTACGGCGGTCGGCTACTCAATATGGCTCGGCGCGGTTCTGGGCGGAATGGGTGGCATCGCGGGCGCTTTCGCCGGCTATAGGGCACGCGTGGGATTGGTCCGGGCCCTTCGGGTCCCCGACCCTGTGATCGCCGTGCCGGAAGACTTGCTGGCGATTGGGCTGGGGTTGCTGCTGGTGTCGCGGTTTTAGAAGCACGCACCACGAACTGCGGAACTCCCAATGCAGTTCGCTACGCGTGGCCGATTCCGCTCGCCCGATCACGTAAAATAGATCGATGAGATACCTGGTCCATGCAAGAGTCAAGCCAGGCGGTAAACAAGAACTGCTCCGAGCCATCGAACAGGAAACCATCGGCCGGGGTTCGGTAGCCGAAGGAGAGTACCTTCGCAACATGAAGGACGCTCGCCTCTGCGCAGACGGCACGGCCCGCTGGGTGGAAGTCTGCTATTGCTCTACTCCCCTTCAGGAAGAACGTCCTTACTGGGAGCGGCACTTTGAACTGACGCAAGTCCGGGATGCCCATGACCGCCGCCGCTGCCGCGATCAGAACGGCTCCGAACCCTGGGCCTGTGGGGAATGCAACTGCACCGAACGACTGGAGAAACGGCTGGCAACTACGGGAACGTCATTCCTCGAACAACTCAAGCGAAAGCTCTAGTAGCACCGAAGTTGTTCTTCACGTGCTTCGCGGACTTCTGCGCTGGTTCGCGGTTAAGAGCTTTCGCAATCTCCTCTACGGCATTTCTCCGCGCGCTCTGCGCGGCTCCCGCATCGCATTGGCTTCTGGATAA
This sequence comes from Terriglobales bacterium, assembly GCA_035643915.1. Classification (GTDB taxonomy): domain Bacteria; phylum Acidobacteriota; class Terriglobia; order Terriglobales; family Acidobacteriaceae; genus Gp1-AA133. Next base: position 2,974 of record DASQPN010000127.1, on the reverse strand, counting down.
CAAAATACGACCTGAGAGCCTCAGGCGTGCCGTTGGCTTCCCGATGAATTGAAACTGACCCGACTCTCGGGGTGAGCCATAATGGCCTCCAGGCGCAAATAACTGGCATTTTACCAAGCGTCTGCGACCGCGCTCTCGACCCGAAGCCACCCTCCTGGCACTTCCAACAGCTAATAGAGAATCGAAGTGGGATGCCGGTGGCAGAAGCGTCATGCGAACAGGATGCAACCAGATGCCCTCGTCACTACGCGGCCGCCGCAATTCGCCGGATCAAGTCCTGCTGCTCCGCTTGGCTCTCCGCTCCGATCGTGAACGCATCGAGCAGTCCTAGCGACAAGGCATACTTCAGCGCCTCGTCCTGCCGGTTCCTCATATCGCCGGCCCCGAGAATCTTCATGCCGACGACGCCCTTGCCCGCAGCCTTCATTTCGCGAATCACGCTGACCACCGCGTCCGGATTTGCGTCCATGTACGACCCGATCGGGTTGATCCTCACCAGGTGAACTTCGACCCACGGCGACTTGGTGGCTGTTCGTAGTGCCTCGATGCTGTGGCATGAGCAGCCATGCGCGCGAATGATGCCCTTCTCCTTCGCCTCCGAGAGTACGTCCATCGTCCCCTTGAAGCGCTCCGTCCAATCCCCCTCGGTCAGACAATGCATGAGACAAACGTCAATGTAGTCCGTCCCCAACTCCTTACGGAAACGGTCGAGGTCCGCCCGGGTTCCCGCCGCATCGCGCGCCCAGGTCTTGGTCAGCACCGTAACCTTATCGCGTGGGATATGCCTCAACGCCTCGGCCACATGCGGATGGCTTCCATAGGAGTCGGCCGCGTCAAAGAACCGCAAGCCCTTGTCATACCCATTCAGAAGAAGGTCCGAAAGTCCCTTCATGCCCAGCGCCGTCTGATGCGAATGATGCCCTGACCCGACTGTGCCCGTTCCCATCGCCAGCCGGCTGGTCTTGATTCCGGTTTTGCCCAGCACCACCGTATCGGCAGCCGTGAACTTGCGCGGCAAACTAGGCAGCGCGTTCACCATATCCGCAAGCCCCTTCGAAGCCAGCCACGCCGCCCCGGCGGCTCGCGCTGTTCCAAGCATGAAATCTCTGCGCTTCATGGCAATTCCTCCCAAACTGCTTTTTTCACGGTTCCTTGTTGGACGCGTGACCGCTGTCTCGGTTTATCCTCAGCCAAGACATAACATTTACGTCCCCTTGGATCAGATCGGAACGAAAACCTCCTCCGAGAATTTGAACCAAGCCTCGTCGATACGAATCTAAGATACAAATCTAAAACCGTATTCTCCACCCCTTCCATTTGCAAGGGAAGAACATTTATGAACCCGAAAACCATCGGTATCCTGGCCGGCATGGGCCCACGCTCGACCGCACCGTTCATCGACCTGGTCGTGACCGAATGTCAGAAGCAGTACGGCGCCCGCCATGTGGAGGACTTTCCCCACATGCTCATCTACTCGCTGCCCGCCCCGTTTTACGTGGACCGCCCGGTCGACCACGAGCGTGCGAAACGGGTCGTCCAAGAGGGGCTGCGCCGGCTCGAAGACACCGGAGTCGACTTCATCGCGATGCCGTGCAATACCGCGCACGGGTATTACTCCAGCCTCGCGGCGAGCGTACGGGTCCCGCTCCTCAACATCATCACCGAAGCGTGCGCCGCTTTGCAAAACTTCCAGCGCATCGCGATCTGCGCGACCGAGACCACCGTCAACTGCGGCCTCTACCAGCAAGGCATCCTGGCCGCCGGCAAGGAGCCTCTTCCCACCGACGCCAGCCAAAGCAAGGTCACCCAACTGATCGCGGGAATCATCGCCGGCAACGATCGCTCGCAAATGCGTGCGCTGTGGAACGAGATCGTCGGCACCGCCGTCCATCAGCGCGCGGACGCGATCCTGGTCGCCTGCACCGAAATCAACGCGTTGGGAAGCCTGGAGGACCACCGCATTGCCATCGCTGACGCTACAGTCGCCCTGGCCCAGGCCACCGTGCGCAAGTATCTGGAAGGCAAGCCCAGAAACACCAGGCCAGATGCGACCCCCGATTGATCTGCGGCCCGCCCAGGTCACCAGCTCGGCGCGGTACTCGGTACCCGCAACTCTGTACTAACCTACTTCTTCGGGCGGGACTCCGGCGGCACTAGGCCCGCGACGCGGTAGTAAACCACCAGCTGCCCGTAGTGTTCCCCGTTGTGCTCGGCCAGTCCGTACGCCAGATCGTACAGCGGCACGGTCCGCCCGCCTTCCGCTTCCACCACCGGCCGAGTCATCCCTGCGTCCCCTTCTTTCTGAATCAGGGCGGCACCGTCGGCGAAAGACTTCTTCACGTAAGCCACGATGTCCGCCTTGGTCTTGTGATTCGCGCGTGACTCATCGTCCGTCGGCTTCTTTCCCTGGGCCACGTCCGTGAAGTAATCGTTCGCCCCCGCCACGTGCAGCAACTGCTCCGCGAAACTGCGCTGCGTAGGATGCGGCTTGAAGTCGTATTTGTCCTCTGGAAAGTCTTCTGCCATGGCGATGACCTTGCGTCCAATCTCATTCCATGCCGCGAGCGCGGCCTGGGACGGGCCAATCGCCTTTGCCGCAGTGCCGCTCGCTGCTTGCTGCGCGAACGCCGGCGCGGCACACCAAGCCAAAACCAGGATCAATGCAGCCGAACTTGCCTTCTTCATCCGATTGTTTCTCCTATGTTGATGTGCCTGCTGGGAACCGGCCTATCTCTCCAGGAACTCCCCGTCAGAGACTCGCGGTCGTAGTTTTAAGCCACGGCAGCAACTTCGATGATTTCCAACCCTAGCTGGGCGGCTTTTCGCTTGAGATGAATGACCTGCTGTTTGCGATGTTGTGCGTCATAGAACTCGGCTCCTTGGTTTACATATTTCATTCCGTAGCGCAGCATGCGGTAGACGAGCCGGGCGAGTTTGGCGGCCATCGCCTTGGTCGCCACCGGAGGCCCCAGCC
>DASQPN010000126.1:0-15554 GCA_035643915.1 Terriglobales bacterium | reverse complement strand
GCGGCGCGGAGGGCGGCGTTCGAGATCGTCGAAGAGCTGCGGACTAGCGTGCGGGGCTAGGTGGGCGGCCGCGTTTTTTTTTGACCTCGGAGACACCCCTCGGCTGCGCTCAGGGCAGGCTCCAGCGCGGAGAAGGCATTGCAGGGAATGCCTTAAGGCATGGTCCCGCGATCGGCGCCCTTGGAAGACAGATTTACGGCTCCCGCAGGGTGTGCTTGGGAAGGGCGCTGCGCCAAAGAGCCGCGCCAAATAATGGTCTGCGGTTTCCTATCACTCATCAAAAGCATCTGAAGAATTCTCATGAGCACATGGGCGCAGTCCGGCGATGGTCCGGTGGTGTTGCGGGCGGAGAAGCTCGGGCGCAGCGTGCGGGAAAAAGTTCTGGTGATGGACGCCAGCTTCGAAGTGCGTAAGGGCGAGACGCTGGCGATCGCGGGTCCGAGCGGGTCAGGGAAGTCGTCATTGCTGCGGTTGCTCAACCGGCTGGATGAGCCAACCAGCGGGACCGTATACCTGGACGGAATCGACTATCGGAAGATTGCGCCTCGTGAGTTGCGGCGGCGGGTGGGCATGGTCACGCAGCGGGCTTACCTGTTTCCGGGAACCGTGGTGGAGAACTTGCGATTCGGGCCGCGGCAGCGGGGGGAAGAGCTCAACCAAAGCCGCATTGAAGAGTTGCTCGCGGGCGTTGGGCTGGCGGGTTACGGTTCGAGAGACGTTGCGAATCTGTCCGGGGGGGAGGCGCAGCGGGTTTCGTTTGCGCGGACGCTGGCGAATTCACCCGAAGGGTTGGTGCTTGATGAGCCGACCTCCGCTCTGGATGAGGACTCGAAGCATGGGGTGGAAGCGCTCATCGTGCAGATTGGGCACGCCCAGGGGATACCGTGCGTGCTGGTAACTCACGACATGGGGCAGGCGGCGCGGTTGGCGCAACGGGTTTTGATTCTGGAGGCGGGGAGGATCGTTCGCAGCGGGACGGTCGAGGAGGTGCTGCGTGCTTAAAGCACTATTTCACGGTCAGTTGCAATTGGGGCTGGCGCAGTCGGTGGTGGCCGGACTCGCGGCGCTGGTCGTCGTGCTGGTGGGACGGCGGCGCGGGATCCACTTGGAGAAGGAACTGGCGATCGCGATGGTGCGAGGGCTGGTGCAGATCGTCACCGTGGGATCGATCCTACTGTTGCTGTTGCGCGGACCGGACTGGACCAGCGTCTTTCTACTGGTTGCGATGATCGTGGCAGCGGGAGCGACCTCGGCACGGCGCGCGAAGGGTATGCCGCAGGCGTTCCTGGTTTCCACCTGGGCGATCGCGTGTGGCGCGGGTTCGGTGATCGCAGTGATGACCCTGCTGGGTGTGATCGACACGCCGATTACCGCGCTGGTGCCGGTGGGCAGCATGCTGATCGCGAATGCGATGAACACGAACGGTCTTGCGCTGAATCGCTTTCGGGCGGACGTGCTGGCGCACGTGGGTGAAATCGAGACGGCCCTGGCCCTGGGGGCCGATGGAAAAAGCAGCGTTGCGCCTTATGTGCAGGTTGCGTTTGAAGCGAGCCTGATTCCAGCAATTGATTCGCTGCGCTCGCTGGGGATCGTATGGATCCCGGGATTGATGGCGGGGATGCTGCTGTCGGGCGCGCGACCGGTGTACGCAGCGATCTACCAGTTCGTGGTTTTGGCGATGATTTTCGCCGCTTCGGGGCTGACTTCGCTGGTGAGCACGTTGTTGATCCGGACGCGGGTGATGTCGCCGGCGGAACAGTTGATCCTGCGGCCCGGTACGTAAGCCGCAGGATCGTTGACAGGAGGAGGCGTGGCGGGCTAGCTCTTTTCCGACGTTTGGCGGAGACCTGCCTTTTCCAGCACCGCCCTGGACAACGACGAAAACAGGTTCGTCGACTGTCGCGCCGGGCTCGCGGCTAGCGCATTGGTTCCGAGGGCAGCGCCGACAAAAGCAAGCCGATAGCGGCTGGTGTCGTACTGCGCCACGTTGGCAGAAGGGATGCCGTAGGACTTGCCCTGATCCCAGGTATTAGGAGCAGCACCCAGGAAGACGAACGTCCAGACGCCCTCTTTCTCTTTCTGGTGGATCAGCTCTTTCACGGCATCGTGCGTCCATTCCCGGGACGAGTTTTCCTCGCCATCGGTCATGATCACGGTGATGACTTTATCGACTTGCGGCCGGTCGGCGTCCAGCTTGCGAACCGTAATGCCGATGGCATCGTTCAGCGCGGTGTTTCCGCCGGGTTCATAGGATTTGGGGTCGAGCTTCTTGACATTGGACAGCGGAATCGCAACATCGCGGTAGGCTACCATGGTGTCGAACAGGGTGAGGGAGAACAGGTAGTCGACCTTGTCCTCCTGGGCGAGGCCGTCGACGTAGGCGTTGAAGCCTTCGATCACATCGTTCAGCTTGCTGGCCATGGAGCCGGACTTATCGAGAATCACGTTTACGAGCACGCGTTGCTTTTGGTTTTGGGGCTGCTGGTGCACGGGACATCTCCTCACTGGCGGCGGTCGCTGACGGGATATAGCGGGTCTCCACTTTCGCGGTGAAGCCAAACGTAGCCGATACGGTGTCACTCGGTACCTTGCGGCCGTTGTAGATGTCGCAGAGATATTGCTTGGAGATGCCGAGATCGGCGGCGAATTGCGTGTCGGTCTTTTCTCCCTGGATCTTTTTCATGAGTCCCAGGAGTTCCTCGACGGTCAGTGCCTTGTACGCCATAACAGCGTACACGGTACGCCGGAACTGCGTACTTGTCAAGTGTCCGCGTAGGGCCGGTACCGCCGCGTGCTGGCTCCCCGGGAGCCCGGTCACTCCACCCATTGTTTGCCGTCACTGACCTCTGCGAGGGGGCTCCTGAGATGATTACAGGATGAACAGGAGGGCGAATATGACAGGCCGGATGCGGCCTTTGTAGTCCTGATGCAGGCGATGGGGCTCAGCTTGTTCGTGAGCAGGATGCGAATCGAGTGGGCGCGGCACCTTCCCGCACCGTTTCCAGGCATTCGTTTTTCCTCCCCGAGTTCAGGTGCGGGCGATTATCATTCTTGGAAGTACTTTGCTGGGGGATCGCCTGCATCGTTTCGCTCACACCCACGACCCGCACACCCGCCAACTGAGGGCGCTGCGCGCAGTAGCCTCGGTGGAGTTCTTCAAGGGGCTGATCGTGCTGTTGGCCGGCTTCGGCGTTCTTTCGCTGGTCCACCGCGACGCCTGGGATGTCGCCGAGAGCACCCTGGAGTGGCTGAAAATCAGTCCAGACGCGCACTACGCGCAAGTCTTTCTCAACCTTGCCGACCAGGTTACGGACGCCAAACTTTGGGCAGTGGCGGTCGGCGCGGCCGCCTATTCCTCGCTACGCTTTGTGGAGTCTTATGGGCTGTGGAGAGAACGGGCGTGGGCGGAATGGCTGGCGATGATTTCGGGAGCGGTTTACCTGCCGTTCGAGATCTACGAACTGGCCCGAAGGGCGGGCTGGATCCGCTTCGCCATTTTCGCGGTGAACCTGGCGGTTGTCTTGTACATGGTGTACCTGCGCGTGCAGGCGCGGGCGGAGGTGGAAAATTCCTACGGGACGACGGACTAGCTGCCGAGCGGGCTAGACGGCACTTGTTTCTCTCTGGCATTTCGCCAAGATCAATCGCTGACGTCAATCACTCTCGAGGGATTGGAGCAGGGCGCTCCGGATGCGCTGCTGGTGTTCGGGTTGAAGCTTCTCGCCATGAGAAGTGAGGTAGAAGACGTCGATGGCCATCTGGCCTTCGGTGTCGATCAGCGCGATCTCGATATTGCACTTTTCCTGCGAGAGCGACGAACTGATGCGATGCAGGAGGCCAGGGCGGTCCTGCGCGATGACCTGCACGAGCGTGCTGCGGGCGGAGCAGGTGTCGTCAAAATCGATCTTGGTATCGACTTTCACCTTGGCGATTCCCGGTTTTTCCGAGCGCAACCGATCGCGCAACATGCGGTCGAGATCGGTCTCGCCCATGAGCACACCGACGATGCTGCGCTTGAATCGCTCCCACTCCTGCAGGTTTAATTCCAGAGTGCGGAATCGGTCGGTGAAGTAGAAGGTGTCGACTACCACGGCAGCCTGGTTCGAGAAGGCGTTCGCCTTGACGATGTTCATCCCCCAGGCGGCGAGCACACCGGCGAGCGTGGCGAACAGGAAGGGCCGGTCGTTGGTCACCAACGTCAACTCAAACCAGTGGCGACCGCGCTCCAGTTGCACCTGGATGGGGTCCTGGCCGAGTTTGCCGGCCATCTCGGCGTGGGCCAGCACGTCGGTCGCGGAGTAGGCGGCGAGGTAGCGCTTGGGTAGCCCTTCGAGGAAGCTCTTGAGCTTTTTGCCGGCCGTCGGCACCAACATGCGGATCTGCGCGAGATGGCTGTCATCGCTATCGGCCTCGAGACGCTCATCCACGCTGTGATTCAGATAGTTGAAGGCGGCGATGTAAAGCTGGAACACATTTTCCGCCTTCCAGGGAGTGAGCGCGTCAGGATTGACCGCCTTGATGTCGGCGTAGGTCAGCAGCGTGAGCATTTTCAGGCGCTCGTGGGTTTCCATTTTTTCAGCGAAGACGCGGATGGTTGCGGGATCGAATATGTCGCGGCGCAGAGTGGCTGAAATCTCAAGATGGCTGCCGATGAGGAAAAGGACGGTTTCGCGCTCGGAAGGATCGAGGTCAAGGCGTGCGAGGGAGCTTTGCGCGATCTCGAGGCTGGCCTGAACGTGGTGGGTGCTGGGCGTGCCCTTGCCCACGTCGTGCAGCAGCAGGGCTAGATAAAGGAGTTCGGGCCGCTCGAGTTCCGAGAGGAGTTGCGAGTAGCGCTGGTCCCACTCTGACTGCGATGGCTGCAAACGATGCAGGCTTTCGATGGCGACGAAGGAGTGTTCGTCGACCGTGAAGCGGTGATAGAAGTCACGTACCACCAGTGCATCGATCAATTTGAGTTCGGGCAGGAGGAGCGTGAGCAGTTTGAGGGCGTGCATGGCCCGCAGGGCGTCCGCCGCGTGGGGTTGCGTGAGGATCTCGCCCAGGTAGAGCCAAAGCTCAGCGCCTCGTGGTGGAGTGGCAGCGAGTGAAGGCAGGACCTGTTCGATGCGGTATTCGGTAGTGGTGCTCAAACGCAGACCGTGCATGGCGATAAAATGGAACATGCGCAGCAGCATCTCCGGGTCGTGCAGGGCGTGGGGCTGTTGCAGGTAAACCAGGCCATCCACGACGGAAAAGTCGGCATTGGAGAGACGCGAGCGCCATTGCTGGAACTGCCGGTACAGGGATGACCAGGCCGCGGGAATCTCTTCGAGCAGTTGGGTGCAGACGCGATGCACGGAGCGCGCCTGGCCGAAGTAGACCCGCATCCAGCCGGCGGCGTCAGTGACTTCGGTATCTGGGCAGCCGATCTTGCGGGCGGCGGCCTCGTCCTGGGACTCCCAGAGCAGGAGATTGTCGTCGCGCCCCTGGCGAAGATGGAGGAAGCAGCGCACCGACATCAGGAAGTCCAGCGCCGAATCGAATTGCTTGCGCGTCGAGAAGGGAAGCAGCGTCTTGGGATCCGGCCAGTCCCGCAGCTTGTCCATGGCCGAGATCAGAGACAACCAACCGGCCACGTTGTAGTCCCGCAGACCTCCGGGTCCATCTTTCACGTTGGGTTCGAGGTGGAAAACGGTGTTGCCATACTTGGCGTGGCGCGACCGCGTCACGTCGGCCAGGCTCTGGACCAGGGGCTGGGCCTCACGCATCACCAGCTTGGGAATCACTCTGTTGTGCAGCCGCTCAAAGAGTTCGCGATCGCCCGCCAGGTAGCGGCAGTCGAGCAGGGAGATGGTGAATTCGACATTACTGGCATCAAAACGGTCGCACTCGGCTAGGGTGCGGGTGGCGGGACTGACTTTCATTCGGAGGTCCCACATCTCCTGCGAGAAACGGCGAATGTGATCCTGGAACCGAGCGTCGCTGTCCTTGCCGGCGTGCAGAAAGAGGATGTCGACGTCCGAGTGAGGGAACAGCCAGCTGCGTCCGAAACCGCCGAGCGCGGCGAGCGTGAATCCGGTGGGAGCGTGTTCGTCCGGCGAAACGATTTCCTGCCAGAGGCGGCGGGTGATGGTTTCCACCAGGCGCGTGCGTTGCTGAACGGCAGAGCGCCCGTCACCGGTCGCGGCAAACTGCTGCTGGATGCGGGCGGTTTCCTCCGTGTAGAGATCCCGCAACTCGCTGCTCAGGGAGGCTGTCGTCATAGCAGTTCCCGCGGACTCTCGCTGCCTGCCGGGCAGCTCGCGGATGGGGGATCAGAATCCGCGGTGTGCTGTCCCTGCTTGAATCCTAAAGCGCGCCTTCCCCGCGTTCGTCATTCCGAATGCGGATTGCTTCATCAATCTTCGAAAGGAAGATCTTGCCATCGCCAATCTTGCCGGTGCGGGCGGCGGTCACGATGGCCTGCACCACTTTTTCCACCAGGGCGTCGGCCAGAATCATTTCCAGCTTGATCTTGGGAATCAGGTCGACCGTGTACTCGCGTCCGCGATAGAACTCGGTGTGACCTTTCTGGCGGCCGTGGCCGCGCACCTCGAGGACAGTCATGCCCTCCACACCAGCCTCGTGGAGGGCGTCCTTCACCGCTTCCAGTTTGGAGGTTTGAATGATGGCTTCAACTTTTGTCATGGGTGTTGTCGGCAGTCACACGCGGGACTTCCAGAGAGGACGGCGGGGCGAGCCCCTGCACCAGCTTGGTTGCTGTCAAAGCCTGACTCCAGTGGGAGAGATCGCGCGCAAGCCTCAATCTAACCGCAGGGCGCAGCGTGCGGAAATCGAAACTATTTATGGAGTCCATCAGGAATTGTTATGGGCCGTGGGCCGCGGGCCTCGCGGAAAGGCGCGGCAGGGGTTGTGACGGCCCGGCTGCAACGGGGCCTGGCATCAGGGGAGTAACGAAATATCTGGTTGACAGGAAAGGAAATATGTATGCATAATTATTCATATTACTGAATAAATATTCACCATGAACAAGGTCGCCAGACAACGAGCCATTCTCGAGCTCCTGCATCGGGGCCCGGTGGAAAGCCAGGAAGAGCTCCAGGGGTTCCTGGCCCGGCGCGGGTTCGAGGCCGGCCAGGCCACACTTTCGCGGGATATTCGGGAACTGGGGCTGGTCAAGACGCCGGATGGGTACGCAGCGGCAAGCGGGGCCGCGGCGGCGGAGCCCGTGCTGCCCTCGGTGTCGCGGCTGGTGCGCGAGTTCGTGGTCGATGTGCGGCTGGCGCAGAACCTCCTGGTTCTGAAGACCAGCGTGGGGAGCGCGCAGCCGGTGGCGGCGGCCCTGGATTCAGAGGACTGGCCGGAAGTTGTGGGGACGATTGCCGGGGACGACACAATCCTGGTGATTTCGCCGGATAACAAGACCGCGCAGCAGCTGGTACGCCGTATTCACGGGATGCTGGAGTGATGTCGGCGCAGTTAAAAGCTGCCGTACTGGGCGCGACCGGCTATGCCGGTTTTGAGTTGACGCGCATTCTGCTGCGCCATCCGCGGCTGCAGAAGCCGTGTTTGCTGGGGCGGGAGGACGGCGAGAAGATGCCGGATCTGGCAGAGACCTTTCCGGCGCTGAGTGGAAATGGCGGTTACGCGCTGGAGCCGTTCTCGATTGAGCGCTTAAAACAGGCGGGTGTCGATCTGCTGTTTCTGGCGACGCCGCACGAATTGTCGCGCAGCCTGGTGCCGGAGGTGGTGCGGCAGGGGATTCGCGTGATCGACCTGAGCGGTGCGTGGAGGCTGCGGGAAGAGGAGCACCGCGCGGTGTACGGATTCGAAGATCGGGACGCTGACGCGGCGAATGCGGTGATGAAGCAGGCGGTGTACGGGTTGCCGGAATTGCACCAAACCGAGATTGCGGCCGCGGCGCTAGTGGCCAATCCGGGTTGCTACGCGACGTCCGTGATCTTGGGGCTCGCGCCTCTGGTGAAGGCGGACCTGGTGGACCGGAACCGCGGCATCATCTCCGATTCGAAGTCCGGCGTTTCCGGAGCCGGGAGGGAGGCGACGGCCCGCACACACTTTGTTTCTGTGGCCGACAACTTGTCGGCGTACGGGGTCTTCAAGCACCGGCACCTGGGCGAAATGCTCGAGCAGCTGGGGTTGGCATCGCAGGAATTGATTTTCACGCCGCACCTGTTGCCGATTCCGCGGGGAATTCTATCGACGATTTATGTCCACCTCTCCCGTCCGATGACCGCGGCCGAGGTAGAGAGTTGCTATCGGAAGTTTTACGCGGGGCGGCGCTGGGTGCGGGTGTTCTCACCGCCGAAGTTGCCTGAGATCCAATACTCGCTCTACTCGAACTACTGCGACATCGGTTTTTGTCTCGACCAGGAGGGACGGCGCCTGGTGATTGTGTCGTGCGTGGACAACCTGCTGAAGGGCGCTGCGGGCCAGGCGGTGCAGAACATGAATGTGATGTACCGGTGGGATGAAGCGGAGGGGCTGAATTGAGAGTCGTCGTGAAAATTGGCGGCGCGGCACTGGATGACGAATCTGTGCTGCGCAAATGTGCGCATGCGATCGTCCAGCTGGCGGGGGACGGTCACCACATCGCCGTTGTTCACGGCGGCGGCGGAGCGCTGACGCGGATCATGCAACGCTTGGGCAAAGAGAGCCAGTTTGTGAATGGCCTGCGGGTCACCGATGCCGAGACGCGCGATATGGCGCTCATGGTGCTGGCCGGAATGGTCAACAAGAAACTCGTCGCCGGCATTGGTGCAGCGGGCAAGCCAGCGATCGGTCTTTGCGGCGGGGACGGAATGAGCTTTCGGGCTCGCAAGAAACAGACCGACGGGTTTGATCTGGGATACGTGGGCGAGATTTGCGCAGTCGAACCGAGATGGATCGAGACGATCTGGGAACAAGGGGGCATTCCGGTGATTGCCAGCCTGGCGGTGGGCGCGGTGGGTGAGTACTACAACGTGAATGCCGACCAGATGGCTGCGGCATGCGCGGTGGCCTGCCAGGCGAGCGCGCTGATCTTCCTGACGGATGTGGCCGGGGTCAAGGGCGCAGACGGCGCCGTGATCCGCTGGCTGGACCTGAGTCAGGTGGCCTCACTGGTCGAGAGCGCGGTCGTGCAAGGCGGCATGCTACCGAAGCTGGAGGCCTGCCGGCATGCCCTTAGCAAGGGCGTCGGCCGGGTACGAATCCTGCCGGCTTCTGAGGCGGAGGTACTGCCCGAGTTCTATTTTGCGAAATTGCAGGTCGGCACGGAAGTGCGAGTCGCTTGAGTCGCGTGGGCAGGAACAGCGAGCAGCGAAAGGAATGCTCCTGGCAAGGGCGAACCGTATGAGTGAACTGAAGGAGATAAGGATGCGAAGTCACGCAGTGGAAAGAACATCGATCGCGCCGGTTCCGAGCGTACCCAAGCCCATGATGCGGGACCTGGTCTCGACGCGCGATCTGAGTCCCAGCGAAGTGCGGTCGATCCTGGACCTGGCGGCGGTCGTCAAAGCGCGCCCGGCGGATTTCCGACGCACCTTGGAAGGCAAACAGCTGGTGATGTTCTTCGAGAAGCCTTCCCTGCGCACCCGGCTGACGTTTGAAGCCGGGATGGCCAGCTTGGGCGGTACGGCGTTCTTCATGGACCAGACCGGCGGCCGGATCGACGCACGCGAAAGCTTGCACGACATCGCGCACAACGTCGAGCGCTGGGTGGATGTGATCGTGCTTCGGACCTTCGCCCACTCGACCGTGGAAGACATGGCGGCGCATGCGTCGATCCCCGTGATCAACGCGCTCAGCGACCGGGAACATCCCTGCCAGGCGCTGGCGGACTATTCCGTTTTGCAGGAAAGGTTCGGGAACCTGAAGAACGTGACGCTGGCGTACGTGGGCGATGGGAACAACGTAGCGCACTCGTTGCTGCTGACGGGCGCATGGCTCGGGTCGCATGTGAGGGTCGCGACTCCGGCTGGGTATGAGCCGAATTCGGAGATTCTGGATACAGCGCTGGAGATCGCGCAAGAGACCGGCGCCACCGTGCAGGTTCTGTCCGACCCGCACCAGGCCGTAGCCGGTGCCGACGCGGTGTACACCGATGCCTGGGCCAGTATGGGGCAGGAACACGAGTCCGGTGCGCGCGCCCTCACCTTCCAGCCCTACCAGGTGAACGAGCAGTTGATGGCGGAGGCCAGCCCGCACGCTGTGTTCATGCATTGCCTGCCGGCGCATCGCGGACAGGAGGTCACCGATGCTGTGATGGATTCCCCACAGTCGGTCGTATTTGATCAGGCCGAAGGCCGCCTGCACGTGCAGAAAGCCATTCTCATGTTATTGCTCTGGGGCGGCGCGAGCCGGTTCCCGGTCAGGAGTGCTCATGCCTAAGAAAGTCGTTCTTGCGTATTCCGGGGGACTCGATACCTCGATCATCATTCCATGGCTGAAGGAGAACTACGACTACGACGTGATCGCGATGATCGCCGATGTCGGCCAGGGGGATGACATCGAGGCAGTGGTGAAGAAGGCCTATGCCACCGGCGCCAGCAACGTGATCGTCGAGGATCTGCGGGAAGAATTCCTGACGGGATATGTGTTCTCTTCACTGAAGGCCGGCGCGGTCTACGAACACAAGTATCTGCTGGGAACGTCGATGGCGCGTCCGGTAATCGCCAAGCACCAGGTGGGGGTTGCGTTGCGCGAAGGGGCCACCGCAGTGGCGCATGGTTGCACGGGCAAGGGCAACGACCAGGTCCGGTTTGAACTGACCTATCAGGCGTTGGCGCCCGAATTGAAGGTGATTGCGCCCTGGCGGGAGTGGGACCTGAAGTCGCGCGAGGATTGTCTGGACTATGCCGCGGCTCATGGGATTCCGGTCGCCCAGAGCCGCGAAAAGATTCACAGCCGTGATCGCAATCTCTGGCACGTCAGCCATGAAGGCGGGGAGCTGGAAGAGGCAGGCAACGCACCGTTTGCGAGCACGTGGCAGCTTACAAAGTCACCGCAGGAAGCTCCCGATCGGGAGGAGCAGGTGGAGATTGGCTTCGAGCAGGGCGTGCCGATCTCGGTCAACGGTTTGAACATGGATCCGGTGTCGCTGGTCGAGTTGCTGAACGAGATCGGTGGCCGGAATGCGATTGGGCGGATTGATCTGGTCGAGAACCGGTTGGTGGGAATCAAGTCGCGCGGCTGCTACGAGACGCCGGGTGGAACACTGCTGCTTACAGCGCACCGCGAGTTGGAGGCATTGTGCCTGGATCGCGACCTGATGCACTACAAGCAGCACGTTGGGCTGAAATATGCCGAACTGGTGTATTTCGGACTTTGGTTTACGCCTCTGCGCGAGGCGCTCGATGCATTCGTGGAAAGCACGCAGAAGGACGTCACGGGGACGGTTGCGCTTTCGCTCTACAAGGGGAATGTCTCGGTGACGAGCCGTAAGTCCGAGTACTCGCTCTACCGTACCGATCTATCGTCGTTCACAATGGGCGACAGCTACGACCAGAAGGATGCCGAGGGCTTCATCCGGATCCTGGGGTTGCCTTCACGGTCGCGGGCCCAACTCCACCAGGAGGTGGCGAAGTGAAGATGTGGTCGGGCCGCTTCCGGCAGCCGCTCGATCCGGAGTTCGAGCGCTGGCAGCGTTCGTTTCCGTTCGACCGGTGCCTCCTGCCGTATGAGCTCGAGGCCAGCCGTGCCCACGCTCGAGCACTCGAACACGCGGGCGTGCTTTCGTCGGAGGAACGGGCTCACATCGTGGCCGGGCTGGAGCAGATTGGGGAACGGGCAAGGGTCGACAGCCAATTCCTTTCGGACCACGAGGCGGAGGATGTTCATCACTTCGTCGAGAAACAGCTGGTCGCTCTGATCGGCGAGACTGGCTACAAGTTGCACAGTGGGCGTAGCCGGAACGAACAGATCGCTACTGACCTGCGGCTTTTCGTTCGCCGCACGATCGACCAGTTGCAATGGTTGCTGGCGGACTGGGTCGAAGCCCTGCTGAGGGGTGCGGAGAAGGCCGGCGACGGAGCGATGCCTGCCTACACGCACCTGCAACGCGCAGAGCCCGTGCTGGTGGCGCATTGGCTGCTGGCCTACGTGGAGATGTTTCTGCGGGATTCCGAGCGACTGGCCGATTGTCGAGCGCGGCTGAATGTGTGTCCGCTGGGATCGGGTGCGGTGGCGGGAGCGACTTTGTCGTTGGATCGGGGCGCTATGGCGGCTGACCTTGGCTTCGACGCCCCCACGGCCAACAGCATCGATGCCACCAGCGACCGCGATTTCGTTCTGGAATTTGTGCAGGCGCTTTCAGTATTGGCGCTGCATTTGAGCCGCTGGGCCGAGGAGATGATCCTGTTCTCGACGGAGGAGTACGGATTCATTTCATTGCCCGAGGCATACTCCACCGGCAGCAGCGCCATGCCGCAGAAAAAAAACCCCGATCTTCTCGAACTGGTGCGCGGAAAGGCCGGACGCGTGATCGGCTCAGCAACGACCCTGCTGATGACGATCAAGGGTTTGCCGCTCGCGTACCACAAAGACATGCAGGAAACCCAGGAGCCGCTGTTCGATGCAGCCCGGACCGTGCTCTCCGTACTGCCCCGGTCGACCGGTTGGATGAAAGAAGTCGAATTCGAGTACGCGCGCATGCAGCAGGCGGCGCAGGGCGGATTCATGAACTCATGGGCTGCTGCCACGTACCTGGTGGAGCGCGGCGTCCCGTCGCGTCTGGCACACGAAGCGGTGGGTAAGGCAGTCAAACGGTGCGTGGAACGGGGATGCGAATTGCAGGACTTGCCGTTGGCGGATTTGCAGCAGATCAATCCCGCATTCGACCATGACCTCTACCAGTCTTTGACGCTCGAAGCGGTTCTTTCCATCCACAACGTGGAAGGTGGGACGGCGAGGGGGCCGGTCAAACGGGCAATTCAACGTGCAGAAGAGCGCATCGCTCACTTACGAGGTGAGGTCCATGCACACGTGTGAAGCTCGGTTGCGCGATGCGACCCAGATCCACGACCTGATTGCCAGCTATTCGGGCGATGGCACGCTGTTGCCGCGGACGTTGCCGGAGATCTGTGAGAACATCCGCGACTTCGTGGTGGTGGAAGTTGCCGGGCGCATTCTCGGGTGCGGCGCCCTGCATCTTTACGGTCCGCATCTGGCGGAAGTCCGCTCGATTGCGGTGCGGCCGGAAAGTAAGGGCAATGGCGCCGGGCGCTTGTTGATCGATGCTTTGCTGCAGCAGGCGTCCCGTCAGGAAGTTACTTGCGTCTGTTTATTTACTCGCATCCCAAGCTTTTTCGCGCGCATGGGGTTCACCGTAGCGATGCGGGAAGAGATTCCCGACAAGCTCTACAAGGACTGCCACCGCTGCCCACGCCTCAACAACTGCGATGAGGTGGCGATGGTGCGCGGTGAACTTCCGCAGTTCGCCATTCTGGAACCGCCAGCGTCCCAGTTGGTAAAGCTTCAAGTAGCCACGACCGCTGAGTGACCATATTCCACCGCTAAAAGCCGCCATGGCGTAGCAACGACTGGTTGCATCCTGGCGGCTTCGGGAAGCGCCCATTCGGGCCAGTAAAGGCTATCATGGCCTCGCCAATGCCCCCTGGTTCTTTCGCGGCGCCTATTTCAGTGCGGCTTTCTCTGAGCTGGCATCCTCGCGCGGCGTCATGGACACAACGATGTACTCCCGGTCTTTATCGTCCAGGTCTTCGACTCGCAGGATCATCTTGTCCTTCTGCATGCGAAACTGTGCTTGTTCGCCGACGGGCAGCAGCACTGGATGCTTTTCATCTCGGGGACGGATCCGGTAGATTACCTTCTCCGATTGCAGGACGTATTCCTGGCAGAGCAGTTCGTGAGTTTTCTTGTGGGCACCGTCGGTGCCGATGATTTGACCGGCCAGGCTCTTGCCGCTATTTTCGTCGACGCCGCAGGCCACGGATTCCATCTGCAGCAACTTGCCGGACTGATGCGCCTTCGGTTCCTTGGCGTAGGCCACGGAAGTGAGCAATATCACCCCAACGATGAGACGAGACTTCATAAATGTTTCCCTCCAAAGCAACCTGGTTGCGGGGGCGAGGCTCAGGTTGCGCCCTCCTCAGATCACGGAGAGGATAGTTTCTCCGGGGTCGCGGGCAGTGCGGAAGATATCAACGGTGTGTTGTACCTAGGTCACAACTTCGAAGGGAGCCTGGTCTTGCCCCGCCCGCGCTGTTGCACACTAACCCTAGTAAATGCAGTCCTTTGAGGTCCCGTAGCTCAGATGGATAGAGCGACGGTTTCCTAAAAGGTCTTCGCAGCGCCTTCTCTAACGGAATCAATAGCTTACAGTCGGGTACACCCCGTCTAAGTCGTAGAAACTTGCAGCAGTCGGGACGAACCATGCAGTAGATTTTGCAGTAAGTCTAGCGAATTAGTAGGGTTTCTGTTTTTGGACAGGACCCAGCCTTAGTGGCTCCCCCCTCAGATGGTTGCCCTCGCTGTCGTTCGATGCTGGCTTGTCCAGTTGTGGGACAATCGTCTAACTGGGAGACATAACAGGCTGATCAGCATTCTTCGACTGCACGAGGGATCAGTACCTTAACGCCTCCGACAATGGAACCCAACATGCCCAAGAGAAATGGGGATGGGAGTTCATGCCAATGCAGGACCGCATTCGATCTATCCGTGAACAAGGTAAAGAGATTCTCCTGGTGGACGTATCAAATTGCCGACCTCGTGAAGTGGAAACAATCGCCCGAACAGTTCCCACCTACATAACCTCCCGAGCCCGTGGCTCGGTGTTGCTGCTCGTCGATTTTAGCGGTGCAACTGTCGATCCGGAAGCTGTTCGAACCATGAAAGAAAGCGCAGTATTCGACAAGCCGTACATCAAGAAGTCGGCGTGGATAGGGGCAAAGAACTTCCCGCAAGAGTTTTACGCCGAGATAACGGGCTTCGCCCGGCGTGAAATGCCAGTTTTCGACAGCCGCCAGGAAGCCGTTGCCTGGCTGGTGCAAGACTGACCGCCCAGTTCAAAGTTCGAGCCTTTCCCCCCGCCTTGACTCTGCCGGTACTGCTGCAAAGGTTTGCACTCATGCTCTGAGCGTCCTATAGATAGGCACTTGTCCAGTTCTGTACACGAATTCATTAAAGTAATCGTATTTAAACTATCCGCCGTAAGTCAGGCACAAAATATTTTCCCTTTATCCTAGCGACGTTCGGTTGGGTGATGTCATCTGACTTAGTATCCGATGTTCTTCGTCGGACTGGTGACGACATCAGCCAGATGTGATTGCTAGGTTCGGAGCCCAAGAGAGTCGGCGAATCCGAGTAGGGCGGTCGTTAGAGAAATGGTCCAATAGGCCCAATCACTGAAATCAGCTACGGCCAGGATGTCCATCGGCGCGTCGGAGCAGCAATCGGACTAGCTGTTGTCAGCCTGGGAATAGGCGGATTGATGGCCTTGACCAAGTCCAAGAAACACTACGTCGGCATGACTTGGGCCGATGGTGACAAGAAGGGTGGCCTCGCGATTCAATGCGACAAGAACGAGTACCGAGGAGTCCTGGCGGCACTCGAAG
>DASQPN010000125.1:0-27624 GCA_035643915.1 Terriglobales bacterium | reverse complement strand
GTGAAGGAAGGCGTGTCCAAGGACGAAGCGGAGAACATCAAGAAAAAGTTCACCGACGCGGGCGCAACGGTCGAAGTGAAGTAGCGGCGCTCAAGCGGGTGTGACCCCGAGCGTAATCGTCGGGGAGAGCCCCGCTGGTGTCATCCTGAACGGATCTGTCCCAGCGAAACCGGGACAGAGAAGTCGAAGGATCTCTCGACACTACGAAGATCTCCAGTCTATTCAATAACTTGCGGATCTCCTGCAAGTTTTGGGCCAGGCGAACGATCTACTAGCTGAATCGTGGGTAGCGGTGTTATCATCTATAGCAACACATCGCTATCCCTGCTTCACGCAAGGTGAGTGCGGCTTCTGCTCCAAAGGCACCCAGGGAAACTGGAGCGGAGTCGTTGGCAGGAAGTTGGCAGGCTGTTCCGCATACAGGCGGGACGGAAACAGGCCTTAAGAACTGGCGCGGAAAGACACAATTCAAGATTGGCAACGCGCGGTGGTTGGCGCCTGCGGGGAGCCCTGTCCCCGGAGGTGCCCTATTGTCTTTTCAGGTTCTGCGAAACGGTAGTCCCTCGGCGCGGACGTGCGCGCCCAACATTCTGCGGTCTGGTAGGCAGCCACGGGCTGCGCTGATATTGGAGTTTTCTGAATGAAGAAGAATGCCTTGCGCAAACGTTTTGACTTTTCCAAGATTCCAGCCACCATCCAGATTCCAAACCTGATCGAAGTGCAGAAACGCTCCTATGAGCGGTTCTTGCAGATGGATCGGCTGCCCAGCGAGCGCGATGACGCCGGACTCCAGGCCGTCTTTCAGTCGGTGTTTCCGATCACCGATTTCCGCAACGTATCACAACTGGAGTTTGTGGACTACGCCATTGGTAACTGGGAGTGCAAGTGTGGTCACCTCAAGGGACTTCATCACCTGCGCACCACTTGTAAGAATTGCGGATCGACGGTCATCACCGATCCGTTTCATCCCGGCGACGTGCTGTGCGGCAAGTGCGGCACCTACAACGCCAACACGCCCGACTTCTGCAACAAGTGCGGCGACCCGGTCGGCCTGCAGCTGAAGTACGACGTGAACGAATGTGAAGAGCGCGGCATGACCTACTCCGCCCCGCTCAAGGTCACGATGCGTCTCACGATTTACGAGAAGGACGCGGAGACCGGCAATCGCTCCATCCGTGACATCAAGGAGCAGGAAGTCTTCTTCGGCGACGTGCCGCTGATGACGCAGAACGGCACCTTCATCATCAACGGTACCGAGCGCGTGATCGTCAGCCAGTTGCACCGTTCGCCCGGGGTCTTCTTCGAAACCGCCAACAACCGCACCTATTTCCTCGGCAAGATCATTCCCTATCGCGGATCGTGGGTGGAATTCGAATACGACCAGAAGAACGTCCTGTACGTGCGCATCGACCGCAAGCGCAAGTTCCTGGGCACGATTTTCCTGCGCGCTCTCGGACTGCGGGGCGGCGACGACATCCTGCGCACGTTCTACACCGTCGATCGCCTGGCGATCCGCGACAAGAAGCTCTACTGGACGCTCGACCCGGCCAACGAGAAGCCGACAAACCTGCTGGGCATGAAGCTGGCGCACAGCATCAAGAACAAGTCGGGCGAGGAAATCGCGCACTCCGGCCGCAAGATCAACGCCCAGATCCTGAAGGACATTCAGAAGGCGAAAGTGGGCGAGATTGAAGTCGACATCACCGATCTGGAAGGCGCCTGGGTAGCCAGCGACGTGGTCGACACGACCACGGGCGAGGTGCTGCTCGAGGCCAACTCCGAGCTCACCGTTGACAAGGTGTCGAAGATTCTCGACGCTGCCGGCATCGTCGAACTCAACGTGTTTTTCCCGGAGCGGGACGACGTGGGCACCGTGATCTGCCAGACCCTGAAGCGCGACTCGGTGAAAACACCGCAGGAAGCGCTGATCGAGATCTACCGCAAACTCCGCCCGGGCGATCCGCCGACGCTCGACACGGCCACTGCGCTGTTCCACGGCATGTTCTTCGACCCGCGCAAGTATGACTTCTCGCGCGTAGGCCGGTTGAAGTTCAACATCAAGCTGTTTGAGAACCAGGACGCCACCAGTCTGGAGCAGCGGACGCTCGATCCGGACGATTTCTACGGAACCATCCGCTACCTGCTGAAGCTGCGCAAGAACATCGGCACGGTGGACGACATCGATCACCTGGGCAACCGTCGCGTGCGCGCGGTTGGTGAGTTGATGGAGAACCAGTTCCGCATCGGCCTGGTCCGCATGGAGCGCGCCATCAAGGAAAAGATGAGCGTGTACCAGGAAATGTCGACCGCCATGCCGCACGATCTGGTCAACGCGAAGCCGGTGATGGCGGCCATCCGCGAGTTCTTTGGATCCTCGCAGCTCTCGCAGTTCATGGATCAGACCAACCCGCTGTCGGAGATCACGCACAAGCGGCGTCTCTCGGCCCTGGGGCCGGGCGGTCTGTCGCGCGAACGCGCTGGATTCGAAGTCCGCGACGTACACCCGACGCACTACGGCCGCATCTGCCCGATTGAGACGCCGGAAGGTCCGAACATCGGTCTGATCTCGTCGCTGAGCTGTTACGCCCGCATCAACGACTACGGGTTTATCGAGTCGCCGTACCGGAAAGTCAAGAACGCGCGCGTGGTCGACTACGTCAGCATCGTCAACGCGGGCGACAGCGACCGTAAGGTCGGGGATCACATCGAAAAACACGAAATCGAGAAGATCAACGCCGATCTCAAGGAGCGCCGCAAGCGTCCCGCGGAGATCGAACCTTTCTCGTTCTATCTGTCGGCTTGGGAGGAAGACCGTCACGTCATCGCCCAGGCGAACATCGAGTTGGACGACAAGGGACGCATCGTTGCCGAGCTGGTGAACGCCCGCAAGGCCGGAAACTTTGTGCTGGTGAACCGGGAAGAAGTCGACTACGTCGACGTCAGCCCGAAGCAGCTTGTTTCGGTGGCTGCTTCGCTGGTTCCGTTCCTTGAGCACGACGACGCGAACCGAGCCCTGATGGGTGCCAACATGCAGCGCCAGTCGGTGCCGCTCTTGCGCGCCCAGGCGCCGATCGTTGGAACCGGCATGGAAGGGGTTACGGCGCGCGACTCGGGCGCCGTCATCCTGGCCCGCCGCAACGGCATCATCGACTCGGTCGACTCCGAGCGCATCATCGTGCGCGTGGAAGGCGAGCATCACCCCGGGCAGCTCTCGCGCGAGGTGGGCAGCGACATCTACCAGCTCACCAAGTTCAAGCGCTCGAATCAGAACACTTGCATCAACCAGAAGCCGATCGTGCAAAAGGGGCAGCGGGTTGTGAAAGGACAGGTCATCGGCGACGGTCCTTGCACCGACTTCGGCGAGTTGGCGCTGGGACGCAACGTCCTGGTCGCCTTCATGCCCTGGCGCGGTTACAACTTCGAGGACGCGATCCTGGTCTCGGAGAAGATGGTGAAGGAGGATTACTACACCTCGGTCCACATCGAGGAGTTCGAGATCGAGGCGCGCGACACGAAGCTGGGTCCGGAAGAAGTCACGCGCGACATTCCCAACGTCAGCGAGTCCATGCTGCGCAACCTGGACGAAGCCGGCGTCATTCGCATCGGCGCGACCATCAAGCAGGGCGACATCCTGGTGGGCAAAGTTACGCCCAAGGGTGAAACCCAGCTCACGCCGGAAGAGAAACTGCTGCGCGCGATCTTCGGTGAAAAAGCCGGCGACGTGCGCGACGCTTCCCTCTACTGCCCGCCCGGAATCGAAGGCGTGGTGGTCGATGTGAAGATCTTCTCGCGCAAGGGCCAGGAAAAAGACGAGCGCGCCAAAGCGATTGAAGAGCAGCAGATCGCGAAGCTCGAAAAGAACCTTTCGGACGAAATCCGAATTCTGACCGACGAGCGCCTGAAGCGTTTGGAGGGTTTGTTGGGCGGCAAGGAGGTGCAGGCCGATCTGCACGACGAGCGCACCAACAAGCGTCTTCTGACCAAGGGCGGCATCCTCGACCGCGACACGATCGAGCGCATTTCGACCCGCAACTTGAAGCGTATCAAGTACAACGATAAGGACCCGCGGGTGAATGAGCAGATCGACGAGATCGAGGAAATGACCTCGCGCCAGATCGACGTGCTCAAGAAGATCGTCAACGAGAAGAAGGACAAGCTCACCAAGGGCGACGAACTGCCCCCCGGCGTGATCAAGCTGGTCAAGGTCTACGTCGCCATGAAGCGCAAGCTGAGCGTGGGCGACAAGATGGCCGGACGTCACGGGAACAAGGGCGTGATCGCGCGCATCCTGCCGGAAGAGGATATGCCGTACCTCGCCGACGGGACGCCGGTCGAAATCGTCCTCAACCCGCTGGGCGTACCCAGCCGTATGAACGTGGGACAGATTCTTGAAACCCACCTCGGTTGGGCCGGCTTCGAACTCGGCAAAAAGGTCGCCCAGATCCTCGCGGAGAACACCCGCTCGGAAGCCATCCGGCGCGAACTGAAGGCCTTGTTCAAGGACACGGCTTTGGCGGACATCGTTTCCGACCTCAGCGAGGAAGAACTGGAATTGGTGGCTCCCAGCCTGGTGGACGGCGTTTTCTCGGGATCGCCGGTGTTTGACGGCGCCCGTGAGCACGAGATCAAGACGCTGCTCGAGCGGGCCGGTCTGCCGACCTCCGGCAAGACCGCTCTGCACGACGGCATGACGGGCGAGAAGTTCGAACAGCCGGTCACCGTCGGCTACATCTACATGCTGAAGCTGTCGCACCTGGTGGACGACAAGATTCACGCTCGCTCCATCGGTCCGTACTCGCTGATCACGCAGCAGCCGCTGGGTGGCAAGGCGCAGTTCGGCGGCCAGCGCTTCGGGGAAATGGAAGTCTGGGCGCTCGAAGCGTACGGGGCGGCATTCATCCTGCAGGAACTGCTCACGGCGAAGTCCGACGACGTGTATGGCCGGACCAAGATTTACGAGGCCATCGTGAAGGGCGAGGCCGCCATGGAACCCGGCGTGCCCGAATCCTTCAACGTGCTGATTCGCGAACTGCAGTCGCTCTGCCTGGATGTGGAGTTGATCAAGGTCGCGCTGAGCGAGAAGAAGCCGGTCGCGCCCGTGGCAGCCGATTAACAAACCAGTCTCGGGCTCAGCTCCCGGTTCTCCGAGCCGGGGCTGAGTCCCGAGCGAAAAGATCAGGAAGAGATTGAGAAAACGATGCTTTGCTGGACCCGTTCTCGGCGCGGCAAAGTGAGAATAGATCAGACCCGGAATTCAGCTGAGAACTGAGAGCCGGGAACTGAAAACTGAAGAGAACCGCACGCGGCCGCGCAACGCCGCACACAGCGGAGGATCACCTTGTATCGTTCGAGCCCCTTTGACATGGCGAACCCGATTGCCGATTTCGATGCGATCCGCATCAGCCTGGCATCTCCGGAAAAAATCCGGAGTTGGTCGCATGGTGAAGTCACCAAGCCCGAAACCATCAACTACCGCACCTTTAAGCCCGAGCGCGACGGCCTGTTCTGCGCGCGAATCTTTGGTCCAGTAACCGACTGGGAGTGCCTGTGCGGCAAGTACAAGCGCATGAAGCACCGGGGCGTGATCTGCGACAAGTGCGGCGTGGAAGTCACGCTGTCGAAAGTTCGCCGTGAGCGCCTGGGCCACATCGAGCTGGCATCGCCTTGCTCGCACGTGTGGTTCTTCAAGGGCTTGCCCAGCCGCATCGGTCACCTGCTCGACATCTCCTTGCGCGACCTGGAGTCGGTCCTCTACTTCGAGGCCTACGTGGTGGTCGAGCCGGGGGATGCTCCGGTGAAAGAACGCGAGATCATCAAGGACGAAGCCAAGTACCGCGAACTCGACCAGCAGTATCGCGCCGCCGGCTTCAAGGCCATGATGGGCGCGGAAGCCATCAAAGAGCTGCTCAAGCGCGTTGATATCGAAGGACTCTCCGGCGAACTACGCGAGAAGATGAAGAACGAGGCGTCGCTGCAGAAGCGCCTCAAGTACGCCAAACGTCTGAAAGTCGTTGAGGCGTTCCGCAAGAGCGGCAACAAGCCCAACTGGATGATCCTCGACGTGATTCCGGTTATTCCGCCGGAGCTGCGTCCCCTGGTTCCGTTGGACGGCGGCCGTTTTGCAACCTCCGATCTGAACGACCTCTATCGCCGCGTCATCAACCGCAACAACCGGTTGAAGAAGCTGATGGACCTGCATGCTCCGGAAGTCATCGTGCGGAACGAAAAGCGCATGCTGCAGGAAGCCGTCGATGCGCTGTTCGATAACGGACGCCGTGGCCGCGTTCTGCGTGGCGCCAACAACCGCCCCCTGAAGTCGCTGTCCGACACCTTGAAGGGCAAGCAGGGCCGTTTCCGTCAGAACCTGCTCGGCAAGCGCGTCGACTACTCCGGCCGTTCGGTGATCGTGGTCGGTCCCGAGCTGAAGCTGCACCAGTGCGGTCTTCCCAAGAAGATGGCGCTCGAGCTCTTCAAGCCGTTCATCTATCACCGCCTCGAACAAACGGGCCACTGCACCACCATCAAGCAAGCCAAGGAAATGGTGGAACAGCAGGAACCCATCGTTTGGGACATTCTCGAAGAGGTGATTAAAGACCACCCGGTGCTCTTGAATCGCGCCCCAACCCTCCACCGCCTGGGCATCCAGGCGTTCGAGCCGGTGCTGGTAGAGGGCAAGGCCATTAAGATTCACCCGCTGGTCTGCACAGCGTTCAACGCCGACTTCGATGGCGACCAGATGGCGGTGCACATCCCGCTGTCTCCGGAGGCGCAGGTCGAAGCCAGCGTACTGATGCTGGCGTCGCACAACATCCTGTCTCCCGCATCGGGTCAGCCGATCACCGTGCCTACCCAGGACATGGTCCTCGGTCTTTACTACCTGACCAAAGCCAAGCCGGGCGCGAAAGGTGAAGGGCGCGCATTCGCCAACATCGACGAGGTGTTGCTTGCGATGGAAGCCGGCGAAGTGGAGACGCTCTCTCCGATCCGCTTGCGCTACACCGGTGAAGTGATCGATCTGACCACCGCCTACGATGATCAGGACATCACGCACACCGACGAAGTGCACTACGAGCGCAGCTTCCTGAACACGACCGTGGGCCGCGCCATCCTGAACGATCACCTGCCCGAGAGCATGCCGTACATCAACGGTCTGCTGAAGAAGAAGGGGATCGGCCAGCTGGTGAATTACTGCTACCTGCGTTTTGGGCTGGAGGTCACTGTCAAGATGCTGGACGAGATCAAGTCGCTCGGCTTCAATTTTGCGACCCGCGCCGGCCTCTCGATTGGGATCGACGACATGGTGGTTCCGGACAACAAGAAGACGCTGGTTCGCGATGCCGAGAAGCAGGGTGTCAGCGTTCAGCAGCAATACCTGGACGGCGCCATCACGAACGGCGAACGCTACAACAAGGTCATCGAGATCTGGTCGGCCATCACGGAAAAAGTTGCCGACGAAATGTTCGGCCAGATGCAGCAGCGCGACAAAGAAGGCGGGCTCAACCCGATTTACGTCATGGCCGACTCCGGCGCTCGCGGATCGAAGCAACAGATCCGCCAGCTCTCGGGCATGCGCGGATTGATGGCCAAGCCGTCGGGCGAAATCATCGAGACCCCCATCACGGCGAACTTCCGCGAAGGGCTGACCGTGTTGGAGTACTTCATCTCGACGCACGGAGCTCGTAAGGGTCTGGCGGATACCGCGCTCAAAACCGCGGATTCCGGCTACCTGACTCGCCGCCTGGTCGACGTCGCGCAGGACGTCATCATCAGCGAGTACGACTGCGGCACGGTGGACGGCATCTACGTCTCCGGTATCGTGGAAGCCGGCGAGATCATCGAGCCGCTGCGCGACCGCATCGTCGGCCGCGTGTCGCTCGAGAAGATCAAGGACTATGACGGCAACGTCATCGTCGACATCAACCAGGAGATCACCGAAGAGCTAGCTGGCTCCATTCAGGCGGCCGGTATCGAGCGGGTGAAGATCCGTTCGGTGCTGACCTGCGAGTCCAAGCGCGGCGTCTGCGTCATGTGTTACGGCCGCAACCTGGCCTCCGGCCGACTGGTCGAACTGGGCGAAGCGACCGGCGTCATTGCGGCGCAGTCGATCGGCGAACCCGGAACACAGCTCACGATGCGTACCTTCCACATCGGCGGTACGGCTTCGCGAGTCTCCGAGCAATCGCGCCTCGATGCCAAGAACAACGGCACGGCGCGCTTCATCAACCTCCAGACCGTCAAGGCGAAGTCCGGCGACCTGGTGGTGATGAACCGCCAGGGCTCGATCGCGGTGGTCGACGACAAGGGCCGCGAACGCGAGCGCTATGCGGTCGTGTACGGCGCCAAGGTCAAGGTCAACGAAGGCGATCCGGTCACGCTCGGTCAGGTGATGGTCGAGTGGGATCCCTACACCTTCGCGATCCTTACCGAAATCGGCGGCACGGTCCAGTTCAAGGACTTGCAGGAAGGCGTCACGCTGCACGAAGAGGTGGACGAAGTCACCGGTCTGTCACGTCACGTCGTGGCGGATTCGCCCGACGAGAAGCGCCAGCCAGCCATCGTGATCAAAGGCAAGGGCAACAAGCGGTACCTGATGCCCTCCCGCGCTCACCTCATGGTGCAGGACGGCGATACCGCCGCCCCGGGTGACGTGCTGGCGAAGATCCCGCGCGAAACCACCAAGACCAAGGACATTACCGGTGGTCTGCCGCGGGTGGTTGAGCTGTTTGAAGCCCGCAAGCCGCATGAAACCGCGGTCATCAGCGAAATCGATGGCACGGTGAAGTTCGGCGAGGTTTCGAAGGGCCAGCGCAAGATCTACGTGGTCGCCGACAACGGAACCGAAAAAGAGTATTCGGTGCCGCGGGGCGTTCACATCAACGTGCAGGAAGGCGAGCGCGTCAAGGCGGGCGAACCGCTCATGGACGGCCCGCTCAACCCGCACGATATCCTCGCTGTGCTCGGCGAAAAGGAGCTGCAAGCCTACCTGGTGAACGAAATCCAGGAAGTCTACCGGCTCCAGGGCGTCAACATCAGCGATAAGCACATCGAGGTGATCGTTCGCCAGATGATGCGTTGGCGCAAGGTGGAAGACGTCGGCGACACGTCATTCCTGCTCGAGCAGCAGGTCGACAAGTTCCGCTTCGCCGAAGAGAACGACCGCGTGATCAAGGAAGGTGGACGTCCGGCGACGGGCCGCCCGCTGCTGCTCGGAATCACGAAAGCGTCGCTCTCGACGGACTCGTTCATCTCGGCCGCTTCGTTCCAGGAGACCACGCGCGTGCTGACCGAAGCCTCCATCCAGGGAGCGGTTGATCACCTGCGCGGCCTCAAGGAGAACGTGATCGTCGGCCGCCTCATTCCTGCCGGCACCGGCATGGAGTACTACCGCAACGTACGCCTCTCGCCAGAAATGGAAGAGGCTGCCGCCAAGGTACAAGAGGAGGTCTCTGCTGCCTACGAGGAAGCGGAACGGGCCCTCGAAATGATGCGGCACGAAGGCGAGACCGAGGAACTGGCTGCGGAGTAAGAACAGGGAACATTTGTGAAGGGGCGGCGTCGGCCGCCCCTTCGCTTCCCAATTTCCTATGAATGCCAACCCCCAGCATTTTGGACCGCAGGAAGTACATGGCCGTATTTCGCAGTTGCACCCGCACGCCACCAGCCCTACTCTATGGCCAGCGATGCTGCGCTTCTTCCGCCTGCTGCGCCTGGCGACCTGGCGTGCCTTCGAGCATGACCAGTTCGCGGTCGCCAAGGCGTCGGCTTATTCGTCGATCCTGACGTTTTTCCCCGCGCTGCTGGTGGTGGGCTCGGTGCTTGCCACGCTACGCCGCGGAGACGCCTACCTGCGCGAAATCTCCTATGCCCTGGGACGCATTCTTCCTGCTGGATCGTCGACCGCCATCGCTTATCTGCGCGGCACCTCGCAGCGTCCTGTCGGTCTGTTGGTCGGCACCTCGCTCCTGACGCTCTGGACCGCCTCCGGAACCATGATTTCCTGGATGGAAGGGTTTCGCAACGCCTACCAGCTCCCCAAGACCTGGGGGCTGTTGAAAGAGCGCCTGATCGCCTTCTCGCTGGTGATCATGGCCGGCATCCCGTTGACCTTCGCCACCGTGCTGGTGGCATTCGGCGCGGGCATTGAAGGTCGCATCCTGTACCACCTAGGGCACCAGTTCGGCCCGTATATCCTGCTGCTGTGGGGCGCGATTCGCTGGGTGATTGCAACGCTCACCAGCATCGCGGTGATCGCGCTGATCTATCACAATGCCGTCCCGCGTACCCAGCCGTGGCACAGCGTACTGCCCGGCGCCACTCTGGCCACCGGCATGTGGTTCATCGCCACCACGATCTTCAGTTGGTACCTGCACGGCTACGCGGACTACAGCATTATTTACGGCTCGCTGGGCGCAGGTATCGCCCTGCTGGTGTGGATGTACATGATCTCGCTCATCGTGCTGATCGGCGCCGAATTCAACGCCATGCTGTTTCCGCGCGCGTTCCTGGGGCGGGAACTGCTGGAGTCGAACGCCACCAACGTCGTGGCGCGCTGACGATGGCTGGAATTGCAATGGGCGCGCGTCCTCGGCGATGAAGGTTCGTATCCGGGCTCGTGTTTGGGCGTGCCGCCGGTATGATCCATGGGCAGCGGCTTTCGCCGCTCGAGGGCACACACGCCTTGAGCACCTTCATGAACGCGCCTTCAGGCGCTGCTTGCATCGCAGCATCCACCTCAGGTCCTCCGTCAGCACTGGGGAGCAAGTGATTTGAAACAGGGAAAGTTCGACCTGGTAGCTGGTGACCCCTCCACTCTGCACATGGATGCGGATCGCGCCGAGACGCTCGCGCTGCGCGCCGACACAGGTCGTGTGAATCCGCGCCGCGCCAAGATCATCTGCACCGTCGGGCCCGCCTCCAACTCGGAAGCCACGCTGCGAGACCTGCTCCGCCTGGGGATGGATGTCGCCCGCCTGAACTTCTCCCAAGGTGCTCACGAAGACCACGCCCGCAATATCGCACGTATCCGCAAGGCGGCCCGCAAGGAAGGCCGCACGGTCGGTATTCTGCAGGATCTCCAGGGCCCCAAGATCCGCACCGGACGCCTCAGATCACACGAGCCCGTCATGCTCAAGACCGGCTCGCTGGTGACGATCACGCCCCGGGACGTGGTGGGCACGCCCACTCTCATTGCAACCACCTTCCACGGGCTGGCTCGCGAAGTTGTTCCGGGTGCTCGCGTGCTGCTCTCCGACGGTCTGATCGAGCTGCGCGTCCGCCGACTCCACGGCGAGGACGTCGAGTGTGTCGTCGTCAATGGCGGTTTGCTCGGCCAGCATCAGGGCATCAACCTCCCGGGCGTGGCGCTCACCATCCCCGCGCTCACCGAGAAAGACCGCAAGGACCTGGAATTCGGCCTCAAGCACGACGTGGATTTGGTGGCCATTTCCTTCGTTCGCTCCGCTTCGGACGTGCGCGAGGTCAGGGAACTCATCCTCGACCAGGGCGGCGACGTCCCGGTGATCGCCAAGCTGGAGAAGCCCCAGGCACTTGAGCAATTGGAGGAAATCTTCGAAGCTGCGGACGGCGTCATGGTGGCGCGGGGTGACCTGGGCGTGGAGATGCTCCCCGAGCAGGTTCCCATCATCCAGAAGCACGTGATTCGCCGTGCCGCCGAATGGCGCAAGCCGGTCATTATCGCCACCCAGATGCTCGAGTCGATGATCGAGAACCCGCGCCCCACCCGCGCCGAAGCCAGCGACGTGGCCAACGCGATATTCGACGGGACCGATGCCGTCATGCTTTCCGCGGAAACCGCCAGCGGCCAGTACCCGCGGGAAGCCGTCGCCATGATGAGTCGCATCGTGGTCGAGGCCGAGCACAACATGACCTCATCGACGGAGCAACGCCGTCGCCGCCATCGTCCACATCTTACGGTTGCGGAGGCCATCTGCGAATCCATCGCGCTTGCCGCAGAAGATCTGCCCATGGGGGCAATCGCCGTCTTCACGGAAACGGGTAACACCGCGCGCCTGATTTCGAAGTACCGCCCCAAGGTTGACGTCTACGCCTTCAGTCATACGGGACCGGTGTGCAATCGTATGAACTTGTTGTGGGGCGTCCACCCAGTACAGCGCAAAGGGCTGGCCCGCTCCGCCGAAGACATGGTGAACACCGCCGAGCGCGAATTGCTTCGCCAGGGCCAGCTGAAAGCGGGAGACGTACTGGGCGTGGTTGCGGGGACCCAGATGGCGTCCGGCTCAACGAATTTCATGCGCCTGCACACCGTGACGGTGGAGAATCAACCGCCCACGCGCAGCGGGCCACGCCGGGCGCGCAAGAAATGAGGGCCGGTTCGCAGCGGCGACGGGACCAAGAAGGAACTCAGCCAGCCGCCGCTCGGCGGCACGAATGAAGCCCACGGCATAAGCCCTGGGAACGCGAAAGCAGGAAAGGGGAGCCCCGCAGGGGCGAAAGAATACGGAAGCGATCTGCATGCTTGGTGCAGAGCGGTTTCTGGAAATCGAATTCGTCGCTGCGCGCAATATGTCACACGAAATTCTCTCCGTCGCAGTCTTTGTCCCCCTGGATGGCCAGGAGCAGCAAGCTCTCGCCACCGTACGAGAGCTCTCCGCGGTGCTGGCCAAAGGCGGTTACAGCCGCGACATCCTCTACCGGGGAAGTCCCGACGGCGAGTATGTGCTGGCGCGTTATTGGAGGTCGGACGAGGCCCGCCGCGCGGCGCTCGAAGACCCCGAGGCGCAACGCCGCTGGGCCAAGCTCGCGCACGAGATCCGCATCGTCAAGGTCCACGAGAGCCTGGAAGAAATCCCGCTGTGAGGTCGGAGACTGCCCTTGTCGGCAACTTTCAATGTCGAATCCTTCCTTGACCGGTCGCTCGAACCGGCCGTCCGCGGCTATCTGCACCAGCCTGAGAACTCCACCGGCGACTGCCTGATCCTCACCCATGGTGCCGGCTCAAACGCCCAGGCGCCGTTGCTCATCGCGCTGGCGGAGGCATTCGCCGCGGCCGGATGCACGGTCCTCCGTTGCGATCTCCCGTACCGCCAGGTACGCCCCCATGGCCCACCGGGGCCGGGAGACGCCTCCCGCGACCGTGCGGGCCTGAAGAGCGCCGTCGCCGCCGTGCGCAAGCTTGGGTCGGGACGCATCTTCCTGGGCGGCCACTCCTACGGCGGCCGTCAATCGACCATGCTCTGTGCCGCAGAGCCCGATCCTGTGGACGGCCTCCTGCTGCTCTCCTATCCCTTGCATCCACCGCGCAAGCCGGACCAGCT
The DNA here is from genome assembly GCA_035643915.1 of Terriglobales bacterium. Classification (GTDB taxonomy): domain Bacteria; phylum Acidobacteriota; class Terriglobia; order Terriglobales; family Acidobacteriaceae; genus Gp1-AA133. Next base: position 14,329 of record DASQPN010000125.1, on the reverse strand, counting down.
CCGCACCCAGCACCTGCCTGGTCTGCGCACTCCCAGCCTGTTCGTGCAGGGAACGCGCGATCCGTTCGGGTCGGTGGAGGAAATCGAGAGGGCTCTACAGCTCGTGCCAGCTCAAACCAAATTGCTAATCGTGGAGGGCGCTGGTCACGACTTGAATTTCAAGACGGGCAAGAATGCGAATGGCGGCGGGAATCTCGCGCAGTCGATCCGCGCGGCGTTTCAGGAGCTCTTTGGAGAAAGGCGCTGGTAGCCGGGAACCGAGCGCAGTGCTTCGCCTTCTTCGGGAATCGGCGGTCTGAGCTTACAGTCGAGAGCGACGACCTACACGTCCGCCACTAGGGGCAGGTGGCAGTCGTCACAGGGACTGGACTTATGCCAACAGAGGACACGGTTGGCGATTCGCGGGGGAGCTCGCTATGGACACAATCGGGTTGGACGGGGCATGTGTTCGGGAACACCTACGTGAATGCGGATCCTTGCGCCATCGACACCCATCCAGAGCGAACATCTCTTCTTAGGATTGACGCAAGAACAACTGCTCAGGCGCAGTCGTACCTAGATCACTCAGCTGAGCTTGCGCGCGCTTCGTTAGGGAAGGACAGGTGCAGCTCTTGTTCCCGTAATCATTGCCTCGAACCACCATAGATCACACGCCCCATGGGTGCTTCCGGTTGTGTTATAGTTCCGGTTATGCTCGCAAGCCAATCGGAACTATAACATTATGCGTCCCCTGTCCTTCGACCCCCAAGTCCTGCGCAAGCACTTGCTGCGCCACCAGATCGCCACCTTGCCGGAACTCAAGGACGCTCTCGGCACCTCCGCGAGCCTCACCGTCTTTCGCAAACTCAAGCGCCTCGACTACCTCTCCAGTTACACTCACCGCGGGCGCTATTACGCCCTCCGTGAAACCGTCCGCTTCGACGATGCCGGCCTGTGGTCCCGCCATGCGGTCTGGTTCTCCCGTTACGGCACGCTGGGCGCCACCCTCGAATCCTTCGTCCATCGCTCCCCGCGCGGCTGCTTCGCCGACGAACTGGCGGACGCACTCCATGCTGAGGTCCAAGGTCCTCTCCACGATCTGGTCCGCCAAGGACGCTTACGCCGCGCCGAGGTGGCCGGACGCTTCCTGTACACTTCCCCCGATAGCCGGCAGGCACGGGATCAGATCCGCACTCGACAAACCGCACTCACCGTTCCTCTGCGGGCCGACGCCTCCGCTCTCCAGGTTTCTCCCCATGAACTCCGGGCCGCCATCGTGTTGTTCTACAGTTTGCTGGACGAGCAGCAGCGCCGCCTGTTCGCCGGCCTGGAATCGATCAAGCTGGGGCACGGCGGCGACCGTATCTTGGCCGAATTCCTCGGCCTGGATCCGCACACCGTCGCCCGCGGGCGCCAGCAACTGCTCGATCAGAATGTGACGCCGGGACGCACCCGCCGTACGGGCGGCGGACGCAAGGCCGTTGAAAACCCCCCCCGACATCGTCACCCGAATCGAGTTCCTGCTCGAATACGACACCGCCGGTGACCCCATCACGGATCGCGGCAAACCACCGCCAAGGTTGCCCTGGCGCTGAGTGACTTCGGCGTTCCGGTTAGCGCCCGCACCGTCGCCCGTCTCCTCCCACCGATGGGCGATTCCCTTCGCGTCAATCGCAAGCAACTCTCCACCGACCGCGGTCCCGATCGCAACCACCAGTTCCTCCACCGCGGCGACCTGCGCGACCGATTTCAGCGCCGCGGTCTCCCCATCCAAAGCGTCGATACCCGCCGGACAGCCGGAGTTGCTGGTCCAGAATTTCGGTGCGGCCTCAGTGCCCTTCGCGGTGAGATTTCACTGCCTGCAAGAGCCCGTGGTCCCGAGAGATGGTTCTTCGGCCCTGCGTCCTCTGTGGTTGAGGGTTATTTCTAGTTCACCCACCCCGACTTCGACCCGCCATTCTTCTTCTTGTCTTCTTCCGGAGGCACGAAATTGCCGAGCTCATCAAACTTCACTTGGCGGTTATGCTCCTCCCGCATATAGACTTCGAACTTCCGCGCGGCCCGGCGGCGCTTCCAGCGGTAGTAGGAATTGTGCAGTCCGTAGTACCACTCGGAAAACGAGAAGCGTCCGAACATCCCCCGGGTGGGAGCATATTTCACGTACAGATAACCGAAGAACAGGCCGCCCAGGTGCGCGAGGTAGGCCGTGGTTCCGCCGCCCCGGATCGCAAACGCGACCGTTACGACGATCAGGATCAGCACGAAATACTTGGCCTTGATCAGGAACGGGAACGGAAAAAGAAAGATCTCGTTTTCCCCGAACACGAGTCCAAAGGCCATCAGGATGGCAAACAGTCCCCCCGAGGCCCCCACGGTTGGGAGGGATGGGTTCGTCAGAATATGGGCGAACGAGAGGATGATCGTCGTCAGGGCGGCTCCGATCACTCCCGTAAAAAACAGTTCCAGGAACCTTCGCGTGCCCCAAGAGCTTTCAAAGGTCGACCCAAACATCCAGATGCCCAGCATATTTCCGAACCAGTGCCAAAAGTCCACGTGGATGAAGCTGTAGGTCACGATCTGCCAGATATTCAGGTGCAGAACCACCGCAGACGGCACCAACCCGATGTGGTAGTAGACCCAGAGAATCGAGTCATTTGTGCCGAAGGCGCTCAGCCCGAGGAATGCGACCGTGTTAATCGCGAGCAACCAGATCACCGCTTTGGTGAACGGTGGGAAGCTCAGCGTCATCTCTCTACCGCTTCGGCGGATCAAATTCTTATCCTGTCTCGATGCTCGTTCGGATTCAACGGGTGCTCAGCGCTCCGGCTCCGGCACCACCGGCAAACTGGGGTGCCCTTCATTATCAACCGCCCGGACCGCGAAAATCACATTATCTTTGGAGAGTTTCAAAGTAGCCCGCGTGGTGTTCCCGACCTTCTGCGCATGCTCCCACTCGGGACTGCTGGTCGCCCGCCACACGACCTCGTAGAGGCTCGCGCCCCGCGCAGGTTCCCACGTGAGCGTCGTGTCATTTTCCAGCTTGCCGGTGTCAAGCCGAACGTTGGCCGGAGGCGCGGGCGCGGACGCCAGCGACGCCAGGGTAGCCGCATTGACCCGCGCGACGTTGGCCACATAATCGAAATCCACGAACTTCGGCAAATCGCCATACTCGATTCCGTTTTCCGTGCGCACATTCTGATGCTGGTGATTGAAGTCTTCCCGGTACTCCGTAAAGCGCACCGCCGCGAAACCCTGCTGATTGAAGGAGCGGTGATCCCCACCCCTGAGATAGCGGTCCAGCCGGAATATCAGGAGCGGCTTGACCCCGATTTCGTAGGCCCGGCTTAGGTCTGCGATGTAGCGTGCCAGTTCCCGTGAATTCGAATCGTTCTCACCGCCCAAGCTCCGGATCTGCCGCAATTGTTTCTCGTCGGCCGCCACCGGCACGCCCTCCGAGAACACGCGGACCACACCAGGTTCCTGCTCGGGGCCCTTGTTCCCGCCCACGATATCGTTATTGAGCACCGCTTCGATATTCCATCCTTGCTGCTTCGCGATCTGCGCGAAGTGCTGGCTGCCGTTCAGGCCCTGCTCTTCTCCCGCCACTGCGAGGAAGATGATGGTGGCCGGAAACTTCGGCTTGCTCAGGATCCGCGCGCACTCCAGGCTCACCGCCGTGCCGCTGCCATCATCGTTCGCACCCGGAGCGTCTCCCTGGACGTCGAAGGTATCGCTGTTGCGCGAGTCGTAATGTCCGGTGACCAGCACAATCCGCTGGGCATTCTCCGGATCGGCCCCCTTCAACACCGCGTAAACATTGGTGATCTGGATCGCCTTGGGAATCCGGTCCGCGGGACCTTCCGTGAACGAGTCCGTCTTCACTTCGAGACAGCCGCCACAGTCTTTCGAATAGCGCTCGAACTCCGACTTGATCCATTCGCGCGCAGCGCCAATCCCGTGCCCAGCCGAAACCGAGGCCGGATCCTGTGCCGAGAGCGTCAGGCGGGTCCCGAAGCTAACCAATTTCTCGATGTTAGCCTGGATCCGCTTTGCGGAGATGTCTTTGAGAGCGGCAGCAATTTTCGGGTCTGCCGTTAGACGGTTCCCGGTGGGGTCTTGCGATTGTGCCAACGGAGAGAAAATCAGAACTATCCCAATTACAGCCCGAGGCATCAGAGCTGTGATAGAAAATGTCGGCGCGGTTTTCTTTCTTTCCATGGCAGCGAGCGGGGAGCCCGGGAATGCAAAACAGGCCGTTCGGTGCATCTGTAAAGCTTCCGTAACGTTGGTATCGTCCGAAAATGCAGAGCACTTGACCGCAGGCCCGGGAGAATTAAATATTATCAGGGTATACCCTGGCACGGAGGCATTCATGGTTTATTGTCCCGAATGTGAAAGCGACCTCGACATCGAGGAGGATGAGGTTGACGAGGGTGAAGTCGTTTCCTGCCCCGAGTGCGGCACCGACTTCGAGATCGTGACCGTCAATCCCATCGAACTGAAGCCGGTCGCGGAAGAAGAAGACGAAGAAGAGGAAGAAGAGGAAAGCGAGGACGGTGACCTGTAATCGCCAGCACGCCCCCGGGCTTCAAAATCTCTCGCGCCGCGGCCTCCGGTTTTCCCTATTTCTGCTGACTCTGGCTCTGGTGGGTTTCGTTCGGCCCACCCCCGGGCAGGCCCATGCTCCGCAGGATCCCCGTAAACCATATGCGCTCATCTTCGGCACCGTCTGGGGGCCGGACAACCACCCGGTGTATGGCGTGCCCGTGAAGGTCCGCCGCGCCGATCAGAAGAAGGCCAAGTGGGAACTCTACTCTGACCACCGCGGCGAGTTTGCCCTGAGGTTGCCGGCGGGGAAGGCTGATTACGTAATCTGGGCCGACTTAAGTGGATTTAAGTCGTTGAATAGAACGCGGTTACAGCCGGGCGAGGAGGTTACCGTCCACATCGAATCGGATGAACGCACTGACATCGGTCTGCATCTAAAGTAGTGGGCAGTGGTAAGGTGTTTCTGGGAGAGATCGATGCAGAAGGCGTCAGTCGTAGCGTTCCTGCTGCTGGTGGTCGGCCTTGCCGCCGCTGCCAGCCCTTTTGACAAGAAGGGGGACAATAGCCGCACCCTGACTGGCAAGGTTATGGACCGCCAGGACGCCCCGCTTCCCAACGCGGTGGTTTACCTCACCAACACGCGCACTCGCGCGGTCAAGACCTATATCGTTGGCGAGGACGGTGTTTACCGCTTCCCGTCTCTTTCTCCGAACATCGACTACGAGGTCTACGCCCAGTTCAACGGGCACAAGAGCGACACCAAGACCGTGAGCCAGTTCGACAACCGCCAGCAGGTAAACATCAACCTCAAGATCGACAATCGCTGAGTCGAACCCAGGGAACGAGCACGCCAAGCTCGGGAATCGGGCAGATTCGCGCTGCGAATCCCGTAAGCTCCTCCCAGCATCTCTAGGGTAGAGACGGAGCTTGTCCCGTTTGAGACGCGGCAAGCAGCGCCTCTACTGCACGCACTGATCGGCACTCAAGTCCCAGTCATTCCCAACCATCCGGAGGAGAGCATGGCCGGTATGAAAGTCGCACAAGTATCGAAGGCTGGCGGGCCGTTCGAGATTGTCGAACGGGATATCCCACAGCCGGGGCCCGGACAGGTTCGCATGAAGGTCGAAGCGTGCGGGATCTGTCACAGCGATAGCCTGGTCAAGCAGGGCTTGTATCCGGGGCTCCAGTTCCCGCGTGTGCCGGGGCATGAGATCAGCGGCCGCATCGATGCCGTGGGAGCAGGCGTCACGCAATGGAAGCGGGGACAGCGTGTGGGTGTGGGCTGGCACGGCGGGCATTGCTTCGTCTGTGAGTACTGCCGGCGCGGAGATTTCATCCTCTGCCAGAACGGCAAGGTCACGGGGATCAGTTTTGACGGCGGCTACGGCGAGTACACCATCATTCCCGCGGAGGCGGTTGCCGCGCTTCCGGATGAATTGTCGGCTGAAGAAGCCGCTCCTCTGCTGTGCGCGGGCATCACCGTCTTCAATGGGATGCGTAACTCGGGGGCCAGAGGCGGAGATCTGGTCGCCGTTCAAGGAATCGGTGGACTCGGTCACCTGGGCGTTCAGTATGCTCGGCAAATGGGGTTCCACACCGTGGCCATTGGGCGCGGCGGCGACAAGGAGCCCCTGGCCAGGAAACTGGGCGCGCACGCCTACCTCGATTCGGGCGCGACCGATGCGGCGGCGGAATTGAGGAAGCTGGGCGGGGCACGCCTGATTCTGGCTACGGCGCCGGATGCAACGTCGATCTCGGCGATCGTGGGCGGCCTCGCGGGCAACGGGAAGCTGCTGATCGTGGGCGTTCCGCATGAACCGATCAGCGTGAGCGTGATGCAAATCGTCAGCGGAAAGAATGCGCTCCAGGGATGGGCGTCGGGCAGCGCCATGGACTCGGAGGACACGTTGCGCTTCAGCGCATTGAGTGGCGTAAAGCCGATGATCGAGAAATATCCGCTCGCGAAAGTAGCCGAAGCCTATGACCAGATGATCAGTGGCAGAGTGCGCTTCCGGGCAGTTCTGACGATGGGGGTCTAGCACTCATCACACAAGCCATTCTTTGACAGGAATCGGCCAGGCTGAGGTTAGAATCTTGCAGATCCAGCGCGCCCTGGCGTTCTTTCCCCCCAACCCGCTGCCTGGGTGGCAAAAGGGAAGGCCGCTGCTGGGCAGCAGCGGCCCCAATGGTTGCAACTCAATCGGGCTCTCTGCGAATCTTCTTTCGGGCGCGCTTTCGCGCCAAAGCTTGCTTCAGTCGGCGCTTCTCGCCCGGCTTCAGGTAGTAGGAGTGACGCTTTACTTCCTTAATGATGTCTTCCGTCTGAACTTTGCGCTTGAACCGACGGAGGGCGTTCTCCAGGGACTCGCCTTCTTGCAATCGAACCTCTGCCACACTCATCACCCCCAAACCAGTCCTAATCGGACACACTAAAGCTTACCCCATTTCCACCATGCTCCGTCGAACTAATTGCCCAATGACACGCTGGTCAGAGGGGATCGATGTGAGCCAACGGAAGGACGTTTCGGCAAACCATGGATGGAACGGACTCGGGCGACTGCTGTCGCCATTTTACCCACCCACCTCAGGATTGCTGCCTGGCGAGTTGTGAGATGAGGTCAGGCCCGGGGCGACGGCGAGGAAGTCCGCCGGAGCACCGTGTAAATCTATCCTGGCGCGATGTTACCGTCGTTACGTCGTGGTACCTCAACAGCACAGACTTGGCCCCAACATTGCGACAAACTAGCTCCCGGAGGTTTCCTTCGTCGTGTTGCGGCTTGATTATTTATCCTGCGTGCTGACAGTTCTTTCTACGATCCTGGTGGGCAAGCGGTGCTGGGAAGGCTGGGCGCTGGCCGTCGTGAACAGCGTCATCATTTGCATCATCGGGCTCAAGACGTCACAATTCGGCTTCGTCCCCGCAAATCTCTTCTGCATTGTTTTGTACGCGGTGAACCTGTGGACCTGGCGCAAAGTGGAGCCCTGACAAGAGCAAAAGGCCGCCAAGGCTGGCGGCCTCTCCCCGTTTCGGAGCCATCGCGCGGGCCGGCGTGCCCGCGCCACCAAAGCTAGTTGTTTTCGCCGCCGCCGCGCTTCCATGAAATCAGCTCGCCAATCGTCGAACTGGTGCTCGAGGTTGAGACCGGGTGCTTGTAAGCCTCCACTTCCGAGCGTGAGGCTTCTTCGCCCACCGCGCGGATGCTGAGACCCACTTTCTTTTCTTCCGGATTCATCTTGATGATCTTGAAGTCGTGCTCCACGCCCGGCTCCAGATGCACCTGCTGGCCGTTGCCGTCGATCGCCTCGGAATTGTGGCAGAGGCCCTCGATACCCTCGGCAATTTCCACGAACGCGCCGAACGTTGCCACGCGCAAGACCTTGCCGTGCACCACATCGCCGACATGATGCTGCTGGAAGAACGTCTCCCAGACATCGGGCTGCAGCTGCTTCACGCCCAACGAAAGGCGGCGCTTATCAGGCTCGATGGCCAGGACCACGGCCTTCACGCGATCCCCCTTCTTCAGGACCTCCGACGGATGCTTCACCCGCTTGGTCCAGCTCAGGTTACTGACATGGACCAGGCCGTCAATGCCATCTTCAATTTCGATGAAGGCGCCAAAGTCGGTGAGGTTGCGTACGCGGCCTTCCACCTGCGTGCCCACCGGGAACTTCTCGTGCAGGCTATCCCATGGGTTGGTGGCGAGCTGGCGCATGCCGAGTGAAATCCGGCGCTCGGTGGGATTCACGTTGAGCACGATGCACTCGACCTGGTCGCCGACATTGACCAGTTTCGACGGATGCTTCATGCGCTTCGACCAGGTCATCTCGCTCACGTGGACCAGGCCTTCGATGCCCTGCTCCAGCTCGACGAACGCGCCATAGTCGGTGACGCTGATCACCCGGCCGGCCACGTGCGCGCCCACCGGATAGCGGTGCTCGGCGTCGAGCCAGGGGTCCGGCGTGAGCTGCTTGAAGCCCAGCGAGACGCGCTGCTTGTCCTTGTCGAACTTCAGGACTTTTACCTGGATCTGGTCGCCCACGTTCACGAGATCGCGCGGGTGGGTGAGGCGTCCCCAGGACATGTCAGTGATATGCAGCAGGCCGTCGATGCCGCCCATGTCGACGAAGGCCCCGTACTCGGTGAGGTTCTTGACCACGCCGGTCAGGATGGCGCTTTCTTCCAGATGTTCGAGCGTCTTGGATTTCTTCTCGTTCTGCTCTTCTTCGAGCAGCTGCTTGCGCGAAACCACGATATTGCCGCGCTTCTTGTTTAGCTTGATGATGGCAACTTCGATGGTGGTGCCCTTCATGCCGTCCAGGTTGCGGACGGGCCGCAGGTCGACCTGTGAACCGGGCAGAAACGCGCGTGCGCCTGCGATGTCGACGGTCAGGCCGCCCTTGATGCGGTCGATGACCAGCGCCCGGATGGGCTTTTTCTCGTTGTACGCCGCCTCGATGTCGTCCCACGCCCGCAGCCGCTGTGCCTTCTGGTGGGAGAGGTTGATGTAGCCCTCTTCGGTCTCACCCTTGTCGCGCATCACGTCGATTTCGTCGCCGGGCTGGAACCGGGGCTTGCCCTCATGGTCCAGAACTTCGGCGAGCGGCAACATGCCCTCGGACTTGGCGCCAATGTCGACGACCACGTGCGTGCCGGTGAGCTTCAGCACCGTACCTTTAATGACGCGGTCTTCGCCGACGGATTCCTCGGCTTCGGTGGTGAAGGTCTCGAGCGCTGCGGCAAAGTCTTCGGTGGTGGCGGTGGACACGGCTGGTTTCTCTTCCTGAGTTGGGGTTGGGGTCGAAGCCGCGGCTTCCGCCTGCGGAGTAGGAGTACCGGGCGCCGCGCCCTCGACTGATACCGCGCTCTGCTCGCTGACAGCGGAAACGGAGGTAGCGGAATCGAGTTCGTGGGCGGTGGTGTCGTCGTACAAGGTCATAGCCTCTCTGGTACCTCGCACTGCTAAGGGTGCGGGACGGATGCGGGCTGTTTGGCGGACTGCCGGAACGGGTCTAAGGTTGTGGTGGGCTCAACCTGGCGGCTGAGCTTAAACAATCCCAGCGTTCGGACGACTAAAGCGAACCCGCGTCCAATGGGAACCCTTCGAGTGTAGCAACCGCTTCGGAACAGTGTCAAACCCCAAAAGCCACCCTGATCCACTCTGGGAGGCCACATCCAACCCAGCTTATGCGCCTATTGGATTTCCTCACCACCAAATCGGATCCAACTTTCTTGAGCGGCCTCGAAATGCGCAAGGACCCCAGAGCCATGGAGCCCTGTGAGGTTCCAGAAAACCATATTCATCTGCTACTCTGCCCTGCAATGGACTATCTCTGGACACCCTGGCGTTACGCCTACGTTACAAGTGCCGAAAAGACGCCGGGATGCATCTTCTGCCAGGTGCTGGAGGCCGGAGATGATGAAAAAGTCCGCATAGCCTACCGCGGAAAGCACTGCTTCGTGATCCTGAACACGTACCCCTACACACCCGGCCACGCGATGATCGTGCCCTACGAACACCTGGACGAGCTGCAGAAGCTGCCGGCCGAGGCAGCCCACGAAATGATGGGGTTATCGCAGAAGATGGAGGGTGTTTTACGGCAGCTTTACCACCCCGATGGCGTGAATCTGGGGATGAACATCGGAAAAGCCGCCGGTGCGGGCGTGGCCGGCCACATCCACATGCACGTGCTGCCGCGCTGGGTGGCGGATGCGAACTTCGTCAGTGTGATCGGGGAGACGCGCATGTTGCCGGAGACGCTGGAAGTGACTTGGAAGCGGATCAAAGACGCTCTTAGCACCTAGCCCGTTGGCATTTAGCCGGGTCGCGCGTCATGGGGATTCCAATGCCGGCTTCCCGACAGCGCATGGTCGCTAGTGTTGCGCGAATACGACCCTCTTAATTTTGCGGCCGACACGCACCGTCATCACGTTTCCGACATCCCAGAAGATCACTGCATCGGTTTTCACCTCGCCATCGATCTTCACAGCTTTTTGCTTGATCTTTCGCACTGCGTCACTCACAGAGTCCGCGAGGCCGATTCTGGCGAGTATCTTGTCCAGCCGGAGACGCCTTTCGGGCTGGCTGAGGATTTCCGTTGCTGCTCCAGCAGCCTCAACCTCAGCGACCGGGACCGTGGCGGACTCGAGTTCTTCGGGTGTCTCATTCTTCTGGAACTGCCTCGCCCAATCCTCGCCGGCCCTGGTCCCCGCCTGGGCGGAGTGGAAGTCGCTTACAATCTGGCGAGCCAAGTCCTTCTTCAGGGCCATCGGGTGGGCCGCGCCCGTTGCCGTCTCGCGCTTCATCTTCTCGATGCTGGCTGGCGACACATCCGTGAGCAGCTCGTAATACCGCCACATCATCTCGTCGGAGATTGACATGACCTTGCCGTACATTTCGAGCGGCGGCTGGTGGATGCCGATCGCGTTGTCCAATGATTTCGACATCTTGTTCACGCCGTCGAGGCCTTCGAGGATGGGCGTCGTCAGCACCACCTGCGACTCCTGGCCATAGGCGCGCTGCAGGTCGCGGCCCACAAGTAGGTTGAATCTCTGGTCGGTGCCACCCAGCTCAACGTCGGCTTCAAGCGCGACCGAGTCGTAGCCCTGGGCGAGCGGGTAGAGCAACTCGTGCATGGCAATCGGTTTTTCTTCCAGGAAGCGCCGGTGGAAGTCCTCGCGCTCGAGCATCTGGGAGACGGTGTACTTGGCGGTCAGGCGGATGAAGTCCTCGGCGCTGAACTTCGAGAACCAGCGGCTGTTGAAGTCGACGACCGTCTTCGCCGATTCGAGAATCTTGAAGACCTGCGCCTTGTAGGTCTCGGCGTTCCGGTCGATCTGTAGGCGCGTGAGCGGCGGGCGCGTGGCGGAGCGGCCGGTGGGATCGCCGATCATGCCGGTGAAGTCGCCGATCAGGAAGATGACGGTGTGGCCGAGGTCCTGAAAGTGTTTCAGCTTGCGCAGCAGGACGATGTGGCCCAAGTGAAGGTCGGGCGCGGTGGGATCGAACCCGGCCTTGACCTTCAGTGGCTTGCCGGTGGCGCGGGATTTTTCGAGCTTCGCGCGCAGTTCGGATTCGCGGATGATTTCGGCGGAGCCCTTTTTTATGTAGGCGAGTTGTTCGTCAACCGGGGCGAAGGTGGCCATGCGGTTTGATTATAGCGAGTGTTTATGTGGCGAAGTTTCTGGTAGTCTCGTCGCGCGAAAATGCGGGCTGCTGCCATCTTCGGGCCGGGGTCGTCCACGCGCGACCTGAAACCATTCCGGGAAGTGCCGGTGACCGAGTGGGTGGTCGGGCTGCCCTCGAGCGCAGCGGAACTGGACGCGATTCTCATTTTCGGCGGCGACGGCACGGTGCATCGTCATCTCGGCGCACTTGTGAGGCTCGGCCTGCCTGTGCTGGTAGCCCCGGCCGGCAGCGGGAACGATTTTGCCCGGGCACTCGGCCTGCGCCGGGTGCGGGATTCGCTCCATGCCTGGCGCAAGTTCGCGTCCGGCGGGGCGAATGTCCGGACGACCGACCTGGGGATCATCACGCCGCTCGGCGCGGTGGGCGAGGCGCAATCCCAGCGGAGTGTTCACTACTTCTCTTGCGCCGCGGGCGTCGGCCTCGATGGAGAGATTGCGCGGCGCGCCCAAGCGCTTCCGCGGTGGCTGCGCGGTCACGGCGGATACGCGCTGAGCTTGGCGCCCGCCCTGCTGCGCTTCCAGCCTTTCGGGTTGAAGTTGAGTTTGTCGCAGGCAGAAAGCTTTCATGAATTCATCGCGCAAAACGAGCAAACATTGGTGGTGGCCGTCTTCGCGAATACACCGGTCTACGGTGGCGGCATGCGAATTGCGCCCAGAGCGAAGATGGACGACGGGCGGCTCGATGTCTGCCTGATCCACGACATCCACAAGCTCAAGCTGGTGGGCGTTTTTCCCACAGTGTATTTCGGACGGCACCTCGGGATCCGCGAGGTTGAGTACTTCACCGCCGAGCGAGCGCGTGTGGAAACCGATCGCCCCCTGGACGTCTATGCGGACGGGGAGTACGTGTGTGGCACGCCGGCCGAAGTCGGTGTTGCGGGCGGAGCGCTGCGCGTGGTCGTTCCCTGAGCCTCAAACGAATCCGCCTCCATCTGCGTAGATCTGCGGCCTGCCGCATCCCGTTCGGATACACCAATATCTTGCTGGCCTCGCCCGTCTTCAGCCGTTCCATCCCCAGCGAGAAGTCTTTCAGAGCGATGCGGTCGGTGATCACCGGGCGGAGGTCGAGCTTGCCGCTCTTGAGCAACGCGGTCATCTGATGCCGGCCGTTGATGCCCTGGATGGTGATGCCTTTGAAAATAATGTCTTCGGGAAAATTCAGTGAGATGGGTTGGGAGGTCAGGCCGAGGAGGGAGATGCGTCCGCCGCGCCGCACGATGTCGAAGGCGGTTCGAATCGCGCTCGGATGACTGGCTATTTCGAGCACCACGTCCACCCTAGCCCACCGGTGCGCTCCATCACGATCGAATTCGCGTCTGCCTTCGACGGAATCGACTACCAGGTCGGCCTTCATCTGCCGGGCGATGTTGCGCCGGTGTTGGTTTACTTCAATGGCAGACACTTGCGCCGCACCACAGCCCCTGCGACGGCGATGGCGAACAATCCGATCGGGCCGCAGCCCCGTGATGGCCACGGTCTTGCGGCAATCTCGCCTGCCAGCACGGTGTGCACGGCATTGCCCAGCGGGTCGAGGATCGACGCATACTCCTGCGGAATCTCGGGATTGAGTTTCCAGATGTTCGACTCTGGAGTCACCACCTATTCAGCGAACGCTCCATCGGCATCCACGCCGATGATTTTCACGTTCTGGCAGATCTGCGCTTCCCCGGTGCCGCTTTGCAGGCACTTGCCGCAGACCGCGTACATCTCGGTCGGGACAAAATCGTCTTGCCGGACGCTGGTGACCTCGTCGCCACAGGCCACCACCTCCGCCGCAGAACTCGTGGCCCGGAACCGGTGGGGGATGAATCCGGCTCTGGGTCGACCGGTCCATTCGTAAATGTGCAGATCGGTGCCGCAGATGGAGGCAACTTGACTTTGACGAGAACGTCGGCGCGTCCAAACCCTGGGATCTTGACCTCGCGAACGTCCACGCCCGGCGCGGCCTCCGGCTTGACCACCGCCAGCATGGTTTTGGGCATCCCTCAGGAGTGCAGGACTATGTAAGCAAACCGACAATTCTAGCCCCGGGTCAACCAAGCTACGGCTTATGGGTGGTTGGCTCTTGCGCCGTGACCGGGGCGCGTTTCCGGGCTTCTTCCATCCACATCCGGTTCAATTCTTCCGACTTGCCCCGCGGCACGCTGAGCGTCTTCCACTCGGCCGAGCGCAGATGTTTCGCCAGGAATACGATTTGCCCGACGTGGTAGGCATAGTGCGCCACCTGCCGGTTCAGCGCCTGCAGCGTGGTATGCGGTTCCCCCCGGATGGAGACCGTTCGCATCAGGTCGTCCGGCTTCAGTGATTCCACCGCGGAGAACACGCACGCCCAGCCCTGCTCCCACCATTGCCTGACATCTGCACGGGTGGTGTTCGCGGTCAACTCAAATTCCTGGTCGCGATGGCGGTCGGGTTTTTCGCCATCGGAGGTCAGAAAATCGGTAAACCGCGACCGCATGTTCCCGGCGAGATGTTTGACCAGGATCGCGATGGAGTTCGCCTCCGGATCGAGCGTGACGAAGAGTTGGCCGTCTGTCAGTTGAGCGAGGGCGCCTTCGCCCAGGCGCTTGTGCCCGCGAAACTGGCGGCGGGCTTCGTCCAGGTAGTGAGCCGCGA
>DASQPN010000124.1:0-6457 GCA_035643915.1 Terriglobales bacterium | reverse complement strand
GCTTGCTCATCCCGCCCAGCGGGAAGATGGTTCGGCTCAGCTGTTCCTGCGTGAGGCCGAAGAGGAAGTAGGTCTGATCCTTGGCCAGATCGGCGGCGCGCTTGAGGAGCCACCGTCCGCGGTCCTCCTCGAACTCCACGCGGGCATAGTGCCCGGTCGCGAGCGTGTCGGCGCCGATCTGTCGCGCCACCATCAGCAGCTGATCGAACTTGAGATGGTTGTTGCACAGGCTGCAGGGGATCGGCGTGCGTCCGGAGAGATAGTCCTGTACGAACGGGCGAACCACTTCGCGCTCGAAGCGCTCCTCATGATTGACTACGTAGTAGGGAATCCCGATGGTCTGGGCCACCTGGCGCGCATCGTAGACGTCATCCAGCGAACAGCAGCGTCCCTGCACCGCTTCCGGCATGCCGTCGTGCCCGGCCAGGCGGCGCTGATTCCAGAGCTGCATGGTCAGCCCGACGACCGTATGACCCTCCGCGCGCAACACGGCCGCGACGGTCGAGGAATCGACTCCGCCGGACATGGCGACGGCAATGGTGCTGGAAGACATCCGTTCTCGCTTCTCCATTCTTCAGCTCTTGGCTCTTCGCTCCTAGCTTGTACCCGTGGATCGCAGCCCTTTGCCAAACGACCCACGACTAACGACCCACGCCCGCCTTGCCCCACACCGGCGACAACTCCCGCAACCTTGCGACCGTTTCAGGCACCAGCCCGATCGCAAAATCGACCTCTTCGTCCGTATTCTGCTTGCCCAAGCTGAAGCGGACGCTGGCGCGGGCCCGGGCGGCTCGCATGCCCATGGCGGTCAGGACGTGCGAGGGCTCGATTGCGCCCGAGGAACAGGCCGCACCGGTCGACACCGCCAGGCCCTTGAGGTCGAGCGCGATCACGAGCGCTTCACCCTCGATGAAATCGACGTATATGCTAGTCGTGTTCGGCACTCGGGGAGCTCCGTCGCCGTTCACCCCCGTGGATTCGACATGCATCAGCGCCCGCTCCAGGCGATCGCGCTTCGACGCCATTTTCTTGTCATCGCCCCGGTCCAACCCGGCCCGGGCTAACTCCGCGGCTTTGCCCAAGCCCACGATACCGGGAACATTCTCTGTGCCGGCCCGACGCGAACGCTCGTGGCGGCCGCCGTATAACATGGGAGCCAGTTGCGTTCCCTTGCGGACGTATAGCGCCCCCACACCCTGGGGAGCGTGGATCTTGTGACCGGAAATTGTCAGCAGGTCGCAGCCTACCTGCTTCACGTCGACCGGCACCTTCCCCGCAGCCTGAACGCCATCGGTGTGGAAGTACACATCCGCTTCGGCGGTGATCCTTCCGATCTCGTCGACCGGCTGGAGCACACCGGTCTCGTTGTTGGCCATCATGATCGTAACCAGCTTGGTGTTCGATCGCAACGACCGGCGTACGTCGTCTGGGTCCACCTGCCCTCGGCCGTCCACCGGCACGTAGGTCACCTCGCAGCCTTCCGACTCCAGGTGCTTGCAGGCATTCAGCACGGCGTGGTGTTCGACGGTCGAGCTAATCACGTGATCGCCTTCGGTCACTAGGCCAAAAATCGCGAGGTTATCTGCTTCGGTGCCGCCGCTGGTGAAAACCACCTCGGCCGCCCGGCATCCCAGCAAGGCCGCGACCGACTCGCGCGCGCTCTCCACGGCCGCCCGCGTCTCCTGCCCGTGGTGGTGGATAGACGAGGCATTCCCGAAGTGCTCGGCGAAGTAAGGCTGCATGCCCTCAAGCACTTCCGGAAGCACCGGGGTGGTGGCGCTATTGTCGAGGTAAACCCGCCGCATGGAATCTCTGAGCCCGATTCCATTCTACGCCGCCATACGGCAGGTGGACATCCGGTTGGGCCTGTGTGAGCGGCGCGTCGGAGAAATTGGGGGGAGGAGGTCGCGAGCGGGTCCGGGTCCTACTGATTCGACGCGAGCTCGGGTCTCTTGTCGGAAATGACGAAGTTCACGCTTGCCGTGCCGTTGGCCGAAACGGTCACTTTCTTCGTCCATTCGACGGGCTCCGAGAAGATTGGACGCTGAACCCGCACCTGCGTCATGACATCATAGAGCGTTCCCTGCCCAACCACCTTCCAACCTTCGTGCCAGGCCTCGATCTCATAATCCCCAGGCGGAACGTTGGTGAGCCGGAAGTTGCCGTCCTCATCCGTGACCGCGTAGTAGGGATGAGAGACGACCATCATTTCGGCATTCATCCAGACATGCCCAGCGTTGCACCGAAGATCGACCAATCCCTGGCGATTCATGGTGCGAGTGATGCTCTGGTTGGCAAAAGGAAAGGGCAAGTTGTAGTCGGACGCACCCGACATGTGAACCGTGTGCAGGATCGGATCGCTGCTCCTCAGACGCACCGTTCCGTTGCCGGCAACGAGCAGCACGTGCGGCTCGTAGCGGCAGCTCTTCTGGTTCAGGGACTGGCGGGCTTCGGGAAGGTCCATGGCCTTGCCCTTCGTGATGTTCTTCAGAAACACCACGGTGTTGGCTACGCCGCCGTTTGCGCTCAAGACCAGCCGTTCCAGGTCGCGCTTCTTCAGCCCCTGCGGATCACAGACTTCCGGATCTTTATTGATGAGAACCGAGGTCGCCTTGGGAACGCCGCCTGACCACTTTACGCTGCCTGTGATGGTGCCGCCGTCGTTGACCGCGACCACCTGGTAGTCGGACTGCGCCGCGATTTGGGGCGCGACCGACACAAACAAAATCGCAGAACACAATACTATTCTCAGATTTATCACTCCGCACCTCTCTGAGAGTTCACGTCCGGTAACTGGAGCCGCGAAACTCGGAGTCGGCAGGGAAAACCTTCGGGCGTCCCTGCCCTGGCGGCGATTGTCGTGTTTCGGACTGCATAACACCGCAACTGCCATTAGGCGAAGCCTATTAGCAGGCAAAAAACGACTCAAGTACCAAAGGTCTAGTTACCGATGGGGAGGAGGGCTGATTGGGCGGGAAGGTGTTTGAGAACTAGACACTTGCACGTATTGCCAACGCGTTGACGCCCAAGGTTACGTTCGTCATAAGATGGCGTTACGATGCTCGCGTCCGAGGGTCGAGGGCGAGCTGCCAAAACGCAGTCGGTCGTAGACCGTCGCGAAGATTCCAAAGGGAGATTTCCCCGACTACCGCGCGTCCATCGGTATGTACTTTGCCGGATACACGGGGCCGAGATAGTCCGCTCGTGGACGGATGAGCCGGTTGTCGTCCAACTGCTCGATCACATGTGCCGACCACCCGCTGATGCGGGACACGGCAAACACAGGCGTGAACAGGTCCACGTCGATTCCAAGAGTGTGATAGGTGGAAGCGGAATAGAAGTCGACATTCGCGTTGAGCTTCTTGTCCGCCCGCACGAATTCCTCGATCTTGTTCGAGATCTCAAACCACTTGGGTTCGCCGCTCGACTGACCCAAATCCCGCGACATCTTCCGTAGGTGGGTGGCGCGCGGGTCTTCGGCGTGATACACGCGGTGCCCGAATCCGGGAACCTTCTTCTTCTGCGCCAGCATGCCCTTGATGTAGTCCACCGGGTCCACGCCATCGCGATCGATTGCCATCAGGATATGGAACACGGCCTCGTTGGCTCCGCCATGCAGAGGTCCCTTCAGGGCGCCGATTGCGGAAGTGATGGCGGAGTGCATGTCGGACAGGGTGGCAGCGGTAACCCTCGCCGCGAAAGTCGAGGCGTTCAGTTCGTGGTCGGCGTGCAGGATAAGGGCAATGTCCAACGCTTGCTCGGCAGTATGCGAGGGCGCCGTACCATTCAGCAGGAGCAGGAAATTCGCCGCATGGGAAAGGGTCCGGTCCGGTTCGACCACCCTCTTCCCCTTGCGGATGCGGTCGTAAGCGGCCACGATCATGGAGATCTGCGAGGTTAAGCGAATGGCCTTGCAGACGTTGGCATCGTGGTCGTTCCTCTGGAACTCGGGATCGTAGAACGAAAGCGCCGAAACCGCGGTCCGGAGCACATCCATGGGAAGGGCATGCTGAGGGGCGCTGCGCAACAAAGTGATGATCGACGCATCCAGCTTGCGCTCCTCCGCCATGCGCTCGCGCAATTCGCGCAGTTCGTCGCGCTTGGGCAAGCGTCCGAACCAGAGCAGGTAGCAGGTTTCTTCGAAATTGGAATGATCGGCGAGGTCGTGAATATCGATGCCGCGGTACGCTAAGACCCCGTGGTCGCCGTCGATGTAGCAGATGCTGGAAGTGGTGGCGACTACGCCTTCAAGTCCCTTCGGAGCGTGGCTGGTGGTTACGCTGGACATACTCCCTCGCAAGAGCTCTGGGATGATTTCTGTTGCTGGCCCACGGGGGATTGGACGGGAGTCCGCAACTTAATTGTTGTTATACCCCAAAATCCCCGACTTTCCAAACGCTTGCCTTTCGGTTGGACACACTCCGGCGTATACTAAAATGTTTGCTTCTCGATCCTGGGCGAGACCGCCTCCAGCCCGTATTTTTCATCCGGAGTTATTCATGAAACGCATTTTTCCCCCTCTCCTTCTGTTCTCTTGCCTTGTCCTGAGCGCTATTTCAGCGGCGGAGGAGGGCATGTGGCTCTACAACGCCTTCCCCAAAGACAAAGTCAAAGCAAAATACGGATTCGAACCCACTCCGGCGTGGCTTGATCATGTCCAGCTTTCCTCGGTCCGCTTCAACAACGGTGGTTCCGGATCGTTCGTCTCTCCGGACGGCCTCACTTTCACCAATCATCACGTGGGTGCTGTCTGCGTGCAGCAACTTTCCGCCCACGGCCACGACTACATCAAAGAAGGTTTCTACGCCAAGACCCGGGCCGAAGAGGGGAAATGCCCGGATCTCGAACTGAATGTACTGGTGGGTATCGAGGACGTCACAGCCAAGGTGAACGCCGGCCTGAAGCCCGAAATGTCGACGGCCGATGCCGGCCGCGCCCAGCGAGTTGCCATGTCACAGATTGAGAAGGACTGCGCCACCTCAACCGGCCTGCGGTGTGACGTGGTGACCTTCTACTCGGGCGAGGTCTACAGCCTCTACAGGTACAAGAAGTACACCGATGTTCGACTGGTGTTTGCGCCGGAGTTCGATGCGGCGTTTTTCGGAGGCGATCCCGACAACTTCACATACCCGCGCTACGACCTCGACATCACTTTTTTCCGCGTCTACGAAAACGACAGACCGGCGCGCATCGAGCACTACCTGCGCTGGTCCAAGCGTGGCGTGAAGGATAACGAGCCGATTTTTGTTTCCGGGCACCCCGGCTCGACCGGACGTCTGCGTACCGTGGCGCAGCTCGAATTCCTGCAGGATGTCGACTATCCCTCGCGCCTGGAGACCTACCAACGGCGCATCGCGCTGCTGCAGAGCTTCAGCGCCCAGTCGGAGGAAAACGCTCGCATCGCCAAGGAACAGGTGTTCAGCTATCAGAACTCGTTCAAGGCGATTACAGGCTACCTGGGGGGACTCAACGACCAAGCGGTCATGGCCAGCAAGCAGGCGGACGAAAGCAAACTGGAAGCCGCCTTCAAGGCGGACCCCAAGAACAACGCCGCCAGTAGTCCATGGGAGGAAATCGCGGGCGCCGTGAAGCGGCAGAGTGAAGCCTATCTGCCGCTCACCTACGTGGAGAGAATGCGCGGTTTTAACTCGGAACTCGCCTATTTCGCTCGCTGGATCGTTCGGGCCACCGAAGAGAAGACCAAACCCAGTGATCAGCGCCTGCGTGAATACCGCGAATCGGCTCTGGCCTCACTGGAGCAGGAGCTGTTCTCCACTGCCCCGCTGTACAAGTCGCTGGAAACTGTGACATTGGCTGACTCCTTGGCACAGATGCGCGACGCCTTAGGGGCCGACAACCCCGCGGTGCAGAAAGCCCTGAACGGCAAGACTCCCGAAGAAGCTGCAAAGGAGCTGATCGAAAATAGCCGGCTCGACGACGTAGCAGCACGCAAGCAGCTGTACCAAGGCGGAACGGCTGTCGTCGAGGCTTCCGCCGACCCGATGATCGTGTTGATGCGCGCGATCGACCCGGGTGCACGTGCCCTGCGCAAGCAATACGACGACCAGGTCGATGCGGTGGAACGCCGTGACGGAGCCACCATCGCGCGCGCGCGCTTCGCGAAAAGCGGCTACAACCAGCCCCCCGATGCCACGTTCACCTTGCGCTTGAGCTATGGCGCAGTGAAGGGCTATGAAGAAAACGGCAAGAAGATTCCCTACTTCACGACCCTGGGTGGCGGCTTCGATCACGCCGCCAAGCACGACAACAAGCCGCCGTACCAGCTCCCCGAGAGCTGGCTGAAAGCAAAATCGAAGCTCAAGTTGTCGACCCCGCTGAACTACGTTTCGACCGCGGACATTATTGGCGGCAACTCCGGCAGCCCGACGGTCAACAAGAACGGCGAAGTGGTGGGCATCATCTTCGACGGCAACATCCAGTCTCTGGCTTGGAACTT
>DASQPN010000123.1:0-30459 GCA_035643915.1 Terriglobales bacterium | reverse complement strand
CGAGCGGAACACGATCTTCGGGTTGTGCTTCTGCAACACCTTCGTGATGGCCGCCGTCAACGTCGTCTTGCCGTGGTCAATGTGACCAATCGTCCCCACATTGCAGTGCGGCTTATTCCGTTCAAATTTTTCCTTCGCCATGTCTCTTTCTTCTCCTCAGCTCTGGGCAGGAACCAGATCGTCCCCGTCACTACTTTCGTAGTAGGTACCAACGGCTTCCCGCCGCTCTACCAAACCTTCGGCCGAGATTCACTGTCTGAACCACCCGTACTCGGCTGCGCATTCTCGCGGAACACCTCGAACCCCCGGAGCGAGCTCCAGAAATCCAAGACCCGATAGCGCCCCTCCGCCTGCGATTCACGGCGCACCACGCAGTCACTTGGCCGTGCCCTGCACCTTGGCGATGATCTCTTCCGCCACCGAGCGCGGGGCTTCTTCATAGCGCGCAAAGTGCATCGAATACTCGGCGCGGCCCTGGGTATTGGAACGCATCTGGGTCGCGTAGCCGAACATTTCCGCCAGCGGAACGATCGCGCTGATCACCTGCGAGCCGGCGCGGTGCTCCATGCCTTCGATCCGTCCGCGGCGCGAACTCAGATCGCCCATAATGACGCCGGCGTAATCCTCCGGAGTGACCACTTCGACGGCCATGACCGGCTCCAGAAGCACCGGCGAAGCCTTCCGCGCTGCCTCCTTGAACGCCATCGATCCTGCGATCTTGAAGGCCATTTCGTTCGAATCCACGTCGTGATAACTGCCGTCGTAAAGAATGGCCCGAACATCGACCATCTCGTAGCCCGCCAGGACGCCGCCCTCCATGGCCTCCTTGATGCCCTGGTCGATCGGCTTGATGAATTCCTTCGGCACCGACCCACCCACGATGTCGTTGACGAACTCGTAGCCTTTGCCCGGCTCATTCGGCTCAAGACGGATCTTGGCGTGACCGTACTGACCGCGGCCACCGGTCTGTCGAATGTATTTGCCCTCGGCTTCGGCCTTCCTGCGAATGGTCTCGCGGTACGCCACCTGCGGCTTACCGACGTTCGCCTCGACCTTGTACTCGCGCATCATGCGGTCGACGATGATCTCCAGGTGCAACTCACCCATGCCGCTGATGATGGTCTGCCCACTATCGGGATCGGTGTGCACCTTGAAGGTGGGGTCTTCCTGCGCCAGCTTGCCCAGCGCCATGCCCATTTTTTCCTGGTCCGCCTTGGTCTTCGGCTCGACCGCCACCGAGATCACGGGAACCGCGAACTGAATTGACTCCAGGGTGATGGGATGCCGCTCGTCGCAGATGGTGTCGCCCGTGCTGACATTCTTCAAGCCCACGGCGGCGCAGATATCGCCCGCCTGAATTTCACCGATGTCTTCGCGCTTGTTGGCGTGCATCTTGAGCAGGCGGCCAATGCGCTCGGTCCGGCCACGGCCGGCATTGAGCACCGAGTCGCCCGATTTAAGTTGTCCCGAATAAACGCGAATGAACGTCAACTGACCCACAAACGGATCGGCCATGATCTTGAACGCCAGCGCGGAGAACGGCTCTTTGTCGTCGGGCTTGCGCGTGATCACTTCGCCCGTGTGCGGATTCTTGCCTTTGACCTCGACCGTATCGAGAGGCGAGGGCAGGAAATCCACCACCGCATCGAGCAGGGGCTGGACGCCCTTGTTCTTGAAAGCGGTGCCGACCACCACCGGAAACAACTTCAACCCGATCGTCGACCTGCGCAGAGAAGCGCGCAGTTCGGCTGCGGAGATCGCCTCGCCCTCGAGGAACTTGTGCAGGATCTCGTCATCGTTTTCAGCGACCGTTTCCACCAGCTGCGTGTGGAAGGCCTCTGCCTTCTTGCGGAGTTCGGCAGGAATTTCTTCCGTGACGTATTCTGCGCCCATGGTGTCGTCGTTCCACACGATGGCCTTCATCTCGATCAGATCCACAACACCCTTGAACTTGTCTTCCTGACCGATGGGAATCTGAATGGCGATGGGCTTGGCGTTGAGGCGCTTGCGGATGGTGTCGATGGCATGCTCGAAATCCGCCCCCATCTTGTCGATCTTGTTGATGAAGCAAATTCGCGGGACGCCGTATTTGTCGGCTTGCCGCCAGACTTTTTCCGACTGCGGCTGCACGCCGTGCACCGCGTCAAATACCGCGACGGCGCCGTCGAGCACGCGCAGCGAGCGCTCCACTTCTGCCGTGAAATCGACGTGGCCGGGCGTATCAATGATGTTGATGCGGATATCGCGCCAGGTGCAGGTCGTAGCCGCGGAGGTGATGGTGATGCCGCGCTCCTGCTCCTGCTCCATCCAGTCCATCGTAGCCGTGCCTTCGTGGACCTCTCCGATGCGGTGCGTTTTTCCCGTGTAGAAAAGGATGCGCTCCGTCGTAGTGGTCTTGCCGGCATCGATGTGGGCCATGATGCCGATGTTCCTGCAACGCTCTAATGGGACTGTTCTGGCCACGGCGATCTCAACTCTTCTTTCTGGGGCTCGAAGCGATTTCCTATCCTTTGGAATCGGGTAATTTGGTCTAGGTCATTGACCGGGGCCTGAAATCACAGAATTTTCGATTCCCAAATTGCCAATTTGCCAATTCACTACCACCGGTAATGCGCAAACGCCTTATTGGCTTCCGCCATGCGGTGCACGTCTTCCTTCTTCTTGACGGCGGCGCCGCGATTATTGGCGGCATCGAGCAACTCGTTCGTGAGCTTGTCGGTCATGCCTTTCTCGCCACGGCCGCGGGCGTAAGTGATCAGCCAGCGGATCGCCAGCGACGTGCGCCGGTCGGCATTGACTTCGACAGGCACCTGGTAGTTGGCGCCACCTACGCGGCGAGTCTTCACTTCCAGCAGCGGCTTCGCGTTTTCGACGGCCTTCTTGAACAGCTTCAGGGCCTCGTCGCCGCCCTTCGACTGCAGCTGGGTAAGCGCTTCGTAGAAGATGCCTTGGGCGGTCGACTTCTTGCCTTGCCACATCATCGAGTTCACAAATTTGGTCACCAGGTCCGATCCGTAAACTGGATCGGCGGCAACGCCGCGCTTTGCAATATGTCCTTTACGAGGCATGTAGCTATCAACTCCGTGCTCTCCGCTTCGAGCGAGAGCCAACGATCAACGATCAACGATCAACGGCCAACGACTGCCTTTACGCCTTCTTCGGTCGCTTCGCTCCGTACTTCGAGCGCCCCTGGTTGCGACCGGCAACGCCCACCGCATCCAGTGTTCCGCGCACCACGTGATAGCGCACACCCGGCAGATCCTTCACGCGGCCCCCGCGAATCAGCACGATCGAGTGCTCCTGCAGGTTGTGCCCAATGCCGGGAATATAAGTCGTGACTTCAATACCATTGGTGAGGCGCACGCGCGCCACCTTCCGCAACGCCGAGTTGGGCTTTTTGGGAGTCTGGGTATATACGCGGGTGCAGACGCCGCGCTTCTGCGGACAGGACTGCAGGGCCGGACTCGCCGTCTTGTAACGCGGCTTCTTGCGGCCGGATCGCACCAATTGATTGAAAGTAGGCACTCTTTGGCACTCCTTAACAGCACGCTCGCGCGCCGCACGCCACCAACGACGCGCACACGCGCACCAGCGCTGCTTCTGCGTTTCCCGGCTGGTGCCAACTGCCCAGCCATCATTCTCGCCGCACACCACACCGCCGGAGAGAAAACTCTTGGTTTCCCAATCAGACTGACGCCGACGACGGTGGCACCAAGCCCAACCTCGGAGGTGCTCCGTTTCGTTAGCTTTGCCCCGCATAGCCTCCCGACGGGCGAGAGGAGCGCGCGAAGCATTTCAGCGAGGAAGCTCCCGGACCTCGTCCGGTAGCGTTGTGTCTCTAAAGCTCAGCACCATCTGCGGAGGCGTCGCGCACAAAAAAACGCGCGGACTCATAAAGCCACCGCTTCCAGGCAAGCCAGAATTAACTCGCGGAACCTTTTAAATATAACAAGCCCCGGAGCACATCGTCAACCACTGGTTGCTGCATCCTAGAGCAGGCGCGGTGGCTGGGGCAGCCCTTGCCCAAATCAGGGCTGGCCTCTACACTGATCGTTTTCCAACATAGAGAGAGACTCGTCCGCGAGGCCATTGGGGCCCGCCGGACGGGGAGGATGCATGCGTCGGTTCGTTTTGGGTGTGTTTGCGGTCTTATCCCTATCCTTATTCCTCGGCGCCCTGGTGGGATGCGGTGGCAAGAGCAGTTCCTCTGCATTGCCCACTCCCATGAGGGTTACCCTCTCACCGACCAACAGCACTTTGGACCTGGGGGCCTTGCAGCAGTTCACGGCGACCGTAGCTCCAAGCTCCACAGCTCCCGTCATCTACACCTCCAGCAACCCCAGCGTTTTGACCTTCGTACCAGTTGCCGGCGGGGTGGCGTGCGCGGGAAGGTGGAATCCGACCGGCCAAATCTGCAGTCCCCAAGGGGTTGGCGTTGCGCAGGTGACAGCGACCGTCAACGGTGTGGCCAGCAATCCCGTCACCGTCTATGTGCACCAGCACATCGACACCATTACGCTCCGCTTGTTGAATCCGCCGTCTCCCTTGCCCGACTGCATCACCCTCGCGCAAGCCACGGGCACGCAGAATTTTCTGGATCTACAGGCCCAAGCCTTCAGCAATGGAGTGGACATCAGCAACACAGTCGGCTCGTTCTCGTTTCAACAGAACAACAACACGGTCGCCAAGTTGACCACCAACGACCCGGAGCTCAACAATCACAATGGTAACCAGATCACTCAAGTCCGCGTGACGGCCAGCGTCCCCGGCATTACCCAGGTTTTCGCGACCCTGTCCGGTGTCGATAGTCTGCCGGTGACGATCAGCGGACATCCCTGGTTCGAGACCTGTCAGATTCAGTCCATCCAGCTGCAAGTGGGCAGCGCGTCCAGCAATACTTCGTTCGCCATCGCCACCGGCGGAACCACCACCCTCACCGCCACCGTCTTCGACCGCCTCGGAAGGCAACTAACGAACCCTCCTCTTACCTGGACGTCCTTGTCCCCGGCTAACGCCACCATCAGTTCGAGCGGTGTCGTCAGCGCCAAGAGTCCGGGCGGCGTGAGCATTGTGGCCTCCTGCACACCACCCACCTGCAATATTGGATTCCAGACGATGAAGCCGGTCTACTCTTCGACACTCTCTCCCAGCGTGAGCACCGAATACGACGGAACACCCATCACCGGCACCATCACCGGCTCGGCCGTCAATACCACCGTGTATGCCACGACCACGCAGTGCGACACAGCCGCCTCCGGTACTCCCGTCCCTGGTTGTCAGCCGTTGCTGTACCCCGTGACGACCAAGGACAACGTGGTCGGAAGCAGCGTCACCCTGCCCAGTTCGCCCAACTCCTTCGTCTTCCCACCCCAAGGGACAAAGGCCTATCTGGGCAGCGATGAAGGGTTGATGGTTTTCAGTTCCAGCGCCACCACCGGAACAAACCCGGTCACACAGTTGAATAACGTGCCCGGCAAGGTCCTGGCCGTTTCCCTCGACGGCAATAAAGTCATCGTTGCGGATACGAAATCGAGCCCAAACCAGGTCTACATCGTGGACCAGAGCTCCAGCGCGGCACCTCCGACGGCCCTGTTCATTTCGGGCGCTACCGCTGCGGCATTTTCGCCAGACGGTTTGAAAACATTCATTACGGCTGGCAACACCCTGTATGTTTACTCAACCCTGCAAGCATTGAAGGCCGTCGCTCTGAACGCCCCCGCCAACGCGGTGTCATCCTATGCCAACGGAGCCTTGCTTTATCTGTCTGGAGGAGACACGAATGCGATCACGATGCGCAACGCCTGTGACACCGAGTACGGCCTCGCCGATTCGGTCACAGTTCTACGCTTGCCGGCTTTGTTTCAGGCGGTCCCGGACGGTGTTCACGCCATTGGAGTAGACTCGCCTGGCCTCGACATTTTCACCAACAAGGTCACAGCGCCTCCGGCAGCCACCACTGCTGCGCCCAGTTCGGTAACGTGTCCGTTCCCGGTGAGCCACCAGGCCCCGGTGTTCGTGAACCTTGGCCAAGGCAACTTTACTCCGCTCAAACTGATCCTCGCACCCGACAATTCCAAGGCCTACATTCTGGCCCAGGATCTGGGGAGTGTCTTTGTTTACGATTTCGGAGTCGGAACGGTCTCCGCGATTGCGCTAACCGGAAGTCCCGTGCCACTCGATGCCAGCCTGACCACGGACGGAACTCTGCTCTACGTCGGCGCGGCCGATGGCACGCTTCACGTCGTCAGCACGGTCTCCGGTGGCGACCTTCAGCAGATTACCTTCACCAATAACAACAGCACCAACAAGGGCAGTCTCTGCAGCAACATCCCGCAAACCTGCTTGCCAGACTTGATCGCGGTGAAGCCGTAATTCAGACTCCTCGGGGCCAGAATTTGGTTTTGAGCCGGCGCGGAAAGGGGCGATTGCCCCATGGGAAGAATCCCCTGTACTGCTCCGGGCTCTCTGCGGTGAATTAAGCCTTAGCCTTTTCCAAATCCCGCCCCACGCTGTCGAGCACTCCGTTGATGAACTGCACCGATTCCGGGCTGGAGAACTTGCGGGCAATCTCAATCGCCTCGTTGATGACCACCGCCCGCGGTGTCTTCGGATATCCCAGAAACTCGGCCACGGCCGCGCGCATAATGTTCCGATCGACGGCCGCCATGCGCTCCATGCGCCAATGCTGCGCATGGCCTTCAATCAGAGCATCGATGTCGGTGGTTCGATCGGTCGCGGTGCGGAACAGGTCATCCGCGAAACCCCTAACTTCCTCGCCCACCTCATTTCGCTCGGCCCAGAACGTGCGGCGCACGTCATCGGCGCCCTGCCGGCCCATGTCCGCCTGAAAGAGCATCTGCAAAGCTAGTTCGCGAGATTTTCGTCGAGTACCCATGAAGCGGTCGTTAGTCGTTGGTCAGCGGTCAACACCCGGTCTTTCTGGGGTTGCTTAAACTAAGTGTAGTTTACTGGTTCGGATGGGAAAACGGGTGGCTCAGCGCTTCGCCCTGGTTTTCTTCGAACGAGTACTGCGCCGGCGATTCTTAGGTTTGCGTTCGCCAACCACCGTTCTCAGCTTGCCCCGAGCCGAGCGAGGGGACGAACGACCAATGACGGTCTTTAAACCCGCCATCTCCACCGCCGCCAGAGCCGCATCCAGTCCCTTGTTTCCCATCTTCAGCCCTGCACGATCGATAGCCTGTTCCAGCGTATCGCAGGTAAGAACTCCGAAGGCGTGCGGCACTCCGGTCTCCTGTGCCGATTGTCCAATCCCGCGCGCACATTCATTCACGATCACGTCGTAGTGGGCCGTTTCGCCGCGCAGCAAGCACCCCAGACAGATGATCGCGTCGTAGCTACCTCTCTCGGCGAGCATGCGGGCGGCCGAGGGAAGCTCGAAACTGCCGGGCACGCGCATGATCTCGATATCCTCGTTCCGCGCCCCGGTCCGTCGTAGCCCGTCCAACGCACCTTGCAGCAACCGTTCCGTGATAAAGGCGTTGAACCGGCTCACCACAATGGCAAACCGTTTCCCGGCCGCCTTGAGGTTCCCCTCCCTCCCAGCCGGCAACTCTTCCGGCTTTCCGTGCACGGTAACGATGATGTCCCCCGGCAGAGCCAGCGAAAAACTGCGCTCGCCGGTCTTCGGCGAAGCCGAATCCGCCAGCACTTTCAGCTTCTTCTTTTTCGCGATCTCGAAAACGTCATCCGGGTTCGTCACTTCCAGCACAATCAGTCGGTTGACGTCCTTCAAATGATCGAGCACTTGCTGGGGATACTCCGCCGGCAGCGCGTTCACGCTCAGCAGCCCCACGGGCGCGGAAAAGATGGCAGACCTCTGGTCGCCGCCTGCGACCTTCCGGAACCCGACGGCCTCAAGGAAACCCGCCAGTGCGCGCAAATCTTCCGCCTGGGTGACGTAGCGCCCGATATGCAACGACTTCAGCATCGTTTCAGTCTGTTTCTACCACCTAGGCCCAGAGTCCCAGAGACGCCCATGCATCCCAAACTGCTCTTCTCCGTGTCTGTGCGCCTCTGGGGTGATACCGCCTTTGATCGAATACCGTCACTTTCCCTTGAACCGCGCCGGGCGCTTCTCGAGGAACGCCGCCGTCCCTTCCTTTTTGTCTTCGGTAGCGCAGCACACCGCGAACAGTGTCGCTTCCAGGTACAACGCATCCGGAAGCGTAAGTTCGAGACCTCTGTTCACCGCCTCCATCGCATACTGAATGGCCAGGGGCGCATTGGCGATGATCTTCTGGGCGATGGCCTCCGCGCGGGGAATCAGGTCGGCGGGCGCGGTGACTTCGTTCACCAGCCCGATGCGGTGCGCCTCCTCGGCCGAGATCATCTCGCCCGTGAGCACCAGTTGCATCGCGATCCCTTTGCCGACCAGCCGCGGCAACCGTTGCGTCCCGCCGTAGCCGGGAAGGATGCCCAGCTGCACCTCCGGTTGTCCCAGCTTCGCATTCTGGCTGGCCAGCCGCATGGTGCAGGCCATGGCAATCTCGCACCCGCCGCCGAGCGCAAATCCGTGGATGCAGGCAATCACAGGCTTGCCCAGGTTCTCGATCAGGTCCAGCACCGACTGCCCCCGGTGCGTGTACTCCTTCGCGTTGACCACGTCATGCTTGGCCAGTTCGCCGATGTCGGCACCTGCGATGAACGATTTTTCCCCCGACCCAGTCAGGATCGCAACCCGGATTGCGGGATCGCCCTTGATGTCGGTAAAGGCAGCCCGCAATTCTTCCATCGTGGCCATGTTGAGCGCATTGAGCACCTTCGGCCGGTTGACGGTGACGTAAGCGATCGAGTTTTTCTTTTCGAGGAGAATGCTTTCGAAGTTCATAAGAAGTCTGCCACCCTGTCAAATCACTCTTGCGAAAATTCGCACCCGTAACACTTGCGGTCCACGGCTGCCGCGCCGAATCCGCAAACATGCCGCCATTAAACGCCTTACGGCACTGGGGCATTTCCATGAATCGAGGACGAAGCCCACTGGCGACCCCACCACCAGAGCCGTGATCACCAATCCGAACCAGATGCCGTGTGAGCATCCTGCCCAGTCCAGAAGCCCACCTGAGAAAGAACCTCACCACTCATCCGGCCAACAAATTTCGTGGGAGCCCGTATCGCCTCCAGCCAGTCCAGCATGTCCGGCGCTCATCCGGTGCTAGGTTGCCAACCTCGGACCTCACATCCCTATTCGTCCATTCGCGAATCCGCGTTCATCGGCGAAATCTGGCGGCCCCTGCAGCTCAGAACTTCCCCGGCACGGGATGGGCCGGATCTGAGTAGTCATAAAACCCGCGCCCCGTCTTCCTCCCGTACCATCCCGCCATCACCAGCCGCTTCAACAGGGGAGGCGATGCGAACCGTCGCTCCTTGAACTCGTCGTACATCACGTGCGTGATGTAGTAGGTGGTCTCCAGCCCCACGAAGTCGAGCAGCGTAAACGGCCCCATCGGATACCCACACCCGAGCTTCATGGCGTTGTCGATATCCTCGATCGAGCCCACGCCTTCTTCATACGCCCGGATCGCATCCAGCAGGTACGGCACCAGTAGCCGGTTTACGATGAACCCGGTCTTGTCCGAGGTCCGCACCGGCACCTTGCCCAGTTTCTTACCAAACTCGTACGCGGCGTCATACACATCGGGCGCAGTCGCGATGGTCTTCACCACCTCCACCAGCTTCATCAGCGGCACGGGATTGAAAAAGTGCAGTCCGACAAACCGCTCCGGCCGCTTCACCGCGGTCAGCAGTTCGGTCACCGAGATGGACGACGTATTCGAAGCAAAGATCGCGTCCTTCTTCACGATCGGATCGAGCGAGGCGTACATCTTCTTCTTCTCTTGGACATTTTCGATGATGGCTTCGATCACGATGTCGCAGTCCGCCAGTTCCTGCTGGTTGGTCGTTCCCTTCAAGCGCGCCCGCACTGTTTGCGGAGTCTCCTTGAGGGCACCCTTCTCAGCAAACTTCGCCAGCGACTTCTCAATTC
Organism: Terriglobales bacterium; assembly: GCA_035643915.1. Classification (GTDB taxonomy): domain Bacteria; phylum Acidobacteriota; class Terriglobia; order Terriglobales; family Acidobacteriaceae; genus Gp1-AA133. Next base: position 20,456 of record DASQPN010000123.1, on the reverse strand, counting down.
CGGCAAACCCTTTGTCGAGGTACTTCTGCTCGACTTCCAACACCGTAACGTCAAACCCTGCGGTCGCCGCGACTTGTGCGATGCCGGAGCCCATCAGGCCACAACCGAGAACGCCGACTTTCTTGATTTCCATTTGCTTTCCTTTGTTGACCACAGAGACTACTGCGAGTCGCGAATTCCGTGCACCTACTCGGAGCGTCGCGCAGGCAGACACAAAATCTGAATCCCGCCGGCAGCGCCAAAGAAGTCAACCACAGCGCCAATTCCGAACATCAGGGCATATCCCAATGGGCTGACGGCCGCAAACCAACCACCCCTTGCCCCCAGCGTCGGCAACCAGCCAGGATAGACCGAAAGCAGAGCCGCCGACTTCGCTCCTAGTCTGCTCAGGGCAAACGGCGCCGCACTCTGGAGAAGAAATCCGAGCGCAATCGCCCAAAGAACGAAGAGTTTCAGGCTTTTGGCAGGCGGCCCGCGCCTGGTCGCAAACCCCAACATGGCGGGACTCCACGTCACCCTCCGGAGTCGCCCATTCTCAATGCGGGCTCATCTCAGTGAAAACTCTCCACTACCATCGCGATCCCCTGCCCCCCGCCAATGCAAGCCGTAGCCAGCCCGTACTTCTTCTTGCGCCGCCGCAGCTCGTAGAGCAGCGTAATCACCAGCCGCGTCCCGGTCGCCCCCAGCGGATGCCCCAGCGCAATCGCGCCACCATTCACGTTGGCCTTGCTGCGATCGAGCCCCAGCTCTTTCTCGACTGCCAGGTACTGCGCTGCAAACGCTTCATTGACTTCAATCAAGTCAATGTAGTCCAGAGTCAGCCCCGCCCGTTGCAGTGCGAGCTTGGTAGCTGGTACCGGCCCCCGCCCCATCAGCTTCGGATCGACGCCCGCCACGCCCCAATTCACGATCCGCCCCAAGGGACTCAAACCGCGCTTCTGGGCCTGCTCCAAAGACGTCACCACCACTGCCGCCCCGCCATCCACAATCCCGCTGGCGTTCCCTGCCGTCACGGTCCCATTTTTCCCAAACGCCGGCCGCAGCTTGGCGAGCCCTTCCATGGTCGTCTGCGGACGTCGATGATCATCTTCCGCGAACATCTCCGGCTCGCCCTTGGCATTCTTCAAAGGCACCGGAACGATCTCTTCCGGCAGTCGTCCCTCTTTGTGGGCGGCGTCCGCTGCTTGCTGTGAGCGCATTGCGAATTCATCTTGCATCTGCCGGGTGATGCCGTGCTGCTCGCCATAAAGTTCGGCAGTGTTTGCCATGTAGAGCCCGCAATAGGAATCCAGCAACGCCACCATGAGCGCGTCTTCCAGCTTCCCGCCAGGCGCCAGCGTGAACCCATCGCGCCCGCGAAGCACGAAGGGCGCCTGCGACATCGCCTCCATTCCGCCGGCCAGCACGATCTTCGCCTCATCCAGCTGCACCATCTGCGCCGCGTTCACGATGGCCTGCATCCCCGACCCGCACAGTCGATTTACCGTCAAAGCAGGCGTTTCGATGGGAAGACCGGCGCGCAGCCCGACGTGCCGAGCCCCGTAGAGCGCGTCTCCCGAAGTCTGCTGCGCGTTGCCAAAAACGACATGATCGAATTCTTTAGGGTCGATCCCCGCCCGGTCGATGGCTCCCCGGGCAGCCACCGCCCCCAGTTCCTGCGCGGTGAAATCCTTCAATTTGCCGCAGTACCGCCCCATCGGCGTACGCGCGCCGCTTACGATGGCAATATCACCCGGTTTCAGCATGGAGTCCTTAGAGAAAGAGGTCCCACGAGGAAGCGAAACTCGTTAGTTTATCAGCGGGAAAGATCGGAACTCAACCAGTGAGGAAACCGTGCCCACTACGGGGCGCGAATCTGCAGATGCCGGGTGCTATCTTCCTACGCAACCGCAGCCGAGGCAAGACTTGGTGCGAGGCATACCACGCTTCCCGCTCCCTGAGCCAGCGCGTCATGCAGAGCCTGTTCGGCGCGGTTGATCACTTCTGTGACGATGTCGACCGGGTCATATCCCATTCGCATGACCGCTTCTGCCAGGCCCGCCGTGAACGGGATCGGTTGGTCCTTCCCCGGGAATCGCATATCGGACACCAGTTTACGCAATTTCTCGACCGCCAACAGCGCCTCTTTTTCTGCCGTGTCGCCCAGGATAATCGCCACCGTGGTCGTGTCGTAGCGGAACGCGAGATCGTTGGCGCGGATATTCGCGGTAAAAAGCTGCCCCACCTGCTCCAGGGTGGCTTCCACCGCGGGCTCTCCAAATTCCTTGATCAAAGCCGCACTTCGCCCGAAGTGCATGAGCAGGATGGTGAGCGGCGCGGCTTGCTGCACGGCCCGTTGTGCCTCAGCCAACCCGAGGTCGAGATAGGAAGCTCGTTTCAGCAATCCTGATTTCTCGTCCGTCACCGAAAGATTCCGCACCAGTCGCCGCAGCCCGGCATTGTTGAGCGCAATGACAACCTGCTCTCCCAGCGTCTTCAGCACGACGATTTCGGAGGGATGCCAGTTCCGCTGTGAGCTCTGCATGAACAGCAGGAGTCCGATGTGATCCTCCCCATCCATCAGTGGCAGCGCCAGCAACGAAGTCACTCCCAGTTCCGCCAGTACCCGCCGCACCGGCTGCACCTCAGGCGCGGTCAAAGTGTCCGGAATGTTCACCGCGCCGCGCGCCACCGCAAGTTCCTGGCATGCGGTAATAACTGACGCCAGAGCCGGCGACTCTCCGCTCGGTGTTCCATCCGCATGGAACTGCTGCACGGCGGTTGGCGGCAGGCCTGGCTTCCGCATGGCAGCCACGCAGCGCGTCACGTTCCACTGGCTGCCCATTTCGTGGGCGGCGGTGGCCAGCACTGCATTGGCGTTGTTCTGGTGATAGAGCTTGCGCGTGATCTCCGCCACGCGGGTGAAACTGCTCACATCGGCCTGCTCGCCGTGCACGGCTGCAGGCGCGCCCGGGGCCTGCCCCGCGACTGCGGCCGCCGCCGCGGTCTGCGCCGGCGGCCCAGGTGCAGAACCCGCATAGCGCGGCGTGATTCCCGCGGCCAAATACAGCCGCTGCAGATCTTCGTTTCGTTCTTCTTCCCGCGGAAACAGTTCCTGGATCCGCTGCAGCCGTTCGACCGCCTTCGACCGCATCCCGTACTGCACCAGGATCTCCGCTTGCAACATCAGGTCCTGCAAGGCCGCCGCGCCCAGCGTGGGTTCTTCCGGCCGCACTTGTTCCGGCACTGATTTGTTCAGCTGGCTCAGGCGTGAAGCAATCACCTTGAACCGGTCGTCGGGAATCTTCCCGCGCAAGCTTTCCAGGCGCTTTTGATGACCACGTTCGTAGGGATCAACATCCGCGGCCCGATCCAGGCACTCGCCGGCTTTCTGGAAGTTCCCTGTGCTGAGGTAAAGATCAAAAAGCTTCAGCAGCGTCTGGCAATAATCGTTCTCGCGGTTCGAAGAGTTGAAGAGCTCGCTTAGGAACTCGAGCATTTCCGGCGACGACCGGTGTCCCGCAATCAGGTCTTGCATGGTGGCGACGAATGCGCGCCGCTCTCCCTGCCGCCGTTGGAACAGCTCCAGCTTGCGCGCCAGGGCCACGGCCTCGGCATCCTGTTGGCAGTCGATCATCTGCCCGATCAGCCCGACCACCTGCTGCAACCGTCCGGGGTTGCGCTCAAACAGCTGCCAGACCAGCGGCTCGGCCTCCGCCAGCCGGTTCGCCGCCAGCAAAGCCTGGCTGTAGAAGTCTCGCAACTCCAGCGACGGGTTGCCCGCGACAACATGCGGCTCGAAAATGAAAATGGCCGCGCCGACCTGCCCCTGCGCCATTAGGTTCTTGCCGTATGCCAAGGCGATGTTGGGATCGCTGGGATCTTCCGAATAGGCACGCTCGAAGTACTGCGACGCGTCTGCTCCCGCGGCCTCGGCCAGTTCTGCGGCTTGGTGAAACGCCGCTGCCGCCGCTTTGCTCTCCGCGAGCTGTGAGCAAAGTTCTCCCAGCCGCAGGTAGTTGCCCTGCGTGGGCTCGAGCGTCACGATGCGGGTCATGACCTGTAGGGATTCAGGCTTCTTGCGCTGTTTCACCATATCATCGAGCGCATTTTCGTAAGTCCCGATGGCGAGTTTCTTGTTGGTATTCTCGAGCAGCTGGCCAAACCGGAATTTCTGCTGCCAGGTGGGGCTTCCGTGCCGCGCCAGTTTCTTGTACGTGAGGCTGGCCCGGATGGCATCTCCGAGCGCGACCTGCCGCTCGAACAGATCTCCCAGGAGCGAGACTGCCTCGGCGGTCCGGCTCAGCGACAGACACAGATCTGCCGCCATCGAACGAACGTTGTCATTGTCCGGATCTTCTAGAAGGACTTGGAGATATTCGTCGAGCGCGTCCCCGGTTTTGCCTCGTTGGAGAAGCTTCTCCGCTTGCGCGACACGTTTCGCGATTTCGGCCCGATCCGGCATGGAGTAATGTGCGGAGTAACCTGCAAGGTGATTCTAGGATCAGCAGAAAACACCGGCAATCAAGTAACGACGAGCCGCGGTTACGAAGGTCATTCTGGAGCCCACCAGTTGGGCGTTTCTTACCTTTCTGGTATACGTGCTGGGATGCCCGAGGCTCCCAACCCTAACGAAGAACAAGGACTTCGACACCAGCTCAGTGCCGGCCAGATGGCCATGGTGGCGGTCGGCGGCTCCATCGGCACCGGCCTGTTTCTCGGCTCGGGCCCGGCCCTGGATCTGGCCGGGCCCGCGGTCATCATCAGCTTCCTGCTGGCCGCCTTCATCAACCTCACGGTCGCCCTGGCTCTGGGAGAACTCGCCTGCGCCCATCCCGCCGCCGGATCTTTCGGCGTGTACGGCGACCTTTACCTCAACGACTGGGCTGGATTCCTCTCGCGCTCCGGGTACTGGGCGGCGATCGCTTTCTCGATCGGAGGCGAGATGATTGCCTCCGCTGTCTACATGGGGCACTGGTTTCCTCGTGTACCTCCTCTCGTCTGGGTCGCAATCTTCTCCTTGTTGCTTTTGCTTGTGAATCTTCGCGGGGTCGGCTCCTACGGCCGCTTCGAATTCTGGTTCGCCATGGTGAAGGTGGTCACCATTGCGGCGTTTGTGGTGCTGGGCGCCTCCGTTCTGATTAGCGGACGCGAAGCCCCTCAATACATCGCGCAAGGCGGATTCTTCCCCCGCGGCTATCTTGCTCCCCTGCTGGCCATGACCTTCTCAATCTACGCTTTTGGGGGAGTCGAGTTTGTGGCCGTGACTTCCGGTGAATCCCGATCGCCAGAAGAAATCGGCAAGGCCGTGCGCATCACCTTTGTGATGCTCACCGTCCTCTACCTGGGCGCGATGGCCGTCCTGGTGGGCGTGATGCCGTGGAACCACGCTGGTGTCGGCGAGAGCCCGTTTGTGACCGTCTTCCGCTCCGTATACATACCCGGCGCCAGCCACCTCATGAACTTCGTGGTGCTCACGGCCGCGCTCTCTGGAGCCAACGCCGCGCTCTACGTCTCCTCGCGCATGCTCTTTTCCATGGCGCGCAGCGGCTGGGCCCCAGCGCGGCTGGGACAATTGAACGCACAGGGCTCGCCCAAATTAGCCCTGCTGGTCTCCTCCTACGGCATCGTGGTCGCGCTGGTGCTCGAAAACTGGGCCCCGGCCAACGCCTTCGAATTCATCCTACGGGCCGCGTTCTTTGGAATGATCTTGTCCTGGGTCGTGTCCCTGGCGGCCCACGTTTCCTTCCGCAGACGCGTGAAGCCAGCGCAGCGCAAAGCCTTGCCGCTGCGCTCCCCACTCGGCGCATGGGGATCGGCCATAGGATTCACGGTCGTGTGCGCGGTAATCCTGAAGGGCTGGTGGGACTCGCGCGTGAACCTCATCAGCGGTGTCCTCTACCTGCTGTTGCTGACCCTGGCCTGGTGGCTGGTCAAATCAGCGCGCAAGAAAACAGAAAGCTAGTTTCGGCTTTCGGGTTTCGAGTTTAAGGCCGCGAGTAAACAATGCTGTCGCTCTCTCCCGCGCCCATCGCAACCGTTTTCCTCTGCAACCCTTTTTCTCTGTCATTCCGAGGCGCAGAGCGGCGAGCAACCTGGCGGTTCGTCCGCGCGAGCAGATCACCCTTAAGTCTTCACGAAGCCGGCGACCCGAAACTCGAAACCCCAATCGGCAATTGCAAATTGACAAAGGGCAATCCCGTACAATATCCCCATGTCGGACGACCTGCTCGGCTACCGCTGCGAGTTCCCCATCCTGGAGCACACGAACTACTTAATCAGCAATTCCCTGGGCGCCATGCCCCGCGGTGTCTACGACGCCGTGAAAAGCTACGCCGATACCTGGGCCACTCGCGGCGTGCGTGCCTGGGAAGAACGCTGGTGGGCTCTAGCGGCGGAAGTCGGTGACGAACTAGGGGCACTGCTGAACGCACCCAAGGCGAGCGTCTCCACCCATCAAAATGTAACCACCTGCCAGGCCGTGGTTGCGTCCTGCCTCGAGTTCTCCGGCCGGCGCAACCAGGTTGTCTACACCGACATGAACTTCCCCTCGGTCATGTATTTCTGGGAAGCCCAGCGAGCCTGCGGCGCGCGAATCCACATGGTGAAGACCGACGACGGCATCACTGTCCCCACCGAGCGCCTGCTCGACGCCATCGACGAACAAACCCTGGTCGTCCCCATCTCTCACGTAGTCTTCCGCAGCGCCTACATCAACGACGCGAAAGCAATCATCGAGAAAGCCCACAAAGTCGGAGCCTACGTGGTCCTCGACACCTTCCAATCCCTGGGGACAATTCCTGTGGATGTTCGGGCACTGAACGTGGACTTCGCTTGCGGCGGCGTCCTGAAGTGGCTGTGTGGAGGCCCCGGAGTCGCCTACCTCTACGTCCGCCCCGATCTCGGCAAGAAGCTCGAACCAAGATTCACCGGATGGGTTGCGCACCAGCAGCCGTTCAATTTCGAGATCGGCCCCATCAGATACACCGACCCGCCCTACCGCTTCATGAACGGCACCCCGCATGTCCCGGCCCTCGAGGCCGCCCGACCCGGAATCAAAATCATCTCCGAAATCGGTGTGCAGAAGATCCGCGAAAAATCCAAGCGTCAAACCACCAAGCTGATTGACTCAGCCGACCAGCGAGGCTGGCCAGTCAACACACCGCGCGATCCCGAAAAGCGCGGTGGCACCGTCTCCATCGATATGCCTGACTCGCAGGAAGTCTGCCGCGGACTCCTCAAGCGCGACGTCCTGGTCGACTGGCGCCCGCAGGCCGGGGTCCGCATGTCTCCACACTTCTACACCACCGACGAGGAACTCGACACCGCCATCGCGGCGGTGGAAGAGATCTTGAAAGGCCGGGCGGTCGCAATGCAATAGGTGGTGTTCGCTCCGTCCTCGCCTGCTCTCCACGCAGCAACATTACCGACGTAAGCCCGGTTTCTCGCTTTTCTGCTGACCCCATTGTTCTGGTCTCGCTATGCTCAGTCCAGGCCCGCGTGGAGCCAATCACGCGGCTGCGCGGACTGAACCCTTGAATTCTTACCTGCCATTCTCTCCGGATGAATCCGCCCTCCCGATGATCCCGGTCGTCCTGGGCGGGTTCCTCGGCCTGTATTTTTTCTTCCGAGGATGCGTGCAGCGGCCCCGCAAAGCCCCGGCACCCGCAGTTGGCAATCGGAGGACGCAGGTTGAAAACGCAACCGCGACCATGCCCACAACCACCACTTTCACCAGCAGAGGCAAAGACACACTGACACCGGACTCACACAGCGAAGTCATTCGCTTGAGCCCTTCCGCCCGTGAACCAACAGACGCTACTTCCCTGACCCAGCAGGGGAAAATTACCGCTGCTCTCCTGAAAGCCGGGGTCTGTGCTCCGGCATCATGGACGGCGTCGACCGATCCTGCCCCCGTCATGGTCGAGGTGGCCGACCCGCAAACAACCGACGGAGCCGCCCCAGTCAGCGGGATGCGATTGCTCGACTTCAAGGCCTCCACCGTCCTGGGAAAAAGCACCGGCACCGCCCCGTCTCGAATACCCTCGAGCAGCCAGAACGCCTCGGTTCAGCCCGTCCGGTGGAAACCCGCTCTGCTGGTCTGGGGAGGCCCCGTTCTCACCCTCGCCTGCCTCTACATCCTGGCTGCGCACTTCGGCTGGTTGTAAGTTCGTCGTTGGTCGTTGGCCGCCCACGCAAAGTCTCGAACAGCCCGAGCGGCTCTCTCAGCGCCTTCGCGTTGGCTTTGCGACCTTGGCCGGTTAGAAGCTTTGTGCTGCACCCGCGGCCAACCTTCTGTGGGTCAAACCCGGAGGGAGTCATGCTGGTTCGCCAATGACCAATGACCAACGACCAACGGCCAACGGCCAACGGCCAACGACCAACGACCAAACTGTCACCTTCCTTCTAACCCATCCTGCCCGATTCCTCCCTCCGTTCCCTCCCCATTCATTAGAATGAAAATGTGGCCGAGACTGTTCGCATTGGAATCCTGGGTGACTTCACTCCTGAGTTCCGCTCCCATCAGGCGACCAACGACGCGCTTCAGCACGCCGCCGCCAAGCTCGACCTGACCGTCGAGTCCGAGTGGCTGCCCACACCGTCGCTGCTCGAACCGGGGGCGAAAAAAGTCCTGGAAAGCTTCGACGGCCTCTGGGCCTCTCCCGGCAGCCCCTACCAGAGCATGGACGGCGTGCTCAAAGGCATCGAGTTCGCCCGCAGCCGCGACTGGCCCTTTCTCGGCACCTGCGGCGGGTTCCAGTACACCGTGATCGAGTGCGCCCGCAACGTACTCGGCCTCAAAGATGCCGATACCGCCGAAAACAATTCCGGCTCGAAGAACATCATCATTTATCCGGTCGCCTGCGCCCTCCCGAACCGCGCTGCGGATGCTCCCAAACTTTCCGGAGTAGTCCCGGAGATCCGCATTCGCCCCGGCTCCTACCTACAGACTTTCTACAGCCAGGAGACGATCGAGGAAGAATTCTTCTGCAATTTCGAATTGAATCCCGACTACGAATGGTGCTCCATCGAAGCCGGCTTCCCGATCGCCGCCCGCGGGCCAAACGGCGAAGTCCGCGCCATCGAGTCACCCACCCACCGTTTCTTCATCGCCACGCTGTTTCAACCGCAACTGAGTTCGAGACCCGACAAGCCGCACCCGCTGGTTCTGGCCTTCGTGCAGGCCGCCGAAGATTGGGGAAGGAAGAAACTCGACGACAGCGTCCTCGAATAGGGTTGGCGGCGGCGACCCAGCCGATTAAATCTCAGCGTGCTGTGCGCTGCAAGATTTTCACCGCAGTGCCATGACACTCCCCACCCTCTTCCGCTATCCTTCCAGCACCCCCCATGGCTTCTGCGACCCTTTCCGCCCCCGAAAAGCGGCCATTTCTATCCGACGGCATGCCGACGGTCCTGGCCATGGCGGCGGTCCTGCTGGTGGTGCACTGCATCTTCAACAACCGCTACGATTATTTCCGTGACGAATTCGACTACCTCGCCTGCGCCCAGCATCTGGGCTGGGGATACGTGGACCAGCCCCCCCTCATCCCCTGGCTAACACGCCTTTCCCTGGTGACGCTAGGCGACTCGCTGCGCGCCATCCGCTTCATGCCCGCGCTCGCTATGTCCGGGGTCGCCATTCTCACAGCAATCATCACGCGCGAGCTGGGCGGCCGTGCCTTTGCCCTGATCTGCGCCGCGGCCGCCGTAGTTGCCTCGCCGGTCTACCTCAACGCCGGCAGCCTGCTCACCACCAACTGCCTGGAACCTTTGCTCTGGGCCGGATGCTCATACTTCGCGATCCTAGCCGCCAAGCACAACCAGCCGCATTACTGGTTCTGGTTCGGCGTGGTTGCCGGCATTGGCATGCAGGAGAAGTATTCGATCACGGTCTTCGGTTTCGCAGTGGTCGTCGGACTGCTCCTGACCGATCAGCGACGTTTCCTCTTCAATCGATGGATCTGGCTCGGTGGCCTGGCCGCCTTCGTAATCTTTCTGCCGAATCTCCTTTGGAACATTCACTATCACTGGCCGTTCTTCGAATTGATGCGCAACATCAAGGCCGAGGGCCGCGATATCGCACTCTCGCCGCTTGAGTATTTCCTCGAGCAGTGCCTGATCATGCAGCCGATGGTCGCCCCCATCTGGGTCGCCGGCGTCTTTGCATTTCTGTTCTGGCGTTCCTTCCAGCCTTACCGCTTCCTGGGCTGGAGCTATCTGGCCAGCTTCACGGTCTTCGCAGTGCTTCACGGAAAGAACTACTATCTGACTCCGATCTATCCCATGCTGCTGGCCGCGGGTTCGGTCGTGTTCGAGCGCGCCATCGACCGCCCGCGCCTCAGGTGGTTGAAACCCGTCAGCGTTCTATTGATCCTGGTCGGCGGCGCGTGGTTCGCACCCGTGGTAGTTCCCGTTCTGCCTGTGGACAACTACATTGCCTACCAGGAGAAACTTCCGTTCAAGCCGCCGCGCAGTGAACACTCCCACGAGGCCGCCGTCCTTCCGCAGCACTACGCCGACCAGTTCGGCTGGCGCGAAATCGTCAGTGAGGTCGCGCTAGCCTGGGAACGCATCCCTTCCGCAGAACGCGCCGACTGCGGCATTTTCGCGCAGGACTACGGCCAGGCCGGCGCCATCGACTGGTTCGGCCCGCGCATTGGACTCCCCCCCTCGCTGAGCGGCCATCAGACCTGGTACATCTGGGGGCCACGCGGCTACTCCGGCAATTGCCTGATTGTTTTGGATGATTCGCACGAGAGGCTGGAGAGCATCTTCAACCACGTCGAATTCGTAGGCTGGTCGCCTGACAATCCCTACGCTCTTGAGAAGAACATCCCGGTCTTCATCTGCAAAGGCCTTAAATCCGGCGGAACGCTGGCCGAAGCCTGGCCCAACTTGAAGAAGTGGCGTTAGCCGCACGAGGCCGGGCCCACTTGTCCACGAGGCGGGACATCGCGCACACAATCGGCGCGCAAACGGCGCATCACACTCGCACGGGCGCCGGCTGTCATCTTCAAGCGGACTTCTGTAGTAGTCTCTGCCTCATGCGATTGGCGCCGCTCTTCCGACCTCTGCTGCTGGTTCCCTTCTGTTTGCTGTTCCCGTTCGCCAATTCACAAACCAAGCCAGTGACAGCGCCGATCGCGATCACCCATATCACCGTCATCAATCCGGGCTCGTCTTCCGTGCGATCAGATCTCACCGTTGTCATCACAGGCACTCAAATCACCGCCGTTTCCGGCACCGGTCCGCAGCCCAAGGGTGCGCTTGTGATCGATGGCAGAGGCCAGTACCTCATCCCTGGCCTGTGGGACATGCACGTGCATTCCGCGTTCGGCGACTGGTTTCCGGGCGGACGTGACATCATCTTGCCCCTCTTCGTTGCTAACGGCGTCACCGGCGTGCGCGACATGGGTGGAGATATCCCGGTCCTGTTCGCATGGCGCAAGCAGATAGCCGCCGGAAAGATTATCGGCCCACGCATGGTGGTCTCCGGCCCCATGCTGGATGGATACCTGTCCGACGGCAAAAGCCTGCGCTTCCCCAGTTCCGTCGCGGTCACGACACCGGCGAGCGCAGTTTCCGCGGTGGATTCGCTGAAAGCGCGGGGCGTCGACTTCATCAAAGTCCAGTCAGTCATCTCGCGCGATGCGTACCTCGCTGCCGCGGCTGAGGCGCACAAGCAGGGTCTGCCCATCGTCGGACATGTGCCGGACAAGGTCCGGCTTGCAGAAACCGCCGCCGCCGGACAAAAAAGCATCGAACATCTGATGGGTATTTTCGAGGCCTGCTCCAGTGAAGAGGACAAATTCATTGAGGGCAAAGGCAGCCTGGAGTTGCTGCTTTCGACCTACACCCAGCAAAAATGCGATACGGCGATCAGCCTGCTCGCACAAAACCAGGTATGGCAGGTGCCCACCCTTGCGTGGCAGCGCGGAGGCACCTTCCTCGACCAGCTGGATCTGCAGCACCAGCCACTCGACAAGTACGTTCCTGCCTACTGGCGCGATGTAACCTGGCGGCGATTCAAGGATGAGATGATGCCCGATCTTCTGCGCGATTCACTCGCGTTGCGTCAGGAGTACTTCGCGCGCAATTTGCGGATGGCAGGCGCGTTACACCGCGCGGGAGTGCCGTTTATGGCGGGGACGGACGCTGCGCCCGGCATCTACATCATTCCCGGCTTCAGCCTGCACGACGAACTCGCCAACTTCGTTGAAGCCGGATTCAGTCCCATGGAGTCGCTCCAGACCGCGACCAGCAATCCCGCGAAATTCCTCGGGCTGGAAAAGAGTCTTGGCTCCATCGAACCCGGCAAAATCGCCGACTTGGTGCTGTTGAGTGCGAACCCGCTGGACGACATCCACAATACGCGGAAGATCAACGCCGTTGTCGTCAAGGGCCGGCTCTTTGATCGAAGCGACCTGGATCACATCCTCAGCCAGGTAGAAGCGTCCGCGAAGGCCCTGAAGTAACGGAGCGGAAGCAAAAGAACCGGCGCGCCGGGAATCCGATTGTGGATGCCGACGCGTGACATTTCCCCGCGGTTACTCACCGCTTATCCTGCTCGACCCTGGGTGACGCAGAGAAAAAGCCCTCCGAAACGCTTTGCCCGTCACCTGTAACCGGACTATTATGCGCCAGCACCGTCCCCGACATGGCACAACTGGTCAAAACTCTCCGCCTCCGTGACCTGGTCCTCCTCATCATCGGATCGGTCATCGGTTCCGGAATTTTCCTCGTCCCCGGTGGTATTCTGCGCCAGGTCGGTCACTCCGTCGGCGTAGCGTCTTTAGTCTGGATCGCCGGTGGCGTGCTCTCCCTGCTCGGTGCTCTGAGCTATGGCGAACTCGCCGCCATGCGGCCCGAGTCCGGCGGCTTGTACGTGTATGTTCGCGATGGTTTCGGCTCATTGCCCGCCTTTCTCTACGGATGGTCTATGTTCCTGGCCATCGCCAGCGGCACAATTGCGTCTCTTTCCGTCGCCTTCAGCACCTATCTCGGCGCAGTCGTTCGCCTCAGCCCGCTGGCCGGAAAGATGGTCGCGATCGCCGTGATCGCGGTGATTACGGTCGTCAATGTACGGGGAACGCGGCAGAGTTCCGATCTCCAGAACTACACAACTCTCATCAAGCTCCTGCTCATCATCGTCATTTCAACCATCCTGCTGATTCTCGGGCGGGGCTACTCCGCCATTCCCGCAGCGCTCTGGACGGAGCCCGCCAGCGCCTCGCTGTTTTCCAGATTTGGACTGGCGATGATTGCCGTGCTCTGGGCGTATGAAGGCTGGCAGTTTGTAACCTACTGCGCCGGCGAGACCGTCGACCCGCAGAAAGACTTCCCGCGCGCCCTCGCCTCCAGCGTTCTGTTTCTGGCCGGGGTCTATCTCCTCGCCAACCTCGCCTACCTGGCGGCGCTCGGTCCGGCGCGAGCCGCCGAATCCGACACGATCGCCGCCACCTCCATCACGACTGTGCTGGGCCCCTCTGCCGCGAAACTCGTGGCCTTGACCATCCTCATTTCGGTGTTCAGTGCCACAAACAGCGTCTCGCTCACCGCACCACGGGTGTTTTACGCGATGGCCAACGACGGACTGTTCTTCCGCAAGCTGGCCGCAGTTCATCCCCACTTCCACACCCCCGCTTTCGCCGTGACGGTCCTCGGCCTGTGGTCCGCGGCTCTGGCCTGTATGGGAAAGTTTCAGGAGTTAATGAACTACACGATGTTCGTAGCCTGGATTTTCTACGGGCTCGGTGCCGCCAGCGTGTTCGCCTATCGGCTCAAGTATCCCGATCTGCCCCGCCCCTATCTCGTGCCGGGCTACCCCTGGACGCCGTTGGTATTCGTAGCCGCATCCGCCGCGCTGGTTCTCAATGTGATCGTTTCGACGCCGCGAAATGCCGCCATCGGTCTGGGGATCGTAGCCCTGGGACTTCCCGCCTACGCCCTTTGGAGAACTCGAAACAAGGGGTCGATGGAAGCAGACAACCGGGCAGTAAGCGATCGATGAAGTAGCAAGGAGAAAGCAGAGACACCAAAAGACCTGAGACTCGAGACCTGACGCCTACTGTGGCACCGCCAGGACTACCTTGTTCCCGTTCAAGGTGTATTCAAGCTGAAGCGGGGCGTTCTTCTTCCGCGACGCAACGGGGAAATACACATATCCGGACACCGGCGCCGTTGCCGCTCCTTCAGGCAGGCCTTTTTCACTGAGTTCGGCCTCCATCACGGCCCGATCTTTATCAGTCGACGCCGGCTTCGGTCCGCCCCCTCCGACACCGACCATGACGCCCGCCATCCGGGTAACGCCTCCCGACCCGCGCGCTCCGGTGACGGGATCATATCCGCCGCTCTCGTAGCCCACGCCCACGGAAGGAGACACCGTGATGTCCCGGTCCGACCCCGCCTTTTTTTGCAGGCTCGCTGCGATCACCTTCGCGGTCGCCGGCTTGGCAGCCGTCTCGGGGTTCTTAACACGCAGAACAAAATCGTTGAGCGACACCTCCATTGCCTTGCCCTTCACCGGATAGAGAGCAATCTCCGCCACCACGCAGCACCGGTTCAAGTCCGAAACGAACTCTTTTCGAGCCTTTTCGGGCGGGAGCAGCACGACTCCAATTCCGACGCCGTCCAGCATCGTGTGGATCGCATACCGGTCGGCGGCCGCTCGAGGTACCGTCCCTTTCGGCGCCGCCGCCGCCAGCGACACGACGCAGACCACCACCGCCGCCCACCCGCTCTTCCGGCTCATGGCTTCCCCTTCGTCGCGTCCGAGCCCAACTTCGCCGTGATCTTCAACGATTTCCCGCTCAGCACGTAGACCCTCTGTCGAAACGACTCGCGATCCTTTGCCGACACGGTCAAGTCATAGGCCCCAGGATCAAGCCACATACTCTTCAGCCGGTCCGCAGTCCCCGCATATGCGCCATCGATATACACCTCGGCCACCTTGGGATCTGCCGTTAGCCGTACTTCTCCCCGACCGCTGTCGTAGGTAAGGGATCCTGGATAAAAAGGATACGGTCCCCACATCGGATACCAGTACGAAGCATAGACCCAATCGCCGGGAGAGAAACCATACGGTCCATACGGGTAGTAATAAGGACCCGAGTAGTAGCTGTATCCGGCACCCACCGAAACCGTCCCCAGCCGGAGATGGAGCTTGGGCTTCTCAGCCCGGTCCTCGGAGTCTTTCTGCGAACTTTCTTTGCCAGCCTGCTCAGCTGTCTTGCCAGTGTCGGCCGCCTCAGTGGTTTTGACCTGTCCGCTGGCAGTCGACTCTGGCTGTTTGCTGCCGGCCGCGGAGGAAGTTGATTCGTTGGCCTGCGGGTTGGCCTTGGAGCCAGACAAGGCGGCGCCAAGAAGAAGGGTCGCGAGCCAAAGTGCCTGTGTCCGCATAAAGCACCCCTTGCGGTTCCGATTCTGCGCCAGCCCGCGGAGTTGCCCCTGGGCTCGAAAAATACGCCTGTGAGTGTAATCTTTCTTCCTCATTCTGCACCCACGGAGACGGGTCCGCAACGCGGCATTTTGCCTCAGGCGCAGGTCTGATCGACCCCGGCTGTCATCGCTGAAATGCAGACGAGACCCAATTTAGTTCGCCGCCACTCGGCTGAGATAGAAGCGGAAGAACTCGTCCGGACTGGAATCCAGGCAGACCTCCGCATTGGGCGTGCCTGCCTCCGGAAGGGTGAAGCCTTTCTCGTCCACTCGAATGCGCATCGGCTGCACCGGGCAAAGTTTTGGATTCACCACGTAGGCAACCGTCATCGGGTCAAACAGGGTCGGCGTTTCCTGGCCCCACTGGTGATAGAGCAAAGTGAGCGCATCCGTGATCGGCGTGCCCTGGCTGAACAGGAATGCCCGCTTTACCTCGTCAAGCTTCAACTGGGTCGAATCGAGCGGCATCACTGCAATCGGTACTCCGGAAACAAAGAGCTTTTGGGCAGAAGGAATGTCATTGAGGATGTTCCATTCGGCCTGGGGGCCGCGAGGGGCCGTGTAGAGGAGATCCCCATAGCCTCGCTTGATGCATCCGCCCATGATGACCACCCGCTTGAGCTTCCGAAATGTGTCCGGGTCCTTGTCGATCGCGCCCCCGACGTTCATCAATGGCCCAATCGCGATCAACGTGATGTGGCCCGGGTAGCGGCGAATCTGCTCCAGAAGGAAGTCGACGGCAGGTGGATGGGAAGTCTTGGCAAGGTGTCCGCCCTCCGCGTAGCGCCGCTGGCTGAGGGGATTCTTGTTTACCGTGGGCGCGCCCGCCGCAACCGGTATGTCCTGACGCCCAGCTTCACCCAGGAAGCGATCCGCGAGCTTCGCCCGGGTCTCCGTGTCTCCGAAACTGGTGGTCACGCCCAGGATTTCGAGCTCCGGACTGCGCAAGGCCAGGGCCAGAGCAAACGCATCATCGACGTCATCGCCGATATCTGTATCGATGATCACCTTCTCGGGGGCGCCCGAACTTGGGGAGGCCTGGGCGCGGCAGGCGGAAGAGTGAATGAACGCCGCGCTCAAAGAAAGGCAGGTCAGGATCGCCAATTTGGATAAGGGCAAGTCGTTTGAGCTCCGTTGGGCGCGCTAGAATCGCGCTTCCGCGTCACCCGTGTTTTACGAATTTCAACGAGGCCGAATTCATGCAGTACCGCAACCCCGTCGGCGGCGGACCATCCTCAAACACGTGCCCGAGGTGTGCGTCGCACAGCTTACAAGTGGCCGCCGTCCTCACCATCCCGAAGGTCGTGTCGCGGTCCTGCCGGACGTTCTCGTCCGCGATCGGCGCCCAAAAGCTGGGCCATCCCGTCCCCGACTCAAACTTTGTATCAGACTTGAACAGCGCATTGTCGCAGCAGATGCAGCGGTAAATTCCTTGCTCGTGCAGGTTCCAGTACTGCCCCGAAAATGATATCTCGGTGCCCGCGTGCCGCGTGATTTGGAATGCGCTCGCAGACAGCTGCTGTTTCCATTCAGCCTCTGTTTTCACCACCTTTGGCACGCGCACCTTCTTGAGCCGCTTCCCATCATCGGAGAACTCTACAATCGTCACTTCCCCCGGGGCGCCTGGCGTCGCGGGGGCCGCGGCCTCGAGCGCGCCGGGTTTGCGCACAGACCATAACGCCGCGCCCGCCACCGCCGAAGCCGAAGTCAACAAAAACGCGCGCCGCAGCAGCTTTCCAGGCGACGCATCCCGATCAAGACCAGAATCAAACATACTCAACTCCCATCCAAGTTGCGCATATGGGAACTACCGGCACACGCCTGGCGGAACTGCCCGCACCCCAGGGGTGGCGCAAAATGCCCACTCGGCAATTGGAAATTTCAAATCCTTTGACTTCACTTTCCCGCATACAACTGCGGAAACTCCTTCTTCAAATGCTCCACTTTCGGAGCATCGTTGAACTGGATGTAGGAGCTCTCCGGATGCCGCATTGCGTAATCCTGGTGGTACGCCTCCGCCTCGTAGAACGCCTTCAGCGGCACCACTTCCGTCACAATGCGATGCTTGAATACGTGCGCACCCTCGAGCTGCGCAATGTAGGCCGCCGTGATCCGCTGCTGCTCCTCGTTCGTATAGAAGACCACCGAGCGGTATTGCGCGCCATCGTCCGGTCCCTGCCGGTTCAACTGCGTGGGGTCGTGTGCCACCGAAAAGAACACGTGCAGCAGTTGTCCATAGGTCAACTGCGAGGGGTCGAACACCACCTTTACCGACTCCGCGTGCCCGGTCCGGCCGGTGCTGACCAGTTCGTATTCGGCCGTGCGGGCCTCGCCGCCTGAGTATCCCGACCGGGCGCTGATCACGCCCTTGACATGCTGGAAGACGGCCTGGATTCCCCAGAAGCATCCACCCGAAAACACCACCGTCTGCTGGCCGCGCGACGACGCCAAAGCCGCGTCGGTCACCGGCGGCGGAACCATCGTCTTGGCCGCGTCGGCCCCGGGCACGGCAACCACCGCAAAGCACGCCATCCCAGCTGTCATCACCGCGCCTTTAAGAGCCGTTATAAAGGATGACCTCGACATGACTATCCTCCTGATGGAACGGACAAACCCCGCTCTCTCGATTGGAGTCTTCAGCCCCACAAAAGTTTCGGGATTCGCTCAGTTCGCCGGTTTCGCTGCGGCTCTTCACCCCCACCAGGATAAAGCCCATCCTAGTCTTGCCAAGGTTTTCAGAGGGGTGTGGACCCTCGGCTTCCAGCCATCCTGCTTCACCTTCCTGGGCTCCCCAGGGTTTCCCTTGCCATCGGCGAGACTACCATTATTGTGCCTGGTTTGGTCACGCACTAGCAGCCTGCCGGGTGGGTGTGCAGGCCATCTTTCTCCCCGGGCGCGAGCGTATTCTGGACCACTCGCACGGGCTTCGCTCTCGACCCGCACCTTGTAGCGCTCTGGCGCTGCCTTCATCACATCCTGCGCGCAGCACAGCAGCTGCAGCTAGTCACGTCCCAAGTCTGCTGGTAGCTTGCATTCTCAGCGATCCCCTTTCGCGTGCATCGGGGGTGGACTGCGCGTCCAAACCGGCTTGCATGATACCGGAGCCCGGATGTCTCGCTGTTCTTGTTTCTCGCGGACTCAGGTTTGGGGTGTCGGCCGTCTGGTGTGCTGGTGGCGGGACGGTGCGGATGGGGAGGTCAAGGAAAGAAGTGGTGAAAGTGTTTCAGCCGGTTCCAGTTTTGGAACCAGCGGCGTAGATCCTGGTTTCAAGGTTTCAGAACTGGAACCTTTGCGGGCTGCATCCTCGCGATTGCACGCGGCGCCTGCTTGCGGGCTTGTTTTTTGCGTCGGCCCGACGCCCGAGAACTGATCGGTTGCGGATTCATCGGGTGGGGCGTGCGAGGCTGCCAGGGGCGAGCAAGGGCCGGGCTGGGTTTGGCCCAGGGATCGTACCAGGACGGATCGGTCTCCTGTTGAGCGTAGGACGGGACCAACAGCATCAGCACGGTCATTGCTCCCAGCAGTGTTTCATTCAATACGAATCTTCTGAAGAGCTTCATAAATCACCTCCGCGGTTTTTGCCGGGCAATCGGATGACCAGGCGTGAAGAGGGGGTCGCTGACGCAGCGAACTTTCTGCTAAGCGGCTGGCTGCGAAAGACATCGATCCCTTCGGGCGAGGTTCGCCGCGACCCGTTCGGGGTGGTCCGGCACGGATCGCGTTAACCCGAGGGTGAGTGGCTAACCAAACGGTGGGTCGTGGCCTTGCGACGTCTACCCGCGAGGTTGTGGGCGAAATCCTCCCGCAGCGGTGTCTAACCCCTCAGGATGCGACCTCGCCGCTCCCGCCCGTCGAAGATCACTAGTGCGATTGACGTCAGCGCCTTCGCCAGCATCATGATTGTGGCGGTCTTCACGGTTCTGCTGACGGGTATGACCGAGACCAGCGGGTGTCACGGAGTGTCCGTCGATCCCCCGAAGGTACGCGGTGCTAAGTCCATGCCTGGCATCGATCGCGAGGGCGCGCTGGTGGTCGCGATCTCCCGCACCGGGGACGTGTTTTTCGGCAACGACAAGGTTGGTCCCTACTCGCTGAGCGAGCGGCTGGTACAGCGGTTGCGAGTCGGGGGCGAGAGAAAAGTCTATCTTCGCGTCGACGGCCGCGCGCTCTGGGGCTGCGTCGGGGTTGTCCTCGACCAGGTGCGCTCAGCGGGCATTGGAGATGTTGGGTTTGTGGTGGAGAAGAGAGGACGTTAGCGCAGGTGGCGGGCCGCGAGGCAGGTCGTCTTTCTAAGGTCGCAGGATGCACTCCTCGTCTCCGCTCTTTACACGGGCGAGTTTCCCGGGGAATGACGGCAGTGCAAGGCCATCCCCTGAATTTGAAAGTGCCTCCGGAAGTTCCTTCTCCTCTCCGTCGAATCCGCCACCCATCGCCCAACAATTCTCGGGTGCGCCCAGCTTTCGCAAAGTCTCATGGACGTTGGGCCATTAAGGACGCCGCGCCGCAGAGCACGGTCAGGTGGCGTGGATCGAGGAGGCCCGGCACACCACCATCTGCTTCCGCTCGAAGTTAGCGAACCCTGGCTTTTTCCCGGGCTTGAATTCCCCAAAACCCATACACTCAAATGAGGAGTCTTCATGCCTTCTTCCCGGGGTACCGGTCGTCTCAGCTCGCTGCTCGTCCTCCTCTTGCTCCTCGCCGGCTGCGATGCGCTGAATCCGCTGTGCGCGAGCGCCCGTCCTGCGCCGGTCCTCCGCTCGATCTCTCCGGCAACCCAGGTCTTTTCGCAGGTGCCGCCCAGCTTCGTCCTCACCCTGACGGGCAGCAGCTTCGTTTCCTCCTCGCTCGTGGTGTTCAACGGTGCCACCCTTACTCCCGCAGTGAACAGCAGCTCCCAGCTCACGGTGACGATTACCTCTTCCATGATCTCCGCTCCCGGAACCTACAACGTCCTGGTGCAAACCCCCTCCGGCACTACCGGAAACCTGGGCTGCTCGAGCGGCGGCCAGAGCCATACGCTGACCTTAACCGTTACCTAG
>DASQPN010000122.1:0-16914 GCA_035643915.1 Terriglobales bacterium | reverse complement strand
GAGCTTTTGGACCGTGGGCGAGACGCTCATGATGACTTCCAGCGGTGCCGATCAGCGGGTCTATCAGATGGTTATGAGCAAAGGGGATCCGCGCTACGCCGCGAACCCGCGACGCGTGCTTTTTGCCGAGGCGGGCACGGAGCTCAAAATCAGTCCCTTGCTCGCGGGCATCCGTGGCTTGAGCGGCGAGAAGATCCAGTGGTATCTGGCCTCGGAGTTGCGCGACCGTATCCGCGCTACTCAGGTTCGTATAACGGTGGTCGATAAACTTGCGCGCAAGCAGTACCAGGTCGAGCCACGGCAGTTCGAAGGCCGCTTGCTGCACCAGCTACCGACAGTTCGCTCGCCATTCGGCGAGGCCTATGCCGAACTGTATCTCACGGAACCGGCTGAGAACTGCCGGGTCGCCCTTACCCGAGGTGGCACGCGGGTGATCGAGGATATCGGCACGCTTCCCGGTTTGGAGCGCACGCCATGGAGCTCTCGTTACTTGCAGGGCCTGATCGACGTGCCCTACCTGAACCTCACACCCAGCACCCGTTCTGGGATCGTCCACGATGAGCGCTATGGGGCATTTGCGGAAGCTCTGGCACCGCTCGAAGCGCACCTCAATGGCCTCATCGACGCACAGCGACGCGCCCAGGACGAGCAGGCGAACCGGGAATCCCTGCGTGCCATCCAGCGCGCCTTTCGCGAGGCCATGCTGGTCTTGCCGCGCGAGGAATACGACTGGTTTGACATCCAGTCACGCTCGCCGCAAGCAGCCGGCGCCGGCGAGCCGCCGGACCGACGCGTAGAGGCCTCGGGTGAGGAGGAGGGAGCCGTGCCGGGTGTTCCGGAACCGAGCGGAGGCGAATCCGCCCAGCGCCAATTCTTCGACTATGCTGGGCCTTTGCACACGGTCGTGATTTCGCCAGCGGCGAGCACATTGAAAGTGAACCAAAGCCGGCGCTTTTGCGCGCTGCCCCGGGATCGCTCGCGCCGGCGGGTCGAGCGGGATTTGATATTTACCTGGGAGATCGTCGAAGGGGGTGGCGCGTTCTCATCCACCTCCGATCAAGAAGTGAGCTTCCAGGCTCCGTCCTCGCCCGGTCTCGTCCGTTTATCCGTCGCCGTTTCACAGCGCGACCTGCGCTGCGGAGCGGAGGCACTGATTACCGTCACCGACAGCCTTGATGCGGCGATCGGCCCTGCGGTGGTCAATACGCGCGGTTTGCCGGGTTACACGTTTGAACGGGCCGCCGGGGAACTGTGGCGCTCGCGATTCGACGCTGGGCGGAATCTGATCGTCGTGAATAACGGGCATCGCGATTTTGTCTTCGCCACGCGCAGCCGCGCGCTCCAGCTGCGGTATCTCGTGCGGCTCTATGTCAAGGAGTTGGTGCTCAGGAACTTTGCGGGACTGCCAGCCGAACAATTGATGGAGCGCATGGTTGAGCTCTCGCTCTATGTCGAAGAGAAATTGAAGCCCACCTGAAGGGTTGTGACCACTTGCGGCAGTTGCACGAAACCTTTTCGATTGGAAAGAGGCTTGGGGCGACGCCCCCGACCGCTTACTTTTGCTCATGGCGCTGCCTGTTCGCGGCAATTCCTGTTCCATCCACCGGATGTCAGTGCGACGATTTCGCCTCACACCACCGCCCCATGTAGTTTCACTCCCAGCACGCTCTCATACCTGCCAAAATCCCGGTCCGTCGTGAAGATCTGCCAGTTAGGTCGATAGCTATCGAGCAGATCCGTTCAGGCGATGGCCGAGTCGACACCACATTTGCGATTGAAATTCGAAACCATCGGGGAGGCTGATCTGGAGCTGCAGAAGGAGCAGTATCTGCTCTGAGGTGAGCTCGCTGCGGCGGCGGAGACGAATCTCACAGCCGTGGTGAAAAGGACGACATCAGCCCTTTGCAAAGTGGAAAGCACGGTCAGGGCTCTTATGGGCGAAAGTGGATGCGCGTTGGCGACGCCGCCGGCAGAAGGGGCGGGGACCATTTCAGCTCGACCTTGGAGCAGAGGTTTGAGCGTGGCCCGGAGAGCATAGCCCAGGAACACCACCATCCCATGGGCCTTGACGCGGGGCTCCAGTGAAGGATCGTCCTCGATCAGGGGAATCGATGATTCGTGAGCGCGGGCATTGACCTGATGCCTCTCAGGCAGGGAGGCTCTGAACCCGCGACCCAGCGTTGGGAACCTTCCCGCCGCCGGTGGTCCCGCCCCCGACTTCTTCATACACCTTCAGGATGCGCCGAACGGAGCTATCCCAGGAGAAGCGCTGGGACTGCTCGTAGCCTCTGGCCTTGAGCTTGTCACGCAGAATCTGATCCACCAGCACGCGGTGTGTGGCTCGCATAATTTCGAATACGTTCTCCGGATTCACCAGCACCGCCGCGTTGCCGACCACTTCTGGCAAAGAAGACGTATTCGAGGTGATGACCGGCGTGCCGTGCGCCATCGCCTCGAGCGGCGGGAGGCCAAACCCCTCGTAGAGAGAAGGGAAGATGAAAACCTTGGCCTCGTCGTAGAAAATTCGCAAGATGTCGATGGGCACGAAGCCGAGAAAACGGACGTCGTTCTGCACTCCGCCTCGGATCACGGTTCGGCGGAGATCAGGGTGCCCGGAGAGATCGTCGCCGATGATGATCAACTTCAGATCCGGGAATTTCTGCTCTTTCTCCAGTTCCCCGCGCAGCGCGGAGAACGCCTCAATAATGCGGACCAGGTTCTTGTGAGGGCTGATGCGGCCCGCATAAAGCAAGAACGGATAGGTCACCAGGTAGCGTTCGGCAATCAACTGGCGCTCAGCGGGGCTGGCATGCCCGTGCAGAAAGCGCTCGTCAATGGCGTTGTAAACGACATCGATCTTGGCTGACGGGATGCCGAACAGCTTCTCGATTTCGCTCTTGGAGAATTGCGAGACTGCGAAGATCCGGGCGGCTCCCTTCAGAACCCGGCGCGTGAGCTGGTAGTGCATCGAGCGCCGCAATCCGGATTTCCCTTTGGCCCGGGACATGTGCTCGAGCAGGTCATGAACGGTCATCACGTACGGACAGGGCAAGGCTCGTGGGAGCCAGAACAGGTGGGGGATATGGACCAGGTCACAGTCCAGCCGCTTCAGGATGGTGCGGAATTCGAAGTAACCCTTGGTGGTGGTGTCGGGCTCGAGCAAGGGCACGGTGTGGAAGTTCGCCGGGAGTGGACCGATCTCTTTGACTTTTTCGGGGGAGCCAATCAGGAAGTACTTGGTCTGGCGGTCCAGGCGGCCGAGCGTCCGCACCACATTGCGTGTGTAGGTCCCGATGCCGAACTCCGTCATGCGACGGATGTCGAGGGCGATCTTCACGGGACGATTTAAACACAGCGCACACCGCTCACCCAGCGATTTCCGGCGAGTTCGTCGATCTCTGTGTCCCGGAATGCCTTTTGGGGCTCACCCCCGCTCAGGCCCGGACTTCGGCTTGGGCCTGCGCGCGGCGCTCCGCATAAAGCGGAAAAGCCTCGGCGAGTTCGAGCACCTGGCGGCGAATTTTGCCCAGCACCAGGGCATCGGTCCGGTGATGCAGTGCTTCGGAGATCCAACGCCCGACGTGGCGCATCTCCGGTTCCTTCATTCCGCGCGTGCTGAGGGCGGGGCTTCCGATGCGAATGCCACTGGGCTTCATGGGCGGGTTTGTGTCGAACGGAATCGCGTTCTTGTTTACGGTGATCGCGGCTTCGCCCAGAGCCTTCTCCGCTTCGCTGCCGAGCATGCCCTGGGCAAAGACATCGACCAGCATCACATGAGTGTCCGTTCCCCCGGAAATGATGCGGAAGCCTTCCGCCGCCAGCGTTTCCGCCAGGACTTTGGCATTCGCGACAACCCGCCGTGCATAGTCCTTAAATTCCGGCTGCATGGCCTCCTGGAAGCAAACTGCCTTGGCGGCGATGATGTGCACCAGCGGACCGCCTTGCATGCCCGGAAAGACCGTCTTATCGATCGCCGGACCGAGATCGGCTTTCGCGAGAATCATGCCGGAGCGTGGCCCGCGAAGGGTCTTATGCGTGGTTGAGGTCACGATCTGCGCGTGCGGAACCGGGGAGGGATGCGCACCTCCCGCGACCAGCCCGGAGAAATGGGCCATATCCACCAGGTACAGGGCGCCGACTTTATCGGCGATCTGGCGCATCCTGGCAAACTCGATGATCCGCGGATAGGCGCTGCCTCCACCGATGATCATCTTGGGACGTTCTTTCTCCGCGAGCCGTTCGAGTTCGTCGTAGTCGATGGTTTCCGTTTCCCGGGTGACGCCGTAGGGAACGATCTTGTAGGTCTTGCCGGAGAAGTTCAGATGATGGCCGTGGGTGAGGTGTCCGCCATGGGCGAGATGGAGCCCGAGGATCGTGTCGCCCGGCTGGAGCACGGCGGCGTAGGCGGCCATGTTGGCCTGGGACCCGGCATGCGGCTGCACGTTGGCGTACTCTGCGCCAAACAGCTTCTGGGCGCGTGCACGAGCCAGTTCTTCGACCACGTCGGTGAACTCGCAGCCACCGTAGTAGCGCTTGCCCGGATAGCCCTCGGCGTATTTGTTCGTGAAGACCGAGCCGGCAGCCTCGAGTACGGCTTCGCTGACGAAGTTCTCCGAGGCGATCAGTTCCAAACCCTCGTGCTGGCGGCGGGTCTCATGGTCGATGGCCGCGGCAATCTGCGGGTCCACTTCGTGCAGCGGACGATACATGGGGTCGTTCTTCATGTTGTGTTCACTCATTTTTCGGGTAACAACGGGTCAGCGCATGACGAACCCAATCAGGTGCTGGACTCCGCATAGACGTCTGGCTTATGTGGTTCCACCCATCGATCTGGCGCCCGCAGAGGGGCAAACCCAAATAGACTGTAGAGGCCATGGGCATCGCGTGTCACCAGCGCCCAGCGCCGCAATCCCTCTAGCGACGGACGCGCCGCGATGCACTCCATCCTCCACTTTCCCAGGCCTGGCCCACTGGTAGGCATCCACCGCAAAAACATCCCCGACCTATGCGTAGATGGCGAAATCCGAATCACTCGCGCAGATCCGACTTGCCTTCCCTCGCCGTACGCTCCAAAGCACCCGGAGTTCTCCATGGAGCGAATCCCCGCGTGTTTGGGAATGCGCTTGGCCCCATCGCAGTTGGTCAGCCACTCCTGGATTCGATCGAGGTCCAACCGCGCTCGGTCGGTACTGACTAAGGAATCGCCAATTCCTTCGAAGGAAACTGCCCTGGCTGCGCCCCCATGCGCACTTCACGATTCTACGCTTCAAACGCCGTTCGGAAAAACGACGCGAGCTGCCACCCATCCAGGTATTTGTAAGGGGTTTCTCCGGTCGTGTAGTGGCCGCAGGGCAGTACAACCACTTTGTGGTCGAGGTGGTGGCGGGCGAATTCATGAACCACCTGGCGCGAAAACTCCGGAAGGAAGGTGAGGTCGTAATCCGCGTAAATGATGAGGGACTTCTTGCGGTAGCGCGCGAACTTGTCGAAGTAGACCATGGGGCTAGCGGCCAGCCACAGCCGCCGCAGCCGCTCGATGTCGATTTCAGCTTCAACTCCCCGTCGGATATGGCGGGTGGTTTGCCCATGCCAGACGACGTCCGCGAAGTAAGTAGAGGCGTGATTGAAAGCCGCGACGCGAATGCGCGGATCGTGCGCACTGGCGATAAACCCGTAACAAGAGCCCAGGCTGGTGCCGATGAGACCGAGTTGGGGATAGCCCCGCTGCTCCAGCCAGTCGAGGCAACAACGAATGTCAACGACGCCCTGGCGAACGGCGTCGAGCGTCCGGCCGATATTGGCGGAAACCGCGTAATCGGCGCGGCGAATCTCAGCGGGCATGCGAATGTCGTGATAGGGCATCGTCAGGCGGAGGACGGAAATGCCCAGAAGGTTCAGGACCTTGCACAGCCCGCTGTAAGCGATGGCGTCCGCGTTCCAGTGTGGCAGGAGAACGACCGCACGTCGGCCCCTCACCGGGAACCAGCGAGCATTCACCAAGTTGTTCTCGGGATACGGGGTACGCACCGGGGAGGTGAACCTCAAAAAGTCCGAGTGGGTGCCCCGCACTTTTTCCTCCAGCTTCGGATCCGGGACCTCGCGCGTGCTGAAAACCCGCACCTCGCGCTCTTCGATCCGAAAGTCCGTCGGAACCCGATAGGAGTAGAACTGGTCGCTGTTCGCGATAATGCGCTGATTGTAGTCCGCGAAAAACTTTTCCACGTCCGCAGGCATCTGTCCGGGTGGGACACCGTTGCGGCAGGGCCAATCGTGAGCCCACTCCACGCCCCATTCCAAGGGTCGGACGACGCGGTTATTGTCCACCGACGTGAGGCGGTCTTCCCACTCATACATCCATTTGGCGTAACGGCTCAGCATGGCTTCTTCAGGAATATAGCAAAGGAAGGCGGGACGAATCGCTGCCCGCGCAGCGAGCGGCAGGAAACGGGCGTCGAGCCGCGCTTAAGGCCGGTCTGGGTTGCGCAATTTCAACGACCCGGTGCGCTTCCGCGCGCAAACGATGGATAGCGCTCTACGGGATGAATTTCCGAGGAACGCGCTTAGAAATTGCGCAAAGAATTTCGTAGGGGATGGTCCCGCACACTTGCGCCAACTCTGGCACGGTTACGCTGGCGGAACCGCTACGGCCGATCAGCAAGACCTCATCTCCCACGGCTGCGTCCGGGATGGCGGTTACGTCCACCAGGGTGAGATCCATGGAGATGGCCCCCACGATCGGAGCGTAGGCGCCACGCACAATCACGCGTCCACGGTTGGAAAGTCCGCGATTGTAGCCGTCCGCGTAGCCCACCGGCAGGGCCGCGATTCGCGAGGCAGCCCGGGTAACGTAGGTGCCCCCGTACCCCAAGGCCCGGCCTGCTTGGGTTTGTTTGATGGCGAGAATCCGCGTTCTCCAGGAAAGCGCCGGCTCGAGCTGGGTGGCGAGAGCCGGCAGTTGGGGTTTTCCTCCCCGAACCAGCGGCAAGGCATAGCCGTAGAGCGCGAGCCCGGGCCGCACCATGTTCTTCCAGGTATCGGGGCGCGCGAAAATGCCGCCGGTGTTGTCCATGTGACAGAGGACCGGTGCGAGACCATTGTCCTTCACAATGCCAAGCGCCTCTTCAAAGCGCCGGATCTGCAGGCTTACATCCGGGGCATCCAGTACTTCCGAAGCAGCAAAGTGGGTGCACAAACCCTCCAGAGAGACCCGCGGCGAGGATTTGATGGCCGCGCACAGGGCGGCGACTCCTTCGGGTGCGACACCGAGTCTCCCCATGCCGGTGTCCACCTTCAGGTGCACGGGCTGGGGCGGTGCGGCGAGGCGCTCGGCCGCGCGGTTCAGAGCCTCGACATGTTCCGGCTCCCAGACGGTTGCGGTCAGATTCCGCCGGACCACTTCCTGCTCTTCTCCTCGCCAGAAGCCGGTCATGAGCAAAATCCGCGCACCAACTCCCGCTTCGCGCAGGGGAACGCCCTCGTCGGTGGTGGTCACGCCCAGCCACTTGGCTCCGGCCGACTCCAGGGCAAGCGCGCACTTGGTCGCTCCATGGCCATACGCATCGGCCTTGACGACGGCGCAGACCTGGACGTCCGGACCGACGAGCGTCTGAACTGCCTGGAAGTTCCGGCTCAAGGCGCTCAAAGATATTTCCGCCCAGGTTGGACGGGTGAACTTACGGATTCTCGGCTGTGCGACGGTGATCACAATCCTGCGATTATATCGGCTCGCGACTTCGCTCTCCGGTTACGAGAGTGCCGTGTCTGGGTCGGTGTGGCGATTTTCGAGCGCTCTATCGTGCATGATCCGAGCGGGAAACCCGGGCCCGTCCCTATCCCCCGGAAAGCATGAAGTTCACGGTGATCTGGGTTTCGACTTCGACCGGTTGGTCGTTCAAGAGGTAGGGCCGGTATCGCCACTGGCTGACCGCCTCGCGCGCCGCTTTCACGAGCATCGGAGGGCCGGTGACAACCTGCAGATTTTCGATTGCCCCAGCTTTGCTAATGATTGCACGTAGAACGACCGACCCTTGAATTCGGGCCGCCCTGGCCATGGGCGGATACACAGGCTGCACTTTGTAGATGAGGTTGCCCTCCATCATTCGCGAAACGCGCGCTGGGCGGGCGGTTGGGGTGGGAGGAGGGGGCACGATCGTGGGGGCGTTTCCCAAGGAGTTGAACACCGGGTTGCTGATTCCAAGGGGGCCCGTCCCTCCCGGGACGCAACTGGGACATGCGCCTAGCTCTGGCAGCGAAGCATCGGCATCGTGGGCGATGCCAAGTGGAACATGCTCGGGCGAGGCGAAAACATGAGGAAGCAGATTGTTTTGCGGTTGGGCGGTCGGGGGATGCTGTGCGGGAGCCGCGCGCTGTCCGGGCGGAGGTCCGATGGGTGATCCCACGAAAACCAGGTGCAGCTTCGGCAAGCCGTCGGTCGAAAGCAGCGGCAGCGAGATCACCATCCCGACACCCAGCGCCTGTAGCGCAAAGGATGCCAGCGTTGTCCAGCCGCGGTGAGAACGATTGGGCCAGTGCGGATCGAGCAGACTATCGCCAAACATGGTGTCCTCCAAGAGTGAAACCGTTAACTCTAAGGACACCACCGGAACGCTGGCCGGCACCGAACTCGAAAGAAAAAAGGGCCGCGCCGAGGCGCGGCCCATGGGAACTTTTGCGACACTTGAGGTGTCGCGAGTGATTCTACTTTGGCGAATCCGCCGGCTTCGCTGGCGCCGGCTTTGTGGTCGTGCCCAGCGGTTTGGGCGGGATCGGCTTTGCCGTCCCGGTTGATGCGGGCGCAGGAACTCCAGACTGCGCGTTGTAAACGTCAACCACCGGCTTGGTCACGTCTACCGCCTCGCCCCACCATACCACCGGGCTCTGCGGCCAGGGCTGCGACGTGTCCATGAGCACACCGAACCCGTTGTCGCTCGCATACTTGATAAGCACCGGTCCTAGTTTCTGCAGAATGCGCTGAGCGATCTCATTCTGCTGGTTCTGCGCGTCCTCGCGGGCGTCCTGCAGGGCGCGATCCAGAGATTTCTGCCGGGTCTCAATCTGCTTCACCAAGGTGGCGCGAGCCTCTTCGTTCAGCTTGTCGCCTTGAGTATTCAACTGCTTCTTGAGGCCTTCAATCTCGTCGTTCTGGCCCTTCAATTCGTTTTGCTTGGGTTCCAGCTTCTTGCTGAGAGCCTCGAAGTCACGGCGGCCTTCGTTGGTGGCGAAGATCGCTTGCTCCATGCTGATGGTGCCGACCTTTGTGCCGGTCCCGGTCACCGCGGGCGCAGCGGAAGCAGGAGCCGCAGCTGCTGGAGCTGCCGCGGCATTACCGGTTTGAGCCAGGGCGGCCACAGAGATGACGAAGGCCATGGCCAGAAGAACTCGCGTAAACTTGCTTGTCATTGGTTCGCTTGGACTCCTTGGAAATTGTTCCGGGAAATTTTGGCTTACCTGCTCTCCCAGGCAAACGCCGGGCCGTGCCACTAGGTCGACCGGGTCTTGAATCGGACATTACGCGCAACCGGGACAGGCGGGCTGGTGTTCCCAGCTCCTCACGCCGAGCCTGACATGCGTGGCAGCACACCCCGACCTGTTGCATTCTCAGGGTGGAGAGCTCCCATTATAGCACCCTCCGTCAAACCGACCCCGCGCTCCGAACTCTCCGCTCAGAAGGTCGTGGCCACCGTGAAGCGAAACGTCTTGCGCGGCTCCCGCAACGTAAAATTCGCGCCATACGTATTGACCGCCTGCTGGTAGGTGTAGTCACCCGCGGCTCCCGAGGGAAACATTCCGCGAGTGATGGAAGTGGGCGCGGTCGCGCTGGTATCGAGGCGCCACGGGTTGTAGGCCCAATAGATGCGGAAGGGCGCGTTGATGACCGGCAGCATCACTTGTAGTTCCAGCCCGGTTGACATTCTCGGCGTCCAGTTCGTACCCGGGGCGGGTTTCAGGAATTGAGAGAATGACAGGCGCTCGCCGCCTACACAATTCAGCGCAACGTCCAGGGCCGGACACCCGAATAACGTATTGTTGATGTCCGCAAGTTGGCCGGGGTTGATGCGCAATTGCGACTGCCTGAGGATGGGGTCGATCCCCATGTCCATAAAAGGCGCCAGGGTTACCGGACCTACGATCGAGATGCGGTACTCGACGTTGCCGAACAAATTCAGGTCCCCGCCCGGCTGCACGATCGACTGGATGGGGAGCGGGATGGTGTATGCGCCTAAACGAGGATTGGTCGGATCCTTGAGGACGGTGGTTCCATCAGGATTGGTCAGGTTGATGACCGCGCGGTTCGCCAGGAACGCAATCGGCGACACGGACCGGATGTCGAAACCGCGCAGGTCGTTCTCGCCGCCCATGTAGAAACGCTGGAACGGGGGCGCGACGAGGCCGCCGTAGCCGGTCAGGAACGAGCCCTGGAAGTTGACCCCAATCGCGTTTCGCCGCTGCTTCTGCATGGGGAAGAACTGTTTGTATTGAACGATCGGGCGAACTGATTTAACGGTCCCGCCGAGACCGGCGATCTCGCCGCCCAGGAAGAGCTGCTTGCCACTATGGGGCTGGTAGGCAGCATCCAGAGTGTTGAACGAAAAGCTCGGCAGGATCTTGCTGGTGATGATGCCGCTGAGCGCATTCGGACCGGAGATTCCGCGAAACGCAAGGTTCGAGAACAGAGCCTTCGAGGCATCGCTGAGGGCAATCAGGGAAGAATCGTCGAAGGAGTATGTGATCCCGACGCGCTTCAACGAGCGGTGCAGCGGATAGCTCAGCGAAGAGGTAAATCCCGTGCTCGATTGCGTGTAGTTCTGCAGGTTCTGGAGGTAGTAAGAGGGCAGGTTCAGTTGCTGCCCGGTCAGGATTGCGTATTGCCTGGCCTGGTTGTAACTGGTCCGGGTGGTGTAGACGGTGAACCCGGCTTGCAGCGGGCGGTCCCAAAGGTAGGGCTCGGTGAAGCCGAACAGCACGCTGCGCATGAGGTTTCCAATGCTGGCCTGAATCTGCAGGGTCTCGCCCAGTCCGAGGAAGTTATTGGTCGTGTAGCTCAGACCGATAAAGGCGCCTTCCAGGCCGCTGACGCCTCCGTTCAGACCGATGCTGTTCTTGCCTTTCTCTTTCACTTTCAAGGTGAGATCGACGCTGCCTTCCTTCTCGTCGAGTTTCTTGTCGGTC
This sequence comes from Terriglobales bacterium, assembly GCA_035643915.1. Classification (GTDB taxonomy): domain Bacteria; phylum Acidobacteriota; class Terriglobia; order Terriglobales; family Acidobacteriaceae; genus Gp1-AA133. The sequence continues at coordinate 5,745 of DASQPN010000122.1, read as the reverse complement.
GTGTTGGGGTCGTCGGGCTTCAGCTGCTCGAAATAGCCCAACTGGTTCAGGCGCAGCAGGCTGAACTCCCAAAGGCGCGAATTGTAGACTTGCCCTTCCTCGAGAGCGATTTCGCGCCGGATCACCTTGTCGCGCGTCGTGGTATTGCCCTGAAACTCGATGCGGCGCACGTAGAACTGCTTGCCTTCGTCGACATCGATGTCGAGGTAAATCAGCTTTTTCTCATCGTCAAACCTGGTGTCGGGGACGGAAGTGAAGTTGATATAGCCATACTCGCCATACGCTTTGCGCAGGTTTTCCAGTCCTTTTCCAACCTTTTCTCGGCTGAAGATGTCCCCATCCTTGATCGGAAACAGACTGCGCAGCGCCTTTGTGTTCGAGATCGCCTTGTTATTCTTGAACGTGATCGTGGCCAGCGTGTAACGGTCGCCCTCCTCGATTGGCATCGTGATGTCGACCGCCTTGCCCGGCCCCTTCTGAAGCAAGGGGACGTGAAACCCCGGGTGGCCAGTGTCATGGATGTCGGTCTTCGGATCCTGCACCAAGACTTTGAAAAAGCCGCGGTTCTGGTATTCCGCGCGGACTCGCTCGGTATCCTCTTCCAGCTTGGTCGCGTCGTAAGTCTTGGCGAAAATGTTCTCCAGGAAAATGGAGTGTGGAACCCCGATGGGTTTCAGGTTCTTCATCGCGGCGCGCAACGTGCGAGTGTTGATGTTCTTGTTTCCCTGGAACTTGATCCTGCCGACTTTGACCTTGGGTCCCTCTTTCACCACAAACGTGATTCCAACCGCAGCCGGCGGGATGGCCCGCACTTCGGAGCGGATGGTGGCAAACTGGCGTCCGTGCTCGGCGAGCAGGTCTTTGATGGCTACCTCGGCTTTTTTGATACGGGTGGGGTCGTACTGGCTTTCTACGGACAACCCGACTTTGCGCTCCTTGAAGCGGTCGAGCACATCGCTGGTAGAGACTGAACTCAATCCCGTGTAATTGATTTCACGGATCGTCGGCTTCTCTTTGACGTACACGTGGATGCGCCAACCCTTCGGCGTTTGCTCCCGTTCGAAGCGGATGTCCTCGAAATACGTAGTGTTCCAGAGGGAGTTAAAATCACGCTCCAGGCCGGCCGGATCGTAGACGTCGCCGGGATGTGTATAAATCCGGGCCTTCACGGTTTCCGCCGGGATCCGCCGGTTCCCGTGGACCTGGATGTCAACCACCACGTCCTGCTGGGCCCATCCCCGCGGGCAAAGCAGCACCACCAGGGTGAGCAGGAAGTTTGCGGTGGACCGTCGGATGGCTGGGCCCCCCGTTCCCGAAGACCATCGAAATGAACGAGATGGAAACGCCGAGAGGACAGAACCGGCAGGGCCGTTCTGGCGTGTGACAGGGATATCCGGATGAAAGCGAAGAGGAATCGCTACTACCTCGGCCTCAGGGAGTTAGGAAAACCGCAATTATACGGTAGAGCTAGGGGCAGCGTCCAAAACCTCCCCCACCCTCTAACTGGGCTGCTGTTTTGTTCAGGGGGTCGGGTTCGCCAACTCCACCTCAACCAAGACGGAATAAAACGTGGCGGAGTTGCCCATGTCGGTAAGTTTTTCTGAAGTCAGGGTGTTAATGTTACTTCCTCCCGGGGTCAGCTTGGCCCAATTGAGCGCTGCGGCAACCACTCCGCGCTGCACGGCGCCGTTTACGCGGGCCCGTAGGGGCAGCTCGCCCCTGCCGTTAAAGACCCTTACCGGATCACCGTCCCGAATGCCCCGTTCGCGGGCATCGCTTGGATGGATCTCCAGAAGCCCCGGTTCCTCCATGCTTTGAACCGAGGGGAGGTTGGAAAAAGTCGAATTCAGGAAGTTGTCTGCCTTGCGAGCGAGCAGCTCGAGGGGAAAGGACTTGGCTTTCCCGCCGTGACGCGACTCATCCGGTGGCACGAACTCGGCCACCGGGTCGAGTCCCTGCGCAGCCAATCCCGGGCTGAACAGCTCCGCTTTTCCGCTGGGCGTCTGGAACCCGCCCTGCGCAAAGGGGAGAAAGGGGGCTGACTCGTCAGGGCTCGCTTCCGGACCCCGATTCTCAAAATTCAACCTGGCATGGCCTTCCCGTTCCAAGCGTTCCCGGTCAATCCCCCTGAGCCAGGGATTCTCGGAACTGAGCGCGGCGTCGATCATCTCGTCCACGGACTCCGAGAAGCATGTTTCCTCAAATCCCATCTTCTGGGCCACGGCCCGGAAGACCTCGACATTCGACCGGCACTCGCCCATGGGCTCAATCGCCTGATTCGACATCTGCAAGTAGTAGTGCCCATAGGAGGTCTGCAGGTCCTTTTGCTCGAAGAAGGTGGTGGCTGGTAGCACGATGTCGGCGTAGTCGGTCGTGTCGGTGAAAAACTGTTCGTGCACCGCGGTGAAAAGATCGCGGCGCCTGAGTCCACGGATCACGTCATTGTGGTTGGGGCAGACCGCGGCGGGATTTGAGTTGTACACGAACAGGGCCTTGATGGGCGGATCGCTCAGCGTGTTCAGCACCTTTCCCAGTTCCACCATGTTGACCACGCGAGCGGGACGTCCCAGGGCCTCCTGCATCAGTTCCGGACCCTCAAGCGCGTCGCGCTTCAGCCCCCAGGCGCCACTGGTCGAAAGCTGCAAGCCACCGCCAACTTCCTTCCACGAACCCGTGATGCAGGGCAGCATGGTGATGGCCCGCATCGCCATGCCCCCACCCTGCGAGCGCTGCACTCCGTAGTTGACGCGAATGGCCGCGGGGCGATGGGTCGCATATTCGCGCGCCAGCTTCAGGAGGTCGGACTCGAAAACGCCTGTCCATTTCGCGACGCGGTCGGGCGGGTAGTCTTTGAGCTTCTCGCGCAGCTGCTCGAAGCCTGTAGTGTAGTTGGCCACGTAATCGGCGTCGTGCAGCCCCTCTCCGACGATGACGTGCATCATGCCCAGAGCGAGCGCCGCATCCGTACCGGGGTTGATCGGCAGGTGCCAATCGGCGCATTTGGCGGTGCGGGTGCGATAGGGATCGATCACGACCAGCTGGGCTCCCGCTCGCCGAGCCTCTTCCACGAAGGGCCACAGGTGAACGTTGTTCCCGTGAATATTCGCGCCCCACGCGATGATGTACCGGGACTGGCGGAACTGCTCCGGCTCGGTCCCAAGCTTCACACCGATTACAGATTTCAGTCCGGCTTCGCCGGCCGCCGAGCAGATTGCGCGCTCCAGTTGTGACGCCCCCAGGCGATGGAAGAACCGCCGATCCATCGAGGCGCCGCTCAGAACGGCAAGTGTCCCGCCATAGGAATAGGGCAGAATGGCTTCACTCCCGAATTCCGCAACGATGCCCTTGAATTGTGAAGCAATCTCATCCAAGGCCTCGTCCCAGGAAATCCGCCTGAAGTCGCTGCCGTCTTTGTTCCCGGAGCCTTTGGGTACGACTCTCTTCATGGGATATAAGACACGCCCGGGCGAATAAACACGGTCGAGATACTTGGCGACCTTGGCGCAGAGGAAGCCGCGCGTTACGGGATGTTTCGGATCGCCCTGGATCTTCGTCGCTCGCCCACCCTCGACCGTGATCAGCACACCACAGGCGTCGGGGCAGTCATGCGGGCAGGCGGCATGAACGACTTTCTTCATGGTCGGTCGATTATACGACCCACAACCGTCCCGCGCTCTTCCGAGTCGGGATGGGAAACACGGCCGGCGGCCGTTTGTCGGCCGCCCGCGAGAGCAGCCCGCCGGGATCGTACGTAGGGCAGAACCACGACTGGGCGCGCCAAAGCTGCGGGGTTCCGGCGTCCTTCAGCATCAAGCCGCCGGCCGCCCCTTTCAGGCATCCCCCCTGACTCGATCCCGCTCAGCCTGTGCAGGTCGAAAGGCAGCGTGCGCTTGCCGGTCTGTACGGGCAGCGGGGCCCCGAGCCGGTAACCCAGCAGGCGGTTGTTCTTGAGCTGGAAACGCCCCGGGTTCGAGTCTGTGAGGTTGACGCTGCCCTCTACCAGATCGGCTTCCACGCTCTTGGGACGGGTGCACGATGCGGCCCGGAATGAAGTTGCCGGGGGGGGTGCTCGCCCCAGCGGGGTCACGTTCTGCGCCGGTTGGCGGGTCGGATTCACCGCCGGTGATTCGACCGGACTGGAGCGCGGCCTCGGTGCTGACAACCTCCAGTTCGCGGGCTAGCGACCAGGGACGGCGGAGCGCGGATGGCTCACTTGATCTCCATCACTTCCTTCTCCTTCACCTTGCTCATGTCTTCCATCTTCTTGATCTCATCGTCGGTGAGCTTCTGGATCTCCTCCAGGGCCCGCTTCTCTTCGTCTTCGGTGACCTTCTTGTCCTTCATCGCCTTCTTGATGGCGTCATTGCCATCGCGGCGAATGTTTCGCACGGCGGTCCGATGATCCTCGAGGACCTTGTGTAAGTGCTTCACCATGTCGCGGCGGCGCTCCTCGGTCAAGGCAGGAACCGGTACGCGAATGAGTTTGCCATCGTTCATGGGATTCAGGCCGAGATCGGCCGTTCGGATCGCCTTCTCGATGGCCCCCAGGGAGGATGGATCAAAGGGCTGCACCGTGATCAACTGTGGTTCCGGCGCGTGCACGGTCGCGATCTGGTTGAGCGGCATCTGCGAACCGTAGTAGTCAACCGAGACGCTATCCAGCATGTGAACCGACGCGCGTCCGGTGCGCGTGGCCGCCATTTCCTTGCGGAAGTCCTCGACCGCCTTGTCCATGCGGGTCTTGAGCTGGATGTAAGTTTCCTTCAGACCGGGAATTGCGGCCATCGTGGCTTGAGCCATAGCGAGCTCCAAAAAGCACTCAGAGATCAAAACGCAGAATTATAAACCCTCGAAATCAGAAGTCCGCCATCGATCGCACGGAGAAGTGTGGACGGAGATTCTTTGCGGCCGAGGACCAAACCAAACGGAGTGCCCACATCAGCAGAAGCAGGGTTGCTGGGCGGAAACCGGCGGCCGGTTTTCTACGCGCTTACGTGCGAGCCAATCTTCTCACCGGTCACGACCTTCTTGATGTTTCCCCGCTCGTTCAGGTTGAAGACGATGATGGGCAGATTATTGTCCTTGCAAAGCGAGATGGCGGTCGAATCCATCACCTTCAGCCCCAGCTTCAGGACTTCCATGTAGGTAATCTGGGTGAACTTCTTCGCGTTTTTCACCAGCATGGGGTCCGCGTCATAGATACCGTCGACCTTGGTGGCTTTGAGAATGGCGTCCGCCTTGATCTCCATGGCCCGCAGGGAGGCCGCAGTGTCGGTCGAGAAGTAAGGATTGCCCGTACCGCCCGCAAAGATCACGATGCGTTCTTTTTCCAGATGCCGGATGGCGCGGCGTCGGATGAAGGGCTCCGCCACCTGGTTCATCTCGATTGCCGACTGAACACGGGTATGCACGCCCTGCTTTTCGAGCGCATCCTGCAACGCCAGCGCGTTGATGACGGTCGCCAGCATGCCCATGTGATCCGCGGAAACGCGGTCCATCTCCTTAGCCTGCTCCGCCACTCCACGGAAGAAGTTTCCACCGCCCACCACGATGGCAATCTGGATCTCGAGGGCGCGAACTTCGGCGAGTTCGGCGGCTATTTCGTGCACGCGAGTGGAATCCACGCCGAAACCCTGGCCTGCGGCCAGCGCTTCACCGGACAGCTTGAGAAGAATGCGTTTGAAGACGGTTTGCGACATGAAGTTGTGGTGATTCCGCAACTCGGGTACCGGAGTTGAAGGCTTC
>DASQPN010000121.1:0-19010 GCA_035643915.1 Terriglobales bacterium | reverse complement strand
GACACAACTCCGCCCGTCACAAAGATGTACTTTGCCGACATCGCTTCCTCACTTTATTTTTGGTTGGAAAATTGTGCAGGCTGGGGTGCACGATCAATTATGCCAGAAAAGGTTGGAGATGGAAACGGATTCTCGCGATCTCCGGCCCACATTTCTAAGAAGCAGAGAGAACTCCATGGCCCCGCCGCTTAGGATCGCAGGTGAACTCGACCGGGCCATCGCGATCGTCGATCTTAAATGTCGAAAAGGCGCAGCCGGGCTAAGCAGTCTCATGCGCCGGACCCGAGGCGTGGGCGCATCCAGTGGTCGTGCCGGGATGTTTCGAAAAGTCCGACTCCGCGCTGGGAGTCTGCCATAAGGCGCTCATCCGCGCAGAACCGGATTCTCCAGGTTCCGATAAAATGCTTTATGGCCGACACCTCGCTGTGGAGTGATGACGACCAGTCCGCCCGGCTCGCCGAACTCACTGCCAGCAGCAGCGATCCTGACAAAGAACTTCCTCTGCGCCGCGACGTGCGTTCGCTGGGAATGTTGCTGGGCCGGGTGCTGGTCGAGCAGGAAGGCGAAGGCTTTTATGAGGTGGTCGAACGGTTGCGACGCCTGCTCATCCAGCACCGGGAACAACACCCGTCTGGCGTAGCTGGGGGTGAATTCGATGATGGGCTGATGGCGCAAGCACGCGAGGTCATCAGCGGTCTCTCGGTCGACGACGCCTACCGTATCACCAAGGCCTTCGCCATCTACTTCGAGCTCACCAACCTGGCCGAAACAAATCATCGCAAGCGCCGCCGCCGTGCCGCGCGGCTCCAGGAAGGACGGGCGCCCGCCGAAGGGTCGTTTCGCGGCACGCTGGCCCGACTGCGGTCGGCCGGGGTGGCGGCTGGCCCGGCGCTCGAGTCCTTGCGGAAGGTCAGGGTCACGCCGGTGTTCACCGCGCACCCCACGGAAATCACCCGCCATACCATCCGGCTGAAAAGGCGCCGGATTGCGCGCCTGCTCGAACGGCTGGACCAGGTGCCCTTGTCGCGGGCGGACGCACTCGAGTCTGAGTCACAGATCCTCGCGGAGATCACTGCACTGTGGCAAACCGACGAAGTGCGGCTGAAGAAGCCCACGGTCGGCGACGAAATCCGCATGGGGCTCGATTATTTCCCGATGGTGCTGTTCGAGACGCTGCCGCGGCTCTACGACGAGCTCGAAGACGCGGGGCGCGACGTGTATGGCTTAGATCCGGACCAGGGCAAGATCCCCGAAGTCCTCGAATTTGGCTCTTGGATCGGGGGGGACCGCGATGGCAATCCGTTCGTGACCGCCTCCTGCACGCGGGACGCGCTGCGCATGGCGCGCCACGTCATCATCGACCACTACATCGCGGAGATCGCTCGTCTGGGAGGGCAGCTGAGCATGTCATTGCGCCGGATCGGCGCCTCGGAGGCGCTGGTGGGCCGGGTGCGGGAGTATGAATCGAGTTTGGGTGAAGAGCACTCCCGATGGAAACGCATCACCGAAGCCGAACTCTATCGGCACTTCCTGGATTTTGTGGCGGCGCGTTTGCGTTACAGCCGGGATTCGTCTGCGCACGCTCATGCGTATGAGTCGGCGCGCGAGTTTAAGAACGACCTTGTGATCATGGCGGAGAGCTTGTGCGCCAATCGGGGCGAGCGACTGGTCCAACTGATTGATCCACTCCTGCGCAAGGTGCTTACGTTCGGCTTCCACTTGCATGGGCTCGACATCCGGCAGCATGCGCGGGTGCTGACACAGGGCCTGTCGGAAATCGCGTCCGGGGTGGCGGCGGGCGGCTCGGGGAACCTGTCACCGCAATCCGCTGAACTGGTGGAGACGTTCCGCGCGATCGCGGAACTCAAGAAAAGCCATGCGCCGGAAGCGATTCGGAACTTCATTGTCAGCAATACGCAGTCGGAGGAGGACATTCTCGCGGTCATCCGCCTGGCTTCGGTTGGTGGCGTGTCGGTCGCGGGGACAGCGCAAGACCCTGGTCTGATGCCGGTGGCCCTATTCGAGTCCATCGAGGCCCTGCGAGCCTCAAGCGCGGTCATGCACCGCCTGTGGAAGTCGTCTGAGTATCGGCCGCTGTTGGATTCCTGGGGCCGAAAGCAAGAAGTCATGCTCGGCTACTCGGACTCCAACAAAGACGGCGGCATGCTCACCAGCACCTGGGAATTGCACAAGGCACAGCATAATTTGCACGAGGCGGCGCGTGAGAGTGGGGTGAAGCTCCGGCTCTTTCATGGCCGGGGTGGGACGGTGGGCCGTGGCGGGGGGCCCACGCACGCGGCCATCCTCGCGCAACCTGCGGGCGATTTCTCGGGTGAGATTCGCATCACCGAGCAGGGCGAAGTCCTGACCTGGAAGTATTCCGATCCTGTGCTCGCCGAGTGGAACCTGGAGATCATGATTGCGGCCTGCCTGGAGGCCTTGGTGAGTCCGAACCGGCCGCCCCCGGAAGTGGCGCAACGCTGGGACGAAGCGATGGAGACCATGTCGCAGGATGCCTTCGCGTTTTACCGGGAGCACATCGCGGAGAACCCCGAAGTCCTCCAATATTTCGAGCAGGCGACGCCGGTCAACGAGCTTGAGCACGCCCGTATTGGCTCGCGGCCGGCGCGCCGCGCAGAGAACCGCAGCCTGGAAGATCTGCGCGCCATCCCTTGGGTATTTGGCTGGATGCAGAGCCGGCACGCCGTTCCCGCCTGGTTCGGGGTGGGGTACGCTCTCGATCGGTTTGCCGGGCGCAGCGCGGAACACGCTCAATTGCTGAAGGAGATGATGCAGGGCTTTCCCCTTTTTTCGGGCCTGGTGCGCAGCGTCGAAATCGCCATGGCCAAAGCGGACATGACGATTGCGCGACTCTACAGCGGCCTGGTGACTGACCAGAGTCTGCGCGATCGCGTCTTTGGCATGCTGCACGAAGAATTCGAGCGTACGAGAAATCTCATTCTCTCGCTGACCGGCCAGAACGAATTGCTCGAGAAAAACGCCGTTCTGTTTCGGTCGATCCGCTTGCGGAATCCCTATGTTGACCCGATGAGCCTGATCCAGGTGGACCTGCTGCGCCGCAAACGCAGCGGGATGGCCGACCCTCCGCTTGACTACGCGATCGGTGCCACCATGAATGGCATCGCCGCCGGGCTGCACAATACGGGATAATGTTTCCGGAGGACTTTCCGCCATGGCCGCACGCCCGCAACTTGCCCTGGACAAGTTGGACGCCCGACTGCGGCTCTTGGTATATCGCTACATCATTCGCCACGGGAAGTCCCCGAGGATTGCAGAAATGGCGAAAGCCCTGGGTTGCTCGAGCAAGCGGGTTCGCAGCAGCCTGGAGCGTTTGAGCGAAAGCCACGCCTTCATGCTCCAGGAGAATGGCGAACTCTGGCGCGCGGCTCCGTTTTCCTCGATCCCCACCGCATTTCCGGTGAAGGTTGGCACAAGCTCCTGGTTTGGCAATTGCATCTGGGATGCCCTTGGGATTCCGGCCATGCTGGGTGCAGATGCGCGCATCGAGGCTTCCTGCGGGTGCTGCAACTCGGAGATGCCGGTGGAGGTGAAAGGTGGAAAGCTGCTGTCGGGCAAGGGGTTGATCCACATCGCCGTGCCTGCCAGAGAGTGGTACAAGGACGTGGCTTTTACGTGAAAGACCATGCTCCTGTTCCGGTCGGAACAGCACGTCGATCGCTGGTGCGGGCAGTGGAATCGGCCTCGAGGGGGAGCGCTCTCGCTGGCCCAGGGTTGGAAGCTTGCCCAGCTGTGGTACGGCGATCGCTTGAGCCCGCAATGGCGGCCGAAAAGCGCCGTGGAATCGGAATCGGTGTTTCAGGAAGTCGGACTTATGGGAGAATTCTGGAAGCTGGCGGGGTAAGCATCTGACGACCACGGGGTTGCATCCGAATCAGTGGGTTGGGCCTATGCGCAGTCTCCTATTCTCCCTGGCAATCTGGCTTGCGGCCTGCACGACTGTTTTGCTGTTTGCGTGCCGTGCCGCCCAGGCTCAGGACCTCGCCAAGCGCCTCATCCTGAAGGATGGCTCCTACCAGTCGGTCACGAAATATCAAGTGAAGGGTGACCGCGTCCGCTATGTGAGTGCGGAGCGGGGAGAATGGGAAGAGTTGCCGAAGTCGATGGTCGACTGGCCGGCCACCGAGAAATACGATAAGGACCGGGCGGCAGGCGCTTCCACTCCTGAGGCGGCGGACCTCGACAAGGAACTGGAAGCGGATCGCCAGGCAGAGGAGGCTCGTTCTCCGCATGTGGCGCCGGGTTTGCGACTCCCGGAGGGGAGCGGCGTCTTCCTGTTGGACACCTACGACAACCAGCCTGAACTGGCCCCGATCGATCAGCGGGGCGGCTCGGTGAACAAGAACATGAAGGGGAACGTTCTGCGGGCGACGATCAACCCCGTGGCCAGTGCCAGGCAGACGGTCGAGGTGCCCGGCAAGCACGCGCCCGTACAGTCGCACGTTACGGTTCCGTCCCTCTACATCAATATTGATCGGGGGGAAGAGACTGAAGCCCCGCCGGTGGCCTCCTCGAAGGACCAGCCGCTGTCTCCGACAGAACGCTTTCGCATTGTGCGGCTGGCGGCAACAAAAGGCGATAAGAGGGTGGTTGGCGATATCAAGATCGCCGTGTATGGCAAGATCAGCCAGGACGCGAAGTTCGTGCCCAGCACCGCGCAGCCCATCACCGGCGGCTGGGTGAAGCTTACGCCCACCGAAAGCCTGGCTACGGGAGAATACGCGGTGGTCGAAATGCTAGGCAAAGAGGGAATGAATCTCTATGTGTGGGATTTTGGGGTGAATCCGAACGCTCCGGCCAACAGCGTGGCCTTCAAGGCTGACCCCTCGGCTGGGCAGTACAAGCCTGACACACCGATCGAGCTGCAAAAGAGAGAGAAACAGAAGTGATTTCGAGGACGGGCGGCGCCGAGGAGAAGCAGATTCCCTCCCGGGTCGGAGTGACAATATCCAAAACAGGTTTCGTTTTGAAGAGCCCCGCGCCCAACGCTACGAGCCCAACGCTAAGGGCTGTTCTTCCTACTTCATCACTCCGCGCTGGGCGATCCCGATATTGTCACGGGTGGTGTTTTTGACGAGGTACATCATCTCATCTGCCTGGCGGATTACGTCATGAGGAGACTTGGCGTCATGCGGATAAGTCGCCAGCCCGATCGAGGCGCGCACGTTCAGGTTCAAGCCTTCTTCTTTGCAGAACATGCTTGCGCGCAGGGCGTCGCGCAGGCGCTTGGCGACGTTTAGGGCCTGGTCTTTTCCAGTTTGGGGCAGGAGCACGACGAATTCATCCCCGCCATAGCGGAACGCGTAGTCGATCAAGCGCAGCTGAGCTTTGACCAGATAGCCGATCTCGGCGAGCAACTTGCTGCCGATAAGGTGTCCATGGGTGTCGTTGACCTGCTTGAAGTGGTCCAGGTCGATGAACAGCACGCTGAACTCGTAACCGAAACGCGACGAGCGGTAGACCTCGGTTTCGAGCGTCTTATAAAGATGACGGGCGTTGTAGAGGCCCGTGCAGTCGTCGGTAATCGTGAGTTCCTGGATTTTCTCGACGGCGCGAGAGTTTTCGATCGCGATGGCAGCGTAGTCGCACAAGGCCTGCAGGAAGAAGATCTCCTGATCTCCGAAGCCCTTCATATCAACGTTCACGAGTTGAATCACGCCCAACACGCGGTGCCTGGAATTCAAAGGTACGCAGATGATGGAGCGGGTCTCCCACTGGGTAACTTCGTCGATGCGTTTGGCGAAGCGAGGATCGGTGTAAACATCCGGCACGATCAGCTGTTCGCCGTTCTTGGCGACCCAACCGGCGATCCCTTCGCCTACTTTCAAGCGGACGTCCTTCAAGGCTTCCGCCGCATCTCCGACTGCAATGGCGAAGTACAGTTCGTTGTGGTCCTCGTCCACCATGAGCAGCGACCAGGTATCGGGACGGAAGTATTCCGCCATTTTCTCCATGATGGTTTGCAGAATGGAATCGAGGTCCAGCGACGACGTGAGGGCCTTGGCCACATCGTGGAAAATATTGAGTTCTTGACTCTGCCGCTTTCGGTCGGCTCCAGTGGCCTCAGGCATGCACAGATTCCCTCGTTGCGCGGGCGGAAGTGTTCAAATTATATGCGGCGTTCAGAACGTCGGGCAACGATCTTAAGTAACAAGTATCCGCAAAGCCACGTGTCTCAAGGACCTTGAGCGAATCGCCTTCGCAAAGCGCTCCAAACCGATGAGGCTCACGGTTTTTCCAGCAAATTCTGACAACCCCCTTCCCGGGCGCCTAACATATGTTTAGTATGCGTCAGTAGGACGATGGGCGGACCGGGAGCTGGCGTCCAATGGCATCCTTCGGCGAACGTTTGAGAAAAGAGCGGGAGCAACGTGGCATCACGCTCGATGACATCGCTCTTACCACGAAGATCGGTACCCGTCTGCTCCGTGCCCTGGAGGAGGAAAAGTTCGACCAGCTTCCCGGCGGCATCTTCAACAAGGGTTTTATTCGCGCCTACGCTCGCCACGTGGGCATCGACGAAGAGCAGGCCATCGCCGACTACATGAGCGCTGCTGGCGGGAGTGGGCCCAGCGTGACGGCGGATGCGCAAGCCGCTGCCAAGCCGCCCGAGCGCTTACCTGAGCCCGTGCCCGGACCTCGCATCCAGCTTGTGCGCGAAGGCCGCCGGCGCGACGCAGTTCGAGAGATTCCGTGGGGACTCCTGGCGGCAGCGCTTCTGCTGATTGCGCTTGCCTTCGCCAGTTGGAGCTACTACCACCGCGAGCAACGAGTGAATCAGAATCAGGGAGAAACCCCGCCCCAGGGGGACGCCAAGCAGAACGCGGGCAAGCGCGTAGAAACCCCCCGACAAGTGGACAGCGCATCGGCGGAGCATGCGCGGCCGTCCGCGACTGGGCCGCCGGTTCCGTACCCGATTGTACCCGTGCCCGCACCGGGTTCCGAGGCCTTGTCCGCCGCGCAAGCAGTCCAACGAGCCGCGGCTCTGACGCCAGCGTCCGCGGGAGAACCGGGAACCTTCACCGTCGTGCTCAGGGGAAACGATGATTCGGAACAGTGTTGGGCCTCGATGGTCGTTGATGGCAAGCCACCCGTTGAGGCAACGTTCGTCGCTCCTGCCCAAAAAGTGTTGGAGGCGAGGCGCGAAGTCGTGGTGAAGGCGGGCAGCGTCGGTGCTCTGGACTTTTTCTTCAACGGCAAGAGGCTGCCAGTCCAAGGCGAGTACGGTAAGGTGAAGACCCTCACGTTTCATCCGGATGGCCTGCAGCCTCCGCCTCCAAGGCCTTCCGCTGCGACCCGGTAGGCACCCTGATCGCCAGCGTTTCTCAGCGTTCTTCTGTAAGTGGGGGACCATTCGACTGGCTCCTGTTGCCATCCGCAGGGCGAGTTTGACCGCTAAGCCATGAACGGCTCACCTCGGTCCAAAGTCGTTGCGCGCCGCTACCCTTCTCTGGTAGCTTTTTACAGACTTCGATAGACGCGAAAAATGCGCGAAAAGACGGCCGTGGTGCTCTGATTTTCCCGCCATATTGGAACGTCCTGATAACTGCTGCTAAGGAGACACATTTGCCAGCAAAAAATCGCTACCTGTTTACTTCCGAATCGGTGACCGAAGGCCACCCGGATAAGATCGCCGACCAGATTTCCGACGCCATACTGGACGCCTGCCTTATGGAGGACCCGACCAGCCGGGTTGCCTGCGAGACTCTGACCGCCACCGGGCTGGTCGTGATCGCCGGAGAAATTACCACCAAGGCTTACGTCGACTTCCAGACGCTGGTGCGCGGTGTCATTCAGTCGATCGGCTACGACAACGCACTCTACGGTTTCGACTGCAACACCTGCGCGGTGATTTCGAGCATCAATAAGCAGTCCGGCGACATTGCGATGGGCGTAGACACCGGCGGCGCCGGTGACCAGGGCATGATGTTCGGCTTCGCCGTGAACGAGAACGCGCAGCTGATGCCCACCCCGATCGCACTTGCCCACAAGCTGACTCAGCGTCTTACCGAAGTTCGCAAGAACGGCCTCTGTCCTTACCTGCGCCCCGATGGCAAATCACAAGTGACCGTGGAATACGATGCCAACGGGAAACCGTTCCGGGTGGATGCGGTCGTGATCTCGACCCAGCACTCCGAGATCGTGGGCAACGATCAGTTGCGCGCGGAAATCCTGAAATACGTTATCCAGGCGGTCGTCCCGAGTAACCTGCTCGACGCGGATACCAAGTACCACATCAATCCCACCGGGCGCTTCGTCATCGGTGGACCGATGGGCGACACCGGCCTCACCGGCCGCAAGATCATCGTCGACACTTACGGCGGCATGGGTCGTCATGGTGGCGGTGCTTTCAGTGGTAAAGATCCGACCAAAGTGGATCGCTCCGCGGCTTACATGGCGCGCTACATCGCCAAGAACATCGTGGCGGCTGGCCTGGCCGACAAGTGCGAAGTGCAGCTGGCCTACGCCATCGGCGTAGCGGAACCGGTCAGCGTGCTGGTCGAAACCTTCGGTACGGCGAAAGTCGATCCGGGCATCATCCCGGATCTGGTGCGGGCGAATTTCCAGTTGACTCCCAAGAGCATCATCGAATCCCTCAACCTGCGGCGTCCAATCTATCGGAAGACCGCGACCTACGGCCACTTTGGCCGCAACGATGGGGACTTCACCTGGGAAGCGATCGATAAAGCAGCCAAGCTGGCCACCGAAGCCGGCTTGCGCGAGCCCGCGCTGCAGGCGGCGAGGCGTTAGCGAAAACGAATTTGCCGCCGAGAACGCGAAGAGCAGTTCACAGAGGTTGCGACCTCAGCGTTCTCGGCGCTGGAAGATTCTGGCGCCCGAGTGTTTCCCGGGGTGCTCGTGTATTCTGGTTTTCAAGGCTTTGAACCGGTACTTCAAATCTGGCCGCAATCAGCAATAGGAGAGGCATGTCGACCACACCGACGCAAGTCCACTGCGACGTCAAGAATCTTGACCTGGCGGATATGGGGAAGAAGCGCATCGACTGGGCCAACCAGTCGATGAACGTCCTGCAGATCATCCGCAAGGAATTCATCAAGAACCAGCCCCTCAAGGGCATACGCATCTCCGCCTGCCTGCACGTCACTGCCGAGACGGCGAATCTGGCAATCTGCCTGCGCGACGGTGGCGCGGAGGTGGTTCTATGTGCGTCGAACCCGCTCTCCACCCAGGACGATGTGGCTGCCAGTCTGGTCCGTGACTACAACGTCCCGGTGTTCGCCATCAAGGGCGAGGACAACGACACCTACTACCAGCACATCATCGCGGCCATTGATCACCGGCCGCAGATCACCATGGACGACGGCGCGGACCTGGTCAGCGTGCTGCACACCAAGCGCACCGACGTGCTGGAGGGAGTGATCGGCGGTACGGAAGAGACGACCACCGGCGTGATCCGTCTGCGCGCCATGGCGAAAGAAGGCGTCCTGCGTTATCCGATCGTCGCGGTCAACGACGCCGACACCAAGCACCTTTTCGACAACCGCTACGGCACCGGCCAGTCCACGATTGACGGGATTATCCGCGCGACGAACTTCCTGCTGGCAGGATCGAAGTTCGTGGTGGCTGGCTATGGTTGGTGTGGGCGCGGACTCGCCAGCCGCGCGCGCGGCAACGGCGCTGAAGTGATCATCACCGAAATCGATCCGACCAAAGCTCTCGAAGCCGTGATGGATGGCTTCCGCGTGATGTCGATGGCTGAGGCCGCCAAGATCGGTGACGTGTTCTGCACCGTGACCGGCAACAAGAACGTGCTGACCAAAGAGCACTTCGAAGTGATGAAGAACGGCGCGATTATTTCGAACTCGGGCCACTTCAACGTGGAGATCGATATTCCAACGCTGGAGAAGATGGCGTCCTCCAAACGGACCACCCGCAATTTCGTCGAGGAATACTCCTTGAAGGACGGACGCAAGATCAACCTGCTGGGTGAGGGCCGTCTGATCAACTTGACCGCTGCGGAAGGGCATCCGCCGTCCGTGATGGACATGAGCTTTGCCGACCAGGCACTCTCGGTCGACTACATGGTGAAGAACCATGACAAGCTCGAGAAAACGGTCTACACGGTCCCGGCCGAGCTCGACAAGCGCGTTGCCAAGCTGAAGCTGGAATCGATGGGAATCAAGATTGATCGGTTAACGTCCGAGCAGGAAGAGTATTTGGCAGGGTGGTCCGAAGGGACTTAGAAGCGGTTCTCAGTTTGGGAGTGGAGTGGCGAAGGCTGCTCCGCTTTTCTGCGTCTAGCCGTTTCCGACGAATTGCGCGCAACGTGCTGGGTCAAAATCCCAGATGTAGGGCTCGGCGGGCAGCCGCTCAATGCCAATCTCACCCGCGTCCATCGTCCCGGGTCGGCCGGTCCAGACCACGCGGAACTGAGCTTTTTGGCCGTCGTATTGCACATCGAGGATCTCACCGGGGTTGATCTGCGAACGCACGTTCTGCAGCACGGCTCCCTGGCTGCTGATGTTGCGCACGCGGGCCAGTTGCATGAAGGGTCGAGCATGGCTGTCCACACCCCAGATGCGCACTGGCAGCGCCGTGTCCACCCGCGTTTCCCGCCGACGGTCCATGCGCCCCCCAGGCCAGCCCAGATGATGGACCGAGGGTACGCATTTTCCGGTGTCGTGCAAAGTAACACCGGTCACTCATCGCCGGTTTCGAAAGTCACTGGAACAAGAGAGAGAGGGAGCCAGTGTCCTGGTGCAAACCTGGGCGTCAGTCGAGCCCGCGCAAGGAGCACGCCCCTGGCCCGCGGGGATCCCCGCATGAGCCACAACCCCCGGCCGCAGGCGAAGCACTCGACGAGCCCTTGGCGGCTACCGCGAAGGTCGAGAGCTGAGGCACCAGCTTTTTGCTATGGCACTTGGGACACTCTGCCTTCTGGCTGCCGAATATCAAGGCTTCGAAGTCGTGATCGCAGTCCTGGCAGATGTACTCGAAGATGGGCATGGTCCGCTCCCGTCGAAAGCATGGCGGCACGAACCCGCCATCTCTATTTAAAATCAGAGTGTGGCCCCCATGCAAACCGTCTTCCACCCGCCCGCCTTCGAGCCGCGCCGCTTCCTGCACGGAGGCCACCTGCAAACGCTGGCGGGATTCTTCCTGATACGAAAGATCAAACTCCCTGACGCGGAAGATCGCTATGTGGAGGTTGCTCCCGGCATACGGATTCTCATCCATTGCCACTGGCAACCGGATCGCCGCAGCGCGTTGACGGTCCTGGCGGTGCACGGCCTGGAAGGCTCGAGCGATTCGGGCTACATGGTCGGCATCGCCCAGAAGGGATTGGCTGCGGGGATGAACGTGGTGCGCGTGAACCAGCGGAATTGTGGCGGCACCGATCACCTCGCGCCTACGCTATACAACTCGAGTCTCTCGGGCGATGTGGCCGCGGTCGCACGCAGCCTGGTCGGGCAGGACAAAGTGTCGCGCTTTGCACTGGCGGGATTTTCAATGGGCGGGAACCTGGTGTTAAAAACGGCCGGAGAGTGGGGCAGGGAAGCGCCTCCGGAATTTCGCGCCGTCGCTGCCGTGTGCCCGGCGATGGATCTGGCTGCGTCCGCCGATGCGTTGCATCTTCCCGGCAACCGGATTTACGAAGCGTATTTCATGATCAAGCTGCGTCACCGATTTCGGAACAAAGTGAAATTGTTCCCCGATCATTTTGATGTGGGCCGTTTGCGAGGAGTGAGGAGCCTGCGGGAATTCGACGACCAGGTGACCGCGTACTACTGCGGCTTCCACAGCGCGGTGGATTATTACGAGCGGGCTGCGGCATCCAATGTTGTGGATCGCATTGCGGTGCCGGGAATGATCCTGCACTCTGCCACGGATCCGTTCGTTCATCTCACCCCGGAGACGCGGCGGAAGATTGCGGCAAATCCGAACCTTTCATTCATCGAGGCTGCGGACGGGGGCCACTGCTCATTTCTTGCCGAGGCTAACGGTTACGATGGGCGGTGGGCCGAACAGCAGGTTGTGGAATTTCTGCGCCGGTTCTGAGGCTAGAGAGTGCCGGGTTGCGAGCACCGAGTATCGAGCACCGAGAGGAGAGTACCCGACACGCATCGATCGGTTGCTGGCTGCTCGCTCCTCGCGACTCGATGCTGGGTTTGCGGTTCCTGTACAATCTCCGCGATGCGACGGCCTTTGAAATGTCTGTGCGTGATTCTGGCCGTGGTTGCATGGGGCGCGCTGGCGACCGCGGAGCCCGTCTCGTCCCTGAAGCCCACCGATTGCGTCAACGACTTTGCCGGAGTATTGAGTCCATCCACCATCGCGCAACTGAAGGAGATGTGCCGCCAGGTCCTCGACAAGGCACAGGCATCGGTCGTAGTGGTTACGGTCAAGTCCACCGACGGCGCCGAGATTTTCAACTACGCGGTGGATCTCTATCAGAGTTGGGGCATCGGTCAGAAAGGGAAAGACCGCGGTGTCCTGATCCTTCTTGCTGTACAAGACCGCCGTTACTACATCAACGTCGGCTACGGCCTGGAAGCGATTCTCCCAGACGGTAAGGTTGGCGGGTTCGGACGCGAAGCCGTGCCGTACCTGAAGCGCGGGGACTACGACGGCGCCGTCAGTCTGCTGACTTCGCGCGTGGTCGACGTGATCGCGAAAGACGCCGGCGTTGAGATCACAACCTCGCAGCCGCGTCGGATCGCGCCCGTCAGCCCTGCGCCGCGTGCCAACACGGGCATCTCGCCGGGTGGGATCCTCGCCCTCCTCGTGGTCTTTGTCATCGTGCTGGCCGTGCCGCCTCTGCGCAGGCTGCTCTTCTACATGTTCTTGTTTGGCGGGAGTGGCCGTGGGGGCTATGGCGGGGGAGGATGGGGCGGTGGCGGATTCGGCGGGGACGGAGGAGGGTTCGGTGGATTCGGCGGGGGCAGCACGGGTGGTGGGGGAGCGGGCGGGAGTTGGTAGTGGGATGGATTGAGGGATGTCATGGCTCCTGAAAACTTGATTCCAGAAAAACAGATCGGCGAGTTCGTCACACGCCTTAGGCAGGCTGCGGAGCCGAATCTCGAGAGCCTGATTCTCTACGGCTCGGCGGTTTCGGGCGAGTACGATCCCGAGTACTCCAACATAAACTTGCTTTGTGTACTGAAGGACACGGCACTTCCTAAGCTGCTGGCACTCGCGCCTTCGGTCAAGTGGTGGACGAAGCAAAGCCATTCGGCGCCGCTGCTGATCACGCGTCCGGAGTTGGAGCGCTCGGCGGACGTGTTCGCGATCGAGTTCACGGACATGCAGCGGCACCATCGTGTGCTATTCGGCTCCGACCCAGTCGCTTCGTTGCAGATCCCTATGCAACTACACCGGGCACAGCTCGAATATGAGCTTCGCGAAAAGCTCATCTTGCTTCGTCAGCGGTTGTTGCTGAGTGCCAGCGACGAGAGGCGCACCTGGGATTTGATTCTGCGCTCCCTGCCCTCCTTCACGACCTTGTTTCGTCACGCGCTCATCGCGCAGGAGCAACCGGTGCCGGCCACCCAGCGCGCCGCGGTGCAGGCGCTGGCGGCCAACCTGTCTTTTGACGCGAGCCCGTTTGAGCATCTGCTAGACATTCGTGAACACCGCGCCGATCCCAAACGGTTTCTTGTGCAGGAGGTCGCGGGGCGCTACCTGGCGGCGGTTGAGCAAGTGACGGCCGCCGTCGATAGAATGCTGGATTCGCCCGAACCACGACGGTCTTAAGAGGTCGCCAGACTTTGGATTGAGGAGAGAGCAATATGAGCAAAGGTTTAATCGTAGTGATCATACTGGCGCTGATTGCGCTGGTCGTTTTCGGGCAGTACGTCGGCGTCCGCAACACGCTGGTGACCAAGAACGAGGCGGTGAAGGCCGCGTGGTCGCAGGTGGACATCACGCTGCAGCGGCGCGCGGACCTGATCCCGAATTTGGTGGAAACGGTGAAGGGGTACGCAACCCAGGAGCAAACCGTGTTCGGGGATATCGCAAAGGCACGTTCGGCGCTGCTGTCGGCGGGATCCCCCTCGGAGAAGATCGCAGCCAACAATCAGCTGGACGGCGCGATTGGCAGGCTGCTGGTGCTGGTGGAGAATTATCCGCAGCTGAAGTCGAACGAGAACTTCATGCGCTTGCAGGATGAACTGGCGGGAACAGAGAACCGGATCGCGGTCGAGCGCAAGCGCTACAACGACGCACTCCAGGACTACAACACCTACATCCAGAAGTTCCCGAACAACATTTTCGCGGGGTGGGCGGGCTTCAAGCCGAACGATGCTTACTTCAAGGCGGCGGAAGGATCGCGCGAGGTGCCCAAGGTAAACTTCGGCACGCCCGCGCCCCAGGCTGCACCTCAGACCGGGCCGGCTCGCTAGTCAAGCGATGGGATCGAGGACCGGTAGTCGCAACCGATCGGTTGCCTTCTGCCGGTCCAGTGTCTCTTCCCGTCTTTTCCAGAGATCTTCCGTTGCAAGCTGATTTCGCAATTGAACTCGGTCGTGACGATGAGACGCTTGAAGTCCCCTGGGCGATGCCGGATGGCGGTCCGCGATACTACGACCTGAAGCGCCAACCGGAAGCGCTGGCGCACATCGAGGAAACGGTGCACTTCGGTGAACTCAGGGATTTCCTCTTCGTCATAAATTCTCCCACGAGCGTCTTGGAGAGCGCCAAGTGTGATGCGTGGGCCACCACTGAACTGAATCCGGAGGAGGAAATCTTCGGTGCGGTGTGGAAGTTTGGCTGCTACGTGGATCTGGTGTTCAGTGGTAGGGAGGCACGGTTCTCATTCCCTGACCACGAGGAGTGGATGAAGCAGTTGACGGCGCTCTTGAAGGGCGTGCCGGACATCCCGGCGTCGGCGGAGCTCCTATTGCGGCGCTGTTACTACCACGAGAACGAAAACGTTCGCGCGGGTTTCTACCTGACCTTCTACCTGTTCGGCTACGGACGCGATGAGGCGAAGGCGCGCCAGCAGTGGGGGGTCGCGCTGAAACTCGCGGGCAACGCCATCACCCAGTTGTCTTCCCACCGGATGTAATCGTTATGCAATTCGTTTTGAATTTTGTCTCTTTCCTCACCTACCTGTACCGCGAGGGGTGCTTAGGCTCGACCAGGGGGTGTGATGCCGATGGAAACCACCGGAAAGGCACGCGCGCGAGAATGCGGTCTACCTGCGTCTTCGGTCCGTAGGCGGTTCAGTCCTTAAGCGCAGGACGGTGACTTTGGCAGCCGCTCCATCAATCCGCTGGAGCTTTACCACAATCAGGTCACCCGCGCACCAGGCACTTTCTCACCGCGTATGTTCGAGCAGCTGGTGGGGGATCACAATGATCCAGGCCAATATTTCCGCCCCGTGTGCGGGAGTGTTTTGCGCGGAAAGCTGTGAAATTGCGCTGCGTGTATTAACGCCGCCCGGGGAGCGATGGAGAAGCACTTTCGCCAGGTGAACAAGAGCGTTAGCGAGGAAATCCGCGCACTGCGTGCGAAGTGGAAAGAGAGTTTGGAAACACTGCACGCCTGTCCGCCCTGCGGGGCGGCCGGTTGCTGTGGCGGACGACCCGGCGCGAGGAAACGGCGACTGCCTTCCGGGCCACCCGGCAGCCGCCGATTTTGCCGGAACGCAGTAATTGGGTGAAACGAGAGGCGGGGGCGGTCCCGTGGCGGAACCGCAGCCTGCAAGCGCATGGGCCGGCAAAGCCGTGTGCGGTACGCCATGAGGGAGAGGGAGGGCGCTGACGCAAATCCCGAGCTCTCTCAGGAGCGCGCTAGAGGGCGCTGGTTTTCCTTGGGGTGGCAGGCCCATTCCCAGGCTTCGATAGCACGTCCCTTCAGCTTCGTACGTACCAGTGAGAGCGCGAGCATCATCAAGAAGATTATCCCAAGGCCCGACGACGCGCCGCGAATGGTTTCTGCGTGCTTGGGCAGGATGGAGAATCGCCCGTACACCAGTTCGATATGGACCCAGTACACGAGTAGCGAAGTTCGTCCCAACTGGATCAGGGGGCTGAATCCCCATTGGCCCGCGCCCCAGCGGCACCACACATAGCTTGCGAACAGAACAATGAGCGACAGCCCGACCCGGATCAAGAAAAAATTCGGGCTGGTGTGCCAGAAATCGTAAATGGCATACAGTTGTCGCGGTTGCGCGTCGAGCCACCGCCCCGTCTCGATCAAGGCCACGCCTCCGATGCCCGCAAGCAGAAATACCTGGGCTTCGTGCCGGCGTGTCCAATCGCTCTGCAGCAGGAAGCCGACCGCCAGCCCCGCGAATGCAAACGCCGTCCAAGGGAAGACGGGAAACAGCCAAGCTTGCGGCTTACCCAGGTTATGAACGCCATCGATGTAAGACTGAATCGGCCAGGGAAGCCAGTTCGGCCGCCAGGCTGTCCACAGGAGAGGTGTCAGTAGAGAGATGGCCAGCGCGACGGCCGTCGCCATGATCCCGAGCCGAAACCGGCTGGGGCCCTCACGGCCTGCGGACAGAACCATCCAGCAGACGCCTCCCATCATCATCATGGAAACGCCGATCGTGTTGAGGATGTCTACGCGGAACAGGTCGCTCCAGGGAGCCCATCCCCACGCGATGAGGAATTCCTGCAACCGGAACAGGAGGCCGAGAGCAAAGATTTCCGCGCCGCGGCGGATGGTGGTGCGGGCACTCTGCCCCGGGGGGAGCCCCTTCAGCAGGAGCTTGTCCGTGACCAGTGCGGAGGAAATACCGGCAAGGAACAGGAACAGCGGAGCAGGAAACGTACCACCCAGTTGCGAGTATAGGAAGAAAGTTGTCTTACGAGGTTCGGGCGAAAGCCACGCGTCGTAGCAATGTGTCTGGAACATGAGGACGCAGGCGAGGCCACGCATCCAGTCGATGTAGGAGAGCCGGGATGTTTTGGCTGGGAGCAGGGAAGGCAGACCTTTCGCCGCCAGAATCGGTCAATGACTCTGCACGATGGGTCGCAAAGTTTCCAGTCACCGGGGCATCCTCGCGCAACAGAGAGCGGCTCGCTGCGTTGGAAGCGCGTCAACTTCACGGGTGAGGAGGCCCTCCGCACGGACCGCCCCAAATATTCTGGCGCGGGCGCCGGTTGTCGAGTCTGCTACTTAACGGCGTCTTTTGTTTTCTCCGCACCTTCCTTGGTCACGTCGACAGTTTTCTTGGCGCCCTTTTTTACGGCGTGCCCGGTTTTCTTAGCGGCGTCTTCAGTGGCGTCAACCGTCTTGTCCACCCCTTTCTTGGTGGCGTGGCCCGTCTTTTTGGCCGCGTCCGTGGTCGCGTCCGCGGTCTTTCCGGCAGCCTTCTTGGTGGCGTGTGCAGACTTCTTGGCGGCTTTCTTGGTGGCTTCGGCCGTGTCCTTAGCGGTCTTGTCCACGTCGGACTTCACGTCTTGGGCGAGTGCCAACGTAGCCAAAGAAAAAACGATCACCAAAAGGGGAGTGAGCAGTTTCAATCTCATGTCGATATCCTCGAGTCAGAACAAGTGTGCGAGGGATGGATTATCTACCAGTCCGGTACGGAAGGCAATGTAGCGCGGATTGTTCGCGCGTCAGTGCAGGAACAGACCGAAGGCGGGAAGTTCAAGAAGTAAGGAAGAGATAGAGCTGAGCGAAACAAAACGAACCCACCGGATGGGTGCTGCTTCAGGGTACGATCCAGCGGAAGAGGCCGAGTTTTTTTCGGAGCGCTGCAGCATCCGGTTGAGTTCGGCAACCGATCAGCATCTGCTTGGCCGGGTCGGGCTCCCGCACGGCTCGTAGACAAGGTTGTCGTCGAGCTCACCGTTGTTTGCCAGTGCTTCCTGTCTTTTTTGCAGGGCAAGAGACCGAGAACTCAAAGTTTGGCCCGGATGGAAATACTTACAGCATCGGGGGCGACACGGGAAGGGGCCAATGTTGCTGTTGGTTCGGGCGAGCGAAGTCGTTGAATTGCCTCTAAACGGAAAGAGAGACACGGCCCGCTTGTCGCGCAAGGCTTTGAGGGATCCGATGACCGCGTCTTTCTCGACCCACACTTCAATGTAGTTCGGTTGATGCCTTGGTGTGCGCTGTGCCAGCTGATCCACAATATTCTCGAAAATCGCGGCACCCCTCGCCTTTGTCAAGCACTCCGAATTGCATACTCAGATTCACAACGTGAGCGCCTGATTTGGCTGCGGAGCCATCGAGAGACTTGCGCGGGTAGGCGAGTGGCTAAACAGGGGCCGGGTGCCAGGGGAGAGTACTACTTTATGATTTTGCCCGACCGAGGGGGGCGCATTACCCCTCGAAGGTGTCGCAGACCCCGGACTGCGCTCGGCAGCGCCCCTACATTCTTGGGGTCCCGTACGCCCCACCTGCCGTTTTGGCTTCCTCAAAGCACAGTTTCACGAACCATTCCAGGGGTCAACAAGGTCAAGACCACAATCATCGAAGTCTGCAACATTCCGCGTCGCGAACTTGGCTCCCCGCACTTGGGCGATGGCCGCGATCTGCGCATCCGCGTGCGTGATAGGTCTGCCGAGCACACGGCGGTGAGCGGCAATCTTAGAGAAAACTCGCGCTGCGTCGCTCTCGAACCCGAAGATGCGGCCTGCCAAATCCTCGGCAAACATGGCTTCCGCCGCCGCCAGCAGCCCCTCGCGGCGTTTGCCCTTGGTGAGCAGCTCAATTCCATAAAAGATCTCCGCCTCTGTGATTGACGTCGTAAAGAGTTCTGTTGCCGGTTGTTTCGCAACCCATGCCACAACCCGAGGAGAGGGCTTGGGCCTCATGAGCTCTGAGAGCACATTCGTGTCGAGAATGATCATTCGCCAAATCCTGGAGCCTGCCGCATAGCGTCGCGTCGCGGCAACTCAAATTCGAGACCGCCAAACGCCGCAAATCGCCGGTGAATGGTCTCCGCCAGGTTCCCCCTTACTGGCGACGACGCGGTTAGAGCTGAGCGCAAAATTTCCCTAGCCTCCTCCTCCATCGAACGTCCGTGATGGGCAGCACGGACCCTTAAC
>DASQPN010000120.1:0-2142 GCA_035643915.1 Terriglobales bacterium | reverse complement strand
TAGCCATCAAGTACCTCGATCCACTGTGGTTGCGCGCGCGTGCGCGGTCCGCGCAGAAGCGTGGCCTTCCCCTTGCGATGCAACACACGCAGGGAGTCGTCATGAAAACGGGATTTCTCGCGTGAATGCCTTGGAGTTACTGGGATGAGCACCGTGTACCTCGTGATGACGGTGCTCGTCTCGCTGATGGCGGCGTTTTCCGGCCTAGGGAAGCTCCGACGCGATCCGCGCCAAGTGAGGGTGAGTTTTGGCGCCGGCTATCAAGCGGTCTTCCTGAGCGCGGCCGCGTTGGCAGCCGTGTCAGCGATTGCGAGCTGGTTGACGGTTCGCTCTTCCGACACCGCTCCGGGGCCAAGCGATGTCAGCTCGACCTCATCGATGGCCTGTGCCCCTCAATCGCTTACGTTCTCAACGTTCAAAGAGCGAAGGAGTTGAAGATGAAAGACTCAAAAATGCTGCTGTTGGAATACCTCGCCTCGATCCGTGATCCGGAACGCGCGGCGTCGCTTTTTGCGGACGACGGGGTGTTCGAGCTGCCGTTCCTGCGCTCGCTCGGGGTCGAACCTCGCTACGCGGGCCGCCGTGACATCAGTGCGCTCCTTCGCCGGTTGCTCGAGCTCTATCCGAACTTCGCGTTCGCGCCGGACGACATCCGTGTCCTCATCGAGACGCCGGACAAGACGTTCGCCGAGTATGTGGCGCACGCGCGCGCCGCTGCGACCGGGCGAACACTCCATCATCTGTTCACCGGCTACCTGGTGGCAGAGGATGGTCAGATCAAGTTGCTGCGCGAAACCTTCAATCCGCTGGCGATGGCGCAGGCACAACTGCCGAATGGAGTCGCCGAGATCGGACCACCCGGCAACGAGGTGCACTCCTTCTGATTGAGTGCGCAACTGCGGAGACAACCCTCATGGACCCAGGACGAGAAGGAGAGTAACGATGGCCAGCACGCAACTGAAGGTGATGAACGACCTCTACGCGTCGATCAAAGAACGGGCGTCGAAGCCGGGCCTGGACTTGGCAACGAATCGGGACATTGTGGAGAACCTGCATTTGGCCACCGCCGAGCCCCAGGCGGTCTCGTACGCTGAAGTGGATGCCGACGGTGTACCGGCACTGTGGTGTATCCCGCAAGGCAGCGACCCGGCCCGCGTCCTGTTGCACAGCCACTCCGGCGGCTCAGTCGTGACCTCGATGCACACCGATCGAAAGGCGATTGGGCACATCGCGAAGGCGGTGGGTGTCCGCGCCCTCGTGGTGAACTTTCGGCGTGCACCGGAACACAAGTTCCCAGCCCAAATCGATGACGTCGAGACGGCGTATCGCTGGCTCCTCGCCCAGAACATTCGCCCCGAGCACATTGCCAGCATCGGTCACTCGATCGGTGGCAACCTTGCCGTGAGCCTGGCGCTGACACTTCGCGACAAAAACGTCCCGCTGCCGGCTGCCATCCTGTCGGTCTCACCCTGGTACGACATGGAGATGAAGAACGAGACGTGGGAAAGCAATGCCGCAACCGACATGCTTCTCACCAGGCCGATGGTCGAAGCGTTTCGAGAGGCGTGGATTGGCGGCACAGGGGTGGCCAGGAATGATCCCAGGGTCAACATGCTCTACGCCGATCTAAGAGGCCTTCCACCGATCATGGTCTACTACGGCGCACATGAGACGCTGGTCGGTGAAGCCATCGAGTTCGCGACGCGGGCGAAGGACGCCGGCGTCGATATCACCCTGCGCTCCCTGCCTGAAGGCCAGCACAACTTCATCTTAGGTGCCGGCCGTGTGCCCGAGGTCGACCGAGCGATCGAGGAGATTGGCCGGTGGCTGCGATCCAAGCTCGGTCTTGCCGTCTCGGCGGCGGCCTAGTTCCAGGCTGCACCAGTACCCCCGCCCCTGATGCGATCGGGAACGGCGCACCGCCCAACGAGAGAGGTATCACCGATGGAAGATCAGAAGATCTATTTATTGGCCGAATTGACTATTCAGCCTGGATGTCTGGAAGAGGTGAAGGTCATCTTGAAGGAGGCTCTTCCCCCGACACTCCTAGAGCCAGGCTGCGAAGCCTTATACGAGACCGGACGAAAGGATGATTCACACAAGCTGGTGTTCTTTGAGGTCTTCTCCTCTGCGGCAGCACAT
>DASQPN010000119.1:0-61361 GCA_035643915.1 Terriglobales bacterium | reverse complement strand
CTGGACTTCTCGAAGCTGCCCAAGGGGACGCCCAAGATCGCCAGTTATGACGTCAAGTTTGAAAAGGATGCCGAGGCGTACAAGCTGACCAAATCGGCCGTGGCCGAAGATCTCGACGAGGAGACCATCACTCGTTTGACGGAAACTGCCCTGGCCGCCCACCGTGCCGTGAAATTACGCGACTATGGCCGCATTGATATGCGCCTCTCGGCGAAAGGCGAAGTCTACGTGATCGAGGCCAATCCGAATCCATGGCTCTCGAGCAAGCAGGAGTTTGTGATGGCGGCGAAGGCCTCAGGCCGCTCCTACACGCAGCTGATTGGGGAAATCGTGGAATTGGCCATGGCCAGGTATCGTCCTCGAAATTAGCGCCCGGGCGGCAACTCTCATGCTGGGCTCGGGTCCAGCTTCATCCGGCCCGAATAGATCGCCATGCCGACGACGGCATCCACCCCGAGCTTGTCGAGTCGGCCCACTTCTTCTTGGCTTGCGATTCCGCCGGCGACCATGAGTTGTCGCGAGGTGATCCCGCGCAAAGCCCGAACTGCGTCAAGCGGGATTCCTTTCAGGAGGCCTTCGGTGTCAATGTGCGTGTACAGGAAGGCGCGGCAGTAAGGTTCCAGGGCCTGCATCATCTCAGCCGGAGCGAGCGTGGTCATTTCTCGCCATCCGCTGATCGCGACCCTGCCGTTCTTCGAGTCGACTGCAAAGGTCAGACGGTCAGCGCTGAATCGCTGGGCGAACTGTTCGGCAGTGGCAGTGTTGACCTTGTCATTTTGGACCAAGGTTGAACCAAGAATGACCCGCTCCGCTCCCATCGCCAGTATTTCCTGCGCGCAATCGATGGATCGTATCCCGCCTCCCACCTGGCAGGAGAGACGCTTGGTAAATTGCCGCAGCAATCTGCGGTTGTCCCCGCTTCCGATCGCGGCGTCGAGGTCAATGAGTTGCACCAGTGGATACTTCGAAAAGCGAAGAATCCATTCCTCAAAATTGTCGAACTCCAGGGCCTTCTTCTCCCCCTGTACCAGTTGGACGATCTTGCCCCCCATGAGATCGATCGACGGGATCAGCATGGCCACCTCACGGGAATTCCTGCGGCCGCAAGCTCTTGTTTGAGGTCGGCAAGCTCGGTCACTCGGTAGTGCAGGATCGAAGCTGCTAGCGCCGCGTCGGCGTGGCCCTTCTGGAAGACCTCGACAAAGTGGCCCGCCGACCCCGCCCCGCCCGAAGCGATCACCGGGATCCGGACGCCATCGGAGATCGAACGTGTGAGTTGGCAGTCGAAACCATTGCCGGTACCGTCGCGGTCCATGGAAGTGAGAAGAATCTCGCCCGCGCCTCGTGACTCCGCCTCACGCGCCCAGGCTGCGGCATCCCGTCCGCTGGGCTTCCTGCCGCCTCCGGCAAACGCCTGGTACGCGACTCCCCCGTCCCCGCGCTTGGCATCGATGGCGACAATCACCGCTTGCGAACCGAACCGCTGGGCGATGCACGTGATCAGGCCGGGATCGGACAGGGCCGCGGAATTGATGCTCACCTTGTCGGCGCCTGCATCGAACACCGCGGAAGCATCGTCCAGTGTGCGCACACCACCGCCCACAGTAAACGGAATAAATAACTCTCGCGCGGTTCGCCTTACGGTTTCGAGCAGCGTCTGACGTCTCTCAGCGGTTGCTGAAATGTCGAGCAGCACGATCTCGTCAGCGCCGCCCTGGCTGTGTGCCATTGCCAGCTCCGCTGGATCCCCAGCATCCCGCAGGTTCAGGAACTGCACGCCCTTGACGACCCGGCCGCCGTCCACGTCCAGACAAGCGATGATTCGTTTCGTCAGCATTTCAACTCGCAGAAATTCCGGAGTAGCTTTATGCCGACCGGCCCCGACTTTTCCGGATGGAACTGGACGCCGAACAGATGGTCACGCTCGACGACCGCCGAAAAAGTCCCGCCGTACTCACAGGTTGCGACCGTTTGCTCAACCGGCGGAACACGATAGGAATGCGTGAAATAGACAAAGGACTCGGCGGGAATCTCGCGCAAGAGGCGGCCGTCCCCCGAAAGCTGAAGTCGGTTCCAGCCCACGTGTGGCGATTTCACGTCTGCGGGAAAGTGCACGCATTCACCGGAGAAAACCCCCAAACCCGCGACCTCAGGCGCTTCTGTGCTTGAAGCGAACATCCATTGCATGCCGAGACAGATGCCCAGGAACGGTGTTCCGCGACCCAGGGCTACGTCGATGGCGTCTTTCAGCCCGGAGCTATGGAGAGCCCGGGTGGCCGCAAAATGACCAACACCGGGGACGATCAATTTCTCAGCGCGCGCTACTTGCTCAGCATCGGATGTGATGACCGCGACCTGGCCGAGCCAATCCAAAGCCTTCTTCACGGAGGTCAGATTCCCGGCGCCGTAATCGACGATTGCGATCGTCACAAGACTCCCTTGGTGCTGGGGATAAAGCGAGCCATTCGACGATCCCTCCAACAGGCAGCCCGCACCGCTCGCGCAAAAGCCTTGAAGAGAGACTCGATCTTGTGATGATTGGAGCGGCCGTACAAAACCCGGGTGTGCACGTTGGCCCGCGCCCCTCGTGCGAAGCCTTCAAAGAAGTCATGGACGAGTTCTGCCTGCAAATCGCCCACCAGCCTCACTCGCACCTGGGTATCCACCAACACCGACGTTCGGCCACAGAAGTCCACGGCGGCAAGACCTAAGGTTTCATCCATCGGCATCAGGAAGTAGCCCGCGCGCAGGATTCCTCGCTTGCTGCCCAGTGCCTGGTCGAATGCTTGGCCAAGCACGATCCCAACATCTTCTACGGTGTGATGCTGATCAACCTCAAGGTCACCGCGAGCTTTAAGATCAAGGTCAAATCCGCCGTGATGAGCAAACAGCTCAAGCATGTGGTCAAAGAAATGGATCCCGGTCGAGATTTTGTAGTGTCCACGGCCGTCGATGTTCAGGACCGCGCGAATGTCGGTTTCCTTGGTGGGCCGGTGAATGCGTGCTTTCCTCATCGCTGGACCTCTTGTCGTAGGGCGCCAATTTCATGCAGCGTTTCCCGAAGGACGCCCGACAGCCTGTCCGTCTGTTCCGCCGAGCCCAGTGTGATCCGCACACACCCCTCGCACCCAGGGTCGCGGGAGCGGTCACGGACGAGAATGCCTCGCTCGCGCATGCGGCCGATGAAGGCGGAGTTCAAAGAGCCCAGCCGCATCAGAACAAAGTTCGCGCGGCTGGGCCAGAAGGGAATTCCGAGGGATTTCAGTTCGCATTCGAGACGCTCTCGCCCACGGCAGACTTCCAACACGTACTGACGCACGTAGGGTTCATCCGCGAGCGCCTCGGGCAAGCAGGCCAGCGCGACCGCGTTGACGTTGTAGGGGGAAGCCACGCGCCGGACGGCACTCATCTGGTGTGCGTCGCCCATCAGCAGTCCTACTCGCAGTCCTGCGAGACCGTAAGCCTTCGAGAAAGTGCGAGCCACGAAAAGGCTGGGGTGTTCCCTCCACCTACTCCGTAGAGACTCGCCATGAAATTCGTAGTACGCTTCGTCCACCAACAGCGCCGCGTCGGGGGCAGATTCAGCCACCCGCAGAAGATCCTCCACGGTCGCAACCGAACCAGTGGGATTGTTTGGGTTGGCGATCGCGATGAGCCGAGTGGCCGGGGTGATTTGGCGCAGAATGTCGGCCACCGGAAACGAGAAATCCTCCCCCGCCGGAATCTTGATGACTCGTGCGCCGGTAGCTGCCGCAAAAATCTCATACATGGAAAACGTCGGGACCACCAGCAAGGCTTCATCCCCGGCCTCCAAGTAGGTCTCGGACAAGAGGTGGATGGCCTCGTCAACCCCGTTCGTGAGCAGGAGTTCCCCTGGTTCTGTCCCAAGGTGACCGGCAACCGCGGCTTCGACCGGTTCACGTTCGGGGTAACGTGCCAGTTCCTCGAAATCGATCGATCGTAGGCGCGCCAGAACCCGTGGAGAGCAGCCGACGGTATTCTCGTTAAAATCAAGGCGCAGCCCCGTGCGTCCTGCGAGCGGAGGATGATAAGTGGGAAGGTTGCGTACCGACTCGCGTGGGTTAAGCATCTGGACACCTGACCCGAATGGATTCGGCGTGCGCCCTCAGGCCTTCCGTCTCGGCCAGGTAGGCGACCGTTCTTCCAATTCTCTGGAGTCCTCGTTCTGAGAGTTCCTGGACCGTAATGATCTTTACAAAGTCCATGATGGCGAGGCCGCCGCGAAAGCGTGCCACCCCGGCTGTGGGCAATACATGGTTCGGCCCGGATGCGTAGTCACCCGCCGCCTGGGCGGAGTATTCACCGACAAAAATGGAACCGGCATTCTGAATGGAGGGCAGGTCTCGCGCGTCGACGGTGATGTGTTCGGGGGCAATCCGGTTGGCCCACTCGACGGCCTCCGCTCGAGAATGCGCGAGTAGTACGCACCCCTGTCGAGCCACCGACTGGCGTGCGATGTCGTTGTGATCCGTGAGTTGCTTGACTGCGGTTGCGGTGGCACGGGCCAGCCGGGTCGAGCTTGTAATGAAAACCGGTACGGCATCGGGATCATGTTCTGCTTGCGCTACCAAGTCGGCCGCGATGAAATTCGCCCGGCCCCGATGGCTGAGGATGACCACTTCGGTTGGTCCCGCCAGAAAATCGATCGAACAGTCGAACGACACCAGTTTCTTGGCAAGGGTGACGTATTGATTGCCGGGACCCACAATCTTGTCCACGCGCGGGATACTCTTCGTACCATAAGCCAGGGCCGCGATCGCCTGGGCTCCTCCCACTCGATAGAACTCGCGAACTCCCAGCATGTGCGCTGCGGCCAGGACTTCAACTCGAGGGTTGGGCGAGACCACGCGGATTTCAGGCACGCCCGCGACCTGGGCTGGAACGACTGTCATCAGGAGGGAGGAGACCAGCGGATGACGTCCGCCGGGAACGTAGCATCCGACGGACCCCAGGGGACGGACGATCTGCCCCAGCAACATGCCGCCCGCCTGGCGGTGCCACTCCTGCGGCTGTTGCCATCTGCAGAAGCGACGGATGTTCGCGGACGCCTGGCGGAGCGAGCTGCGCAACCGCGGTGATGCGATTGTCCACGCGGCCTCCAGTTCCGCTTCCGAGACTCGCAGTCCACGGTTCGAAGGCAGCCCATCCCAATTGGCGGCGTACCGGCGCAGAGCCCGGTCGCCCTGCCGACGCACGTCCTCCACAATCTTGCTCACCTGCGGCTCCAAAGCCGCAAACTGGGAGCCGCGTTTCGCCAGTTGGTCCACCCGCCGCGCCGCGGCGGGCCCGGTGAGGATGCGCATTACATCACCACCTTATTCAGGGGGTACTCGACGATACCTTGCGCCTGGGCCGCTTTCAGCCGTGGAATCACCTCCCAAGCCTCCGATTCCTCGATCACCGTGTTTACTGCGACCCATTCGCCGTCGCTCAGTGTCGAGATGGTCGGTTTCTTCAGTGCGGGCAGCACGGCCAAAACACGGTCGAGGTTCTCCTTGCGCACGTTCAGCATCAGTCCGACGCGATCCTGGGCTTCCATCGCGCCACAGAGCATCAGGGCGAGGTTCTCGATCTTGCGACGCTTCTCGCCATCCCCCCATGCTGTCTTGTTGGCAATCACCTGGGTGTTCGATTCGAGAACGGTCTCCAGGATGCGCAAGCGATTTGCTTTGAGGGAACTGCCCGTCTCTGTAACCTCCACGATCGCGTCGGCCAGCATGGGGGGTTTGACTTCAGTGGCGCCCCAGGAGAACTCTACCTCGACCTCGACACCTTTGCCGCGAAAGTAGTTGCGCGTAACGTTTACGAGTTCGGTGGCGATAATCCGCCCGGAAAGGTCTTCGGCTCGATGAAACGGGGAGTCTTCCGGAGCGGCAAGAACCCACCTCACTTTTCCGCGACTCCGTTTCGCGTAGATCAAATCAACGACCGGAATGACTTGAAGTCCGCTCTCCACCACCCAGTCGAGCCCGGTGAGGCCGGCGTCCAAGGCTCCGTGCTCGACGTAGCGTGCCATTTCCTGCGCGCGGATCAGCATGCACTCGATCTCAGGATCAGCGGTCGAGGCGAAATAAGATCTCGCACTCGTGTACACCTCCAGACCCGCGCGGGCAAAGAGTTGGAGCGTTGCTTCCTGCAAGCTGCCTTTTGGGATACCGATGCGCAGTTTCATCGCTGGATCTCCCGCGCCTCTTCCAGCTTTGGCGCAGAGGAAAGCGGGATCTCCTGAGTGAAGCAGGAGCGCGTTCCCAAGTGGCAGACCACCCCCGCTCCCTCCACCTGGACGCGCACCAGAAATGAGTCACGGTCGCAGTCGGTGCTTACGGAGATGACCTTCAGCCGATTGCCCGAACTTTCGCCTTTGGTCCACAGTTGGTTGCGGGTTCTGCTGAAGAAGGTCACGTATCCGCAGCGCAACGTGCGCTCGAACGCCTCCTGATTCATGAAGCCGAGCATTAGGATCTGGTCCGAGCCTGCGTCTTGCACGATGGCTGGTACCAGACCCTGCATTTTGTTGAAGTCAATCTCCATATCCATCCGCGGCCTCCGTTTCGCGGAAAAACAAAAAGCCCGCTGAGCCTTTTGCGTCAGCGGGCTGAACTTCGATGAGTGCTGGTCTAACTCAGGAATGCACCCCCGCCAACGCGCTGTGCGCGTGATGATGATGGCGATGATGGCGATGAGATGACATCGACCTAGAGAGTAGTGGAGGCGAAGGTGTTAGTCAAACGGTGACCTGGGGCTGACCATTCGAATTTTTCGATTACCGCTATTCGAAGTTTTGATAGCTCGAGCGACAGAACCGAGTTGACAGGATTTCCACCAGCCTCTACTATCGCCAGATCATGTTGGCTTCCTGCCAGACCTCGATCGCGTGTTGTTGTACTTGTTGTTGTACGCGCGCGTCTTCTGGCACAGGGAGGCTGCTGACCTAGTAAGTCCTTAAGAATCAGCAATTATCGCCCACCGCCAGAGACATATCTGGCGGTGGGCTTTTTGTTTTTATGAACAATCCAGCCAAAGAGACGAAGGCGCAACGAGTCGAGCGCCTGAAGCGGGAGAAGAACCCGTGGGAGGGGCTCGACGAAATTCGCCGTTTCGCGCGGGAAGGCTTCAGTTCCATTCCGCCGGAGTGGATCGGCACCTACTTTCGCTGGTGGGGCGTCTACACCCAGGGAGACGGTGCCGGGGTGGTGGGCGGGAAGGGCGGGGAAGGTAAGGCGTTGCCTTACTTCATGGTGCGTATCCGAATCCCCAACGGCCTGCTCCTTGCGCATCAACTCCGGGCCATCGCCGAAGTGACCGAACGATATGCGCGTGGCTCGGCCGATCTCACGGTTCGTCAAAATGTGCAGCTTCACTGGGTGACCATCGAAGCCCTCCCCGAAGTTCTCGATGCTCTCTGGCGAGCTGGACTGACCACCAAGGGCTCCTGCGGCGATGACACGCGCAACATCACCGGGTGCCCGCTGGCGGGGGTGGATGCAGACGAAATCTTCGATGCGTCCGCCCTGGCTCTCGAAGCCAACCGGTTCTTTGTCGGTAACGCCGAGTTTTACAACCTCCCGCGAAAATTCAAAATCTGCATCACCGGATGCCGTTCCTGGTGTGCTTATCCGGAGATCAATGACGTCGGTCTTACGGCGGTCAGCCGCCGGGTCCAAGGCGAGCAGGAGATAGGCTTCTCGCTCCGCATAGGCGGTGGACTCTCGACCGATCCCCATCTGGCGACCCGGCTCAACGCGTTCGTGCGACAGAGCCAGGTCGTGCCGGTTCTCAACGGGGTCGCCGAAATATTCCGGGATAGCGAAGTA
The DNA here is from genome assembly GCA_035643915.1 of Terriglobales bacterium. Classification (GTDB taxonomy): domain Bacteria; phylum Acidobacteriota; class Terriglobia; order Terriglobales; family Acidobacteriaceae; genus Gp1-AA133. The sequence continues at coordinate 53,526 of DASQPN010000119.1, read as the reverse complement.
CTCCGTGAAAACCGCGAACGCGCCCGTCTGAAATTCCTTTTCCTCAAGCACGGCTGGACCGCAGAGACCTTCCAGAAAGAGCTCGAGAGCCGGATGGGATTTCCACTGGAGCCCGCGGCCGAAGAGCAACTCCCCGACGACCTCTATCGGGATCATGTCGGGATTCACGCCCAAAAACAACCGGGATATTTCTTCGTGGGCGCTGCTGTTTTGCGGGGGCGAATCACGGCCCGGCAAATGCAAATCGCGGCGGATCTTTCAGAGCGATTTGCGGACGGACAACTCCGTACGACCAACATGCAGAACCTGCTCATCGTCAACCTGCCGCGACCGAACGTCGAGCCGTTGGTGAAGGAGCTGGATGCGGCAGGACTCCGTGTGAACGGTTCGCCTTTCTGGCGCGGGGCGGTCGCGTGCAGCGGCTCGGAGTTCTGCAAGCTGGCGATCACCGAGACCAAGAGCTTCTCACGTTGGCTGGTGGAGGAACTGGAAGAGAGGCTGCCGGGCTTCGAAGAGCACTTGAAGCTGCATGTCACCGGATGCCCCAACAGTTGTGGCCAGCATTGGATCGCGGACCTGGGGATCGAAGGCAAAAAGATCAAAGTGGGCGATCGGATGGAGGACGCCTACTACTTCTGCGTGGGCGGCGCCCTGGGCATGCACCAATCGATCGCGCGCCCAGTGGGATACCGATGCCTGGCCAGCGAGGTTCCCGGTGCGATTGAACGCTTGCTAAAGCGCTATCTCGAGGATCGTGGACCTCGCGAAAACCTGCGTCAGTTTTTCTCAAGGCACAGCGACGTCGAACTGCGGGAATTCCTGGCGGGCGAGTTGGTGGCGGCGGTCGTGCGCGATGCCTCGCCTGGACGGGTGCCGCACGGGGTAGAGGGGTAGAGCGGACGAGATGGAAGAGAAATAGCTATGAGCCTTTTTCCAATGTTCCTGAAACTCGAAGATCGGCCTTGTCTGGTTGTAGGAGCCGGCAAGATCGGCGAATCCAAGATTCGCAGCCTGCTGGTTGCTCATGCAGAGGTTCGGGTCGTCGCACCGTGGGCAACACCGGCGGTTGCAGCCTGGGCTCGTGCTGGGGTGTTGGAGTGGGACGCTCGTCCATTCCAGCCCGCGGATCTGGACTCGATCTTCCTGGTCGTCGCGGCCACCTCCTGCATAGAAGTAAACGACTCTGTCTACCGTGAAGCGCAGAGCCGCCATGTTCTGTCGAACGTGGTGGATGATCCCGCCCGCTGTGACTTCTACTACCCGGCCGTGGTTCGCCGTGGAGAGCTTCAGGTTGCCATCTCGACGGCAGGACGCAGCCCAGCGCTTGCTCAGAGATTGCGTCGCGAGTTCGAGGCGCAGCTGGCGCCCGTCTACGCGGGCTGGCTCGAGGAGTTGGGAAGAATCCGAAAGGGCCTTTTTTCCCGTCCGCTCAACCCGGACCGTCGCCGCAGCCTGTTGCATGCAGCGGCCAGCCGCCAGTCGTTTGAAGTGCGCGAGTCGGTTCGACAATCCCGGGAGAGAGTTGCGCAAGGGGTGGGTCATGAACGGTAAGGTCTTCTTGGTCGGGGCCGGGCCGGGCGATCCGGAGTTGCTCACGCTCAAAGCTCTCCGGGTACTGCAATCGGCCGAGGCCGTGCTGCACGATGACCTGATCGGTTCCGAGATTCTGGCGCTGGTCCCCAAGAGCGCAGAGGTGCGGAACGTTGGTAAGCGCTGCGGACGCAAGGCCGTGCAGCAGGCAGAGATCAACGCTTTGTTGGTGGCTTTCGCCTCTTTCGGACTCAAGGTGGTGCGACTCAAGGGAGGAGACCCCCTGATTTTCGGCCGTGCGGGGGAGGAAATGGGTGCGCTCCGCAAGGCCAACGTCGATTTCGAAATTATCCCCGGCGTGACGTCGGCTTTGGCATCGGCAGCGGCCGCACGAGTGTCCTTAACGCAGCGCGACACCGCTTCCGCGGTGGTGTTTCTTACCAGCCATCATGCGAATTGCAACCAGACCGTGGAGTGGGAGGCATTCGTGCGATCCGGCGCAACTCTCGCGATCTACATGCCCGGCTTCAGTTACGCACAGACTTCTCAGCAACTGATGTCGGCGGGGATGAGGGGCGAGACTGCCTGTGCCATCGTTTCGCGAGCCAGTTCGAACCGTGAGCAGATCCATCGCACCACGGTGAAGAACTTGCCAAGCGCACCCCTGCTCCCTGCGCCAACGCTGCTGCTGGTCGGCGATGTGATTGGCCAAGGAGATTCCGTGCGCTCCCATGGGGAGCTCGCCATGAGCGATTTCGAGGCGGACCCCTCTGGTCCACTCGCAAACGTGCTCGACGTTTTTGTGGACAACCAGGCGTTTTTGGGTGACTAGGAGCGAATCGGTGATCGAGATCGTGGAAAGAACGCAGAGCTTAGCCGAAACATGGAATCCGCAAGAGTTGCTCGAATGGGCCTTCAAGACTTTCGGCAACAGCGTCGAGATGGCGTCAGGTTTCGGTGTGGAAGGCATGGTGCTCGTCGACATCGCGGTGGGCGTCAATCCGAATCTCCGGGTGTTCACGGTCGATACGGATTTTCTCTTCCCAGAAACCTACGAGCTTATGGAGAGAGTGGAGCGGCGCTATGGCTTGACTGTCGAAAGACTGCGTTCTCCATTGACGCCGGAAGATCAAGCAAACATCTACGGGCCCGCCCTGTGGAGCACCAACCCGGATCAGTGCTGCGGATTGCGGAAAGTCAGGCCCCTGGCCGACAAGCTGGCCGGATTGCGCGCCTGGATCACGGCCATTCGCCGCGGGCAAACTTCAGTTCGTGCGAAGGCACGCAAAGTGGAATGGGACGAGAAGTTCCGGCTCGTGAAAATCAACCCGATTGTGGACTGGAGCAGCGAACAAGTGTGGGGCTACGTCCGCGCTCATGATGTGCCCTACAACCCGCTCCATGATTCCGACTACCCCAGTATCGGTTGCACTCATTGCACTCGTGCGGTCCGTCCCGGCGAAGATGCCCGCGCCGGGCGTTGGGCTGGATTGCAGAAAACTGAGTGCGGCCTACATCTTCCCGATCCGCCCGGCGCGCCCTCCCCGCTCGTTCAGTTGGGGGATGCCGGATCCTGAGCCGGGGAGCGCTGAGACGGGCCGAATACCGACGGCTCTCGTAAAACTCATGCTCCTGAACCCCCAGGGCGCCATGGGCAGTCCGATTTCCGCGGCGATTGGCTCCGCGAATCGAGCCCACCCCGATTCAAAGCAAGGACCTGGGCATCAAAGGTTCCAGCCCCCAACCCAAAGACCCGGAAGCACTCCCTGTGGCACACTGGTGCGGGAGTCGCATGAATATCCTGGAATTCACCGTCCTGGTTGGGCTGGCCTCGTTCATGGCCGGATTTTTGGGGGCTCTCACCGGCCTGGGCGGTGGAGTGGTGCTGGTCCCCTTGCTCACCCTGGTGTTCAAGGTGGACATTCGGTATGCGGTCGGCGCCTCGCTGGTCTCGGTAATCGCAACTTCATCCGGAGCGGCCGCGGCCTATTTGAAGGACGGGTTCTCCAACATCCGCATCGGGATGTTTCTTGAAATCGCCACCACATTAGGAGCGCTCTTCGGTGCCTTTCTCGCGGCCAGCGTTTCGACCACCGCCATTGGCGTCGTCTTTGGTCTGGTTCTTCTCTATTCCGGGTATCTCTCCAGCCGGACTCCGGCTGAGTCTCCTGCTGACGATCAGCCCGACGAACTCGCAACCCGTCTGGGCATGAACGGCACGTATCCTTCCCTGAGCGGTCCAAAGCGATACTACGTCCACCGGGTTCCCGCGGGATTCAGTCTGATGTTCGGAGCCGGGGCGCTTTCCGGGCTTCTTGGGATTGGATCGGGAGCCGTGAAAGTTCTCGCCATGGACCAGGCCATGGGAATCCCTTTCAAGGTCTCGACCACCACCAGCAACTTCATGATCGGAGTGACGGCAGCCGCCAGCGCCGGCGTGTATTTGAGCCGCGGGTACGTGGACCCGGGGTTGTCGATGCCGGTCATGCTCGGTGTGTTGGCCGGTTCTCTGGCAGGTGCCCGTGTCCTGGCCCGCACCAAAACAAAGCAGCTGCGACTGGTATTTGCTGCGGTGATTGTCGCTCTCGGCGCTGAGATGCTCTATGGCGCGTTCACGGGAAAGATCTGACGATGTTCACCAAGGCTGACTGGAGCGATCAGAAGATAGAAACCGTCATCGCCAACCTGCTGCGTGCCGGCGTGACCCTGTCCGCAGCCATTGTGCTCACCGGGGGCTTGGTCTTCCTCCGGCGCCATGGGCTTGCCCACGCCAACTACCGCGTCTTTGGCGGTGAGCCGACAGAATTGCGCCACTGGAAAGGGATTGTGGGCGCGGCCCTGGCAGGGCGTGGCCGGGGCATCATCCAGTTGGGGCTATTGTTCTTGATTGCAACGCCGGTGGCGCGGGTGGGATTCGCCGCGTTTGCCTTCGCCCTCGAGCGGGACTGGCTCTACGTGTGGGTCGCAAGCTTCGTGCTCATGGTGCTGCTCTACAGCTTGCTTGGGTCAGCCGTGTGACTTAGGCAACTGGCAGCGTGAAATAAAAGACCGACCCGTGTCCGAGTTGGCTGGTGACTCCCATGGTCCCACCGTGGGCTTCAACGATTGCCTTGGCAATCGCGAGTCCCATGCCCGTGCCTTGGACCGTCAGCCGCTGATTTCGTCCGCGATAGAACTTATCGAAAATGAGTGCTTGTTCGAAGTCGTCGATGCCCGCACCTCGATCCGAGACGCTGGTCATCAGGGTGCGATTCCGCACTTCGCCGGTAATGTGAATCGGAGACTCCGGAGGCGAGTATTTGGCCGCATTCTCCAGCAAGTGCATGAGGACTTCCTTGATCCGGGTCGCATCCATGCGCACGGGCGGCAGAGTTGCCGGCAAACGCACCTCCACTGGGTGCTTACCCAGGACCTGCTTGGAATCTTCCAGAGCGCTGTCGAGAGCCTCGGGGATCGGGTGCGACGCCAGATGCAGCTCCACTTGGTTCGCGTCGAGCTGGGCCATTTCTGCCGCTTCTCCAACCAGACGATTCAACCGGTCGCTTTCTTCGTTGATGACGGTAAGCAATTCCTGTTTCTGCGACCCATCCATTTGGGAGTTCGATAGCAGAGAAGTCACCGAGGCCTTGATGGCAGTCAGCGGGGTGCGGAACTCATGGGTAACCGAATCGAGCAGCACGGAGCGCAGCTGTTCGCTCGCTCGCGCGGCTTCGGTGCGACTCAAATTTTCGACCGCTCGTGCCCGCTCAATCGCGATGGCAATCAGGCTGCTGATCGCATCCAGCGTTCCACGAGACAACCGGCTCCCCGAAATACCCAGAGCGCCCACCGTACGCACTCCCATACGCAGCGGCATGAAAGCTAGATTCTTCTGGGGATCGATGCGCGGTTCTCCACGACTGCACACCAGTTGCAAGTCATGCGCTTCCAAGGCGCCGATCTCGGCCCTGGAGCGATATACGTCCTGACGTTCGGGTAAGGAAATGGCGGCGGCCTCAACCCCAAAAGCTTCCACCACGTAGCTGGGCAACACGTTCAGCAACTCGACGACATTGTCACTGGAGAGAAGTTGCTGGCTGAAGGCGTAGAGCCGCTCAACGTCCCGGCGCCTTTCGTTTGCATTCAAGGCTTCGCGCCGGGCCCGGGCCGACAGTTGGCTGGCGATCACCGCTGTGACAAGAAATGCGAACAGCGCCACCCAATTCTGGTGATCGGCGATGTTGAAAGTGCCAACCGGAGGCAGAAAGTAGTAGTTGAAGGCCAGGGTCGCCACGACCGCGGTGAACACGGAGGTCCGGAGTCCCCAGACCGTAGAAACGATCAGCACCGTCAGCAGGAACGTGAGCGCCACCGTGGTCGGGTTGCTAACACGAATCGCCCGATAGCTGAAAACGATGACGAAAACCGCAGCTGCCGCCACCAGGTAGCGGACGATCTGCTTGGCCAGGGTCTCTTTCACGACGGCGATTGTAGCTGACGTTCGACAATTTCAGGCAGCTAACGCACAATACTTGGCAATGACCAAGACTCCGGAACAGTGGCTGGAAGAAGCCGCCCCTGTCAAGAAGGGCGGCGTTTTCAAGCTGTTCCTCGGCTACGCGCCGGGTGTGGGCAAGACCTACAGCATGCTGAGCGAGGCCATCCGGCGCCACAGTCGCGGGGAAGACGTTGTGCTTGGTGTGGTTGAGACTCACGGCCGCAAAGCGACCGCAGAGCTGGCAACTCAGTTGGAGCCGGTTCCGCGCCGGCGGGTCGATTACAAGGGTGCGCTCTTTGAGGAGATGGATGTGGATGCGATTCTGGCTCGCAAGCCCCAGGTCGCGATCGTGGATGAGTTGGCGCACACCAATATCGAAGGCAGCAAACACCGGAAGCGCTACGAAGACGTGTACGAACTGCTCGACGCGGGTATCGATGTTCTCTCCACCATGAACATCCAGCATCTGGAGAGCGTGACACCCACCGTCCAAGGCATCACCGGGATCCAGGTGCGGGAGACCGTTCCAGACTGGGTTCTGAAGCGTGTAGACGAAGTGGTCATGGCGGATCTCACGCCCGAGGCGCTGCAGAACCGAATGCGGCGCGGGGACGTCTACCCGCTCGAGCGGGTAGAGCGCGCCTTGGGCAATTTCTTCCGCCCGGGAAACCTGATCGCGCTGCGCGAGCTGGCGCTGCGTCAGGTCGCCCACGCCGTGGACCGTAGCCTGGAGACCTATCTCGACAAACAGGAGACCCGAAGGAATTTCGGCGTCCGGGAGCGGATCGCCGTCTGCATCAGTTCGAATCCGGCAGCTCAGCACCTCATCGCACGGGGTGCCCGCATGGCGCAGGCTCTGGATGGCGAGCTATACGTCGTGTACGTCGACCTGGGACAGGATGACAGCCAGCGGAATCAGAAGACTCTGCAGGCCAACGTCCAATTTGCGGAAAATGTCGGGGCCACCGTGGTGCGCGTAAAAGGGACCACGGTGGCAGCCGCCGTGGCCGAGGTGGTGCATGAAAAGCATCTCACCCAGGTTGTATTTGGACGATCCGCGACCCGAGGGTGGAGACGCTATTTGTACTTCTCCGCCGTCCACCGTTTCCTCCGGGACGCCCCCGCAGTGGACGTGCACATCGTCACACAGGAACCCGCCTAGCCCTCCATCATGACTGAGCATCGCAGAATTCTGGTTGTCGATGACGAGCCCCAGATCACGCGAGTGCTGCGCACCAGCCTTTCCAGTCATGCCTACGATGTTCGCGTTGCCAACGACGGCGAAACCGCGCTGGAGATCATGAAAGACTGGACCCCGGATCTGGTGATCACAGATCTCTCGATGCCCAACATGGACGGGCTCGAACTCACCCGAAGACTAAGAACTACGACCAAGGTCCCGATTGTTGTGCTCTCGGTTCGTGGGGAAGAACGAACCAAGGTGCAGGCGCTCGACGCGGGCGCCGACGACTACGTGACGAAGCCCTTCGGTATGGAGGAGTTGTTAGCGCGGGTTCGCGTGGCGCTGCGGCGAGCGCCCCCGGCTGGCGATCCCGAACCGTCCAAGATCGAGGTGGGAGATTTTCACATCGACCTAGCAGCGCACAGGGCAATGGTTCGAGGAAAAGTAGTTCATCTCACGCCAAAGGAATTTGATCTCCTGGTCTACCTTGCACGGCACGCCGGCAAAGTTATTCCCCACCGGGCCCTGCTGGGTGCGATCTGGGGCGGACAGAGCACCGAGCAAGTGGAGTACCTGCGCGTCTTTGTCGGGCAGCTTCGTAAGAAGCTCGAACCCGACGCCGCCGCACCGCGCTACATTGTCACCGAGCCCTGGGTCGGTTACCGCTTTGAGCCCGGCAGTCCATAACCCTGACCCCCGCCAATACTTACTATCTTTATGAAATTTTTGGGAAAGCCTTACCCCAGGCTTACGGGGTCGCCGTTCTACTGAACGTGCTGTTGGTTCGCACGATTCAGAGGGAGGCGAGGAAACATGACAGCCCAATGGATGCTCACCGCCTTGGCGGGCGCTGCCATTCTGTGCTATACGGGCTTCCTGTGGAAGCTCTGCTCCGACCGCCATTCGTATAGGCCGCGGCACGCTGCTCTCGGAGAAATCGTCGATCCACCCGGATTCATGTTTTCCCCAAGCCGAAACGAGTCTGGGGGGCGTTTTGGACAACCCGCCCGTTGGCCGCAGCGCTGGCTGCCATGCTCCGACCCACAGTGTCCTTTTTGCGGAGTGGTCGCCAAACATGGAAAACGCCGTCACATCGCCCATCGGTAATGGTAGCGACCGATCGCGAGTTTCTGTCAGGAGATGGAACATGCAGGACGTTCTGTGGGTAGCGCGGCTTGCCTCAGGATCAGGTGCGGCGTCTGGTCGAGGAGCACACAAAGTCGCGCCAACTCGGTTTCCTGGGTGAGCCCAGCGTGAATGTTCTCGAGTGGAACCTGGCGCTCGATGCAACGTGAGCCCGCAGGACCCGCTTGAGTTCACCTAACTCAGCAGATATGGTCGCCAAGTCGCTGTTGAATGGAGGTTAGCCGGAACGTCCAATACTCACGATGCAAGTCCTCGAATCGAAGCCGCACAACCCATCATCCAATTCCCGAGTGACTGGCTGTCCCCAGCCCATCCCTACAACACCGCGAGGAATATCCCAATGGCAAAGAAGGACGCAGCTCCCGGAAACCACGGCAAAGTGAGTGCACAACCTCGACTTCACCAAAGAGCTGGCGAGATCCAGGCTTATGGCACGGTCTCATACCTGCTGCCGCTCGAGTTGGAAGAACCGGTGCGCCTCGAAATGACCGAGCAGCTCAACCAGCTGTTAGCCGACACCATCACCCTTCGCGACCTGTACAAGAAGTCACACTGGCAAGTCGCCGGCCCGACCTTTTATCAGTTGCACCTTCTATTTGATAAGCACTTTGGCGAACAGAACGAACTGGTGGACACGATCGCCGAGCGAATTCAGATTCTGGGCGGGGTCAGCCTGGCCATGGCAGCGGATGTTGCCGAGACCACACAGATCGAGCGCCCCCCGCGCGGAAGGGAGGAAGTCCCTGTGCAGATTTCGCGTCTGCTGGATGGGCACCAGGTGATCATTCGTCAAGCTCGCAAACTGGCTCGCCGCGCCTCGACCATCGGGGATGACGGCACCAACGATCTGGTTGTGAGCGACGTGCTGCGCACCAACGAAATGCAGGTATGGTTTCTCAGTGAACATCTGGTAAACGTACCTTTGGTGATCGCGCAAGAACCAGGAAAGGCCGCTTAGCGAGGGCTGGCGCGAAGCCTCATCCCGAGGCGCCGACCAGGTCACGACTAACGCCCTAGACTCCGTCGGAATCCTGTTGGCTTATGAGTCGGACGACGGCTTGCGGGCAGCGGGTCCGTTCCCACAGAACGGGCCCGCTGTCTTGACGACTGCCGCTCGCAGCCGGCCTCACTTCTGCACGGCCTGCTTATCGTGGTCGTAGTATTCGAAAGCGGACATCGGTTTGGCCCCACCCTTCTTCCAGATACGGTTGTCCGGGCGCAACTTGCCGAGCGCCTTGGCCATCTCGCGAACGTGGGACGCGACCGAACCGCAGCAGGAGCCAATGTAGTTAATTCCGATCTCGCGCGCGCGTACCGCGTAGTCTCCCATTTCCTTACGGGTAAGCTGCAGCGGGTCCAGCGCGTACGGGAACTCTGGCAAGCTCGTGAAATCCGGCTTATCCTTTGGAGTTCGATAGCCGACCGGCTGACAGGCCAGGTAGCCGGAAACGGCTTTGCGCATCTGTTCCATCGGTCCGATCATGTGTTCCGGGGGACGGAGACAGTTCATGCCGACGATGTCGGCACCTCGATCGAGCAAAGCTTTGGCGGCGTCTGCGGCGCTGGTGCCTTCCATGGTTGCGTCCTTGTTCTCGAAGCAGATCGTCACCATCACGGGCAGACCTGTTTTCTTCGCACGTTCGACGGCAAGCAGTGCTTCACCCAGCCAGGAAAAGGTCTCGCCCACGATGAAGTCGACCCCTTCTTGGACCTGAATACGCAATTGTTCATCGAAAGTCTGGCGCACGCGGTCCGCGGCGGAAGGACTGTTCGGTTCATACATCCAGGTAAGGCTCAGATTGCCTGCGACCAGGCACTCATCGCCCGCGACTTCCTTCGCAATGCGCACGGCGGAGCGATTGATATCCTCCACGCGGTCTTCGAGACCGACGGTGGCTAGCTTGTCGCGGCTGGCATAGAAGGTCAGCGCCTGCAGAACCTCAGCCCCGGCTTCCCGAAACTCGACGTGCAATTCGCGAAGCGCTTCCGGATAGACGATTGCCACCTCCGGTGTAAACGGCCCCGGACGCACCCAGCCACGCTTTTCCAATTCCAACAGGTACCCGCCATCGCCGAGAACCGGCCCTTCCTGCAGACGCTCGAGAATGCCTTTCTTTTTCATTGCCTGCTCCTTACACCGCTAGTCATCCACGTACTCGAATTCCGCTTTGATCGGCTTGCCTTCGACGAACCGGCTGGGTCGAAACGCGCTGATGTCCACTGTCTTTGCAACGCCATCCAGGATCAACTCGGACATCACCAGACCAATCGCCGGGGAGATCTTGAAGCCCATGCCCGAAAAGCCTGCGCACACATGAAGCCCGGCGACGCCGGGAATCTCACCGAGCAGCGGTCGGGAGTCAGGAGTCATGTCGTACACGCCGGTGACTCCGCGCAGGACCTCCGCGTTCTCCAGCTTCGGCACACGCCGGCAAGCACGCTCAATCACGTCTTCGAGTGACTCGTCCGAGGCGCGCTGCGGAAAATCGTTGGGATCGACCGGCCGTTTCCCGTAGAAGTCGCCCACCAGGAATTTATCGTGCGCGTCTGGCCGGAAGTAGGTTTGCGTTCCAGAATCAATGCAGGCGCAGCCGCCACCCTCCATGTCAGGCGCATTCTTGAGAATCGCAACCTGGTGGTACTCGCTTTCGACCGGCAGATCGTAGCCGATCTTCTGGAGCAGTGGACGTGTCCACGGGCCGGTGGCGGCGATCACCACAGGAGCGTCGATGTTGCCCTGGTCCGTCGCTACACCGCCAACCTGTCCGCCCTCCACTTGAAAAGCGGTTGCTTGGGTTCGAGGCAAATAACCCGCGCCCAGATCACGAGCCCGGGCCAGAAAATCGCTTGCGACGCCGGCGCCATCCCCATAGCCTGAGTCCGGTTCATAGGCCGCCAGTTCGACCTCGTCCACGACCCAGTCGGGCTCAAGCTTCCGAAGATCCTGCCGGGAGACGAGACTCACGTTTACGCCCAGCTTTTGCTGCATGTCCACATTGCGCTTGAGGCGTTCCATCTCGTGGGGGTGCACGATGCGGACGAAACCGGTTTTCTGGAAAAGCGTTGCTTCTCCGACCAGTTCTCCCCAGCGCTCGAACATTCGCAGACTCACCAGCGCCAACTGTACTTCAGCCGGAAAACTGTAGTGCATGCGGATGAGAGCGGAAGAACGGCCGCTCCCACCGCGCCCAACATGATCCTTGTCGATGACCAGAACACGTCCCGCCCTTCGCTGGGCCAGGTGGAAAGCAATGGAGGCGCCCATGACCCCAGCACCCAGAATGACAAAGTCGGCGGTTCTGGTCCCGTTCGTGCTCATGCGGCAGCCTTCTTGAAGCGACCCTTCTTCCAGTCGCGCAGCGCCTGCTGAGCCGCATTGTGTCCCGGAGCACCCGTCACTCCACCCCCGGGATGGGCGCCCGCTCCACAGAGATAGAGACCGTCAATCGGAGTGCGATATTGAGACCATCCCGCCACGGGCCGCATAAAGAATAATTGTTCGAGCGTCAGATCCCCGTGGAAGATATTGCCCTCCGTGAGGCCATAGGTCCGCTCCAGGTCCAAGGGCGTCAACACCTGGTGAGCGATGATCGAGCCGGGAACATTGGGCGCATGCTCCGCAATCTTTTGGATGACGCGATCCCCCAGCATTTCCCGATTCTCGTCCCATGTGCCCTGACTTAAACGGTAAGGAACGTATTGCACAAAGCAGGTCATGATATGGGTGCCTGCGGGCGCCAAGGAGTCGTCGGCGTTCGAGGCGATCACACAATCCACCCAGAGGTCCTCGGGAATCTCGCCGAACTTGGAGATGTCATAGCACCGCTCGGCAAATTCGAGGGAAGGAACGAGCGTGTAGAAGGTTCGCTCGAGCGGCGTGTGACTCACTGGAGTACCTGTGAAACGCGGCTCCTCGGAAAGCGCCAGGTTCACCTTGGCGCAGGGGCCCGCCATCTTGATTCCGCGCACCGCGTGTACAAACTCGGAGGGCAGCTCGCTCTCCGGAAGCATTTTCAGAAAGGTCCGCTTGGGGTCGGCATTCGACAGGACCATCCGCCCCCGGATCTCGGTGCCGTCTTCCAGCACGACTCCGCGTACCCGTCCGTTGCGTATGTCGATCCGGCCCACCGAGGCCGAAGTCCGAATCTCAACTCCGAGCTTTTGGCCTGCAGCCGCCAGGGCCTGCGTGATCGCTCCCATGCCACCCATCACGTGCCCGTAGAAGCCTTGCAGTCCTTGCTCTCCACCGCTCAGCAAATGAAACAGCAACCCGATCGCCGTGCCCGGCTGGTAAGGTCCCCCGTGTTTGCCGTAAACGTTGTTGGCGAGAAACATCGTCTTGATCGTGTCCGACTCGTAGTTACGATCCAGAAACTCGCCCAGGCTCCCTGTCAGGAAGGACACCAACTGAGCAATTTCCCCGCTGGAAATATTACGAAACCTCTTCCCAACACGAAACAGGTCACTCCATCCCGCCACGCTCTTGGCATCGATCTCGGGAGGTGGCTCAAGAAAAAACGGCTGCAAGTAGCGGGCCAGCGTCTTGAGCCGATCATCGACTCGTATAAATGTTTCCGCGTCCTTCAGCGAGTGCCGGCGAAACTCCATCCTTGCGCGCTCACGATCCGCCCACCAGGGAACAACCCGACCGTCGGGAAATGCGACCTGGATCGCAGGATCACACGGCACCATGCGCAACCCGTGCTCCGCCAACCTCAGATCACGGATGACCTCTGGACGAAGCATGCTGGCAATGTATGAAGTGGTAGAGGCGCGACACCTGGGCGCAATTTCCTCGGTTACGCAACAGCCGCCCACGATGTCCCGGCGTTCGAGCACCAGCGTGCTCAGTCCCGCGCGCGCCAGATACGCACCGGCCGTAAGTCCGTTATGTCCGCCACCCACCACGATCGCGTCGTAAGTCGTGCCCGGCATCGGTAATCGGTTAATGACTCATGGTCAAAAATATGCCCTCGTAGGGATCCATACATTAACGCAGACGACTGAAAAAATGAAATTGAAAAAGCAACTATTTTTCTGTATTGTTTCCTGACTTGAGGTCAATATCATGAGCGGCATTTCTTCCAGTCTGGCAAGTCCACCCCGATATCGGAACCACGTTCCCCCGCGTCCGCGTTCCGAGGCCAAGCGTGCTCGGATCATTGACGCTGCCATGCGGCACTTCGCGGAGCAGGGCTATCACGCCGCCCGCGTGGGAGACATCGCCGCACAACTCGGCATCGCCAAGGGTTCCGTCTTCCAGCACTTCGGTAGCAAAGATGGCCTGTTCTTTGAGGTCTACAAGAAAGCCGTGAGAGCGTTCCCGGCCTATCTGGATGCCCCTCAGGAAGTGCAGGAGCGGGGATTTTTTGAAGTCCTGCGCTATTGGCTCGTGCGTACCGAGCACATGCTGCATGAGGACTGGATCCCGTATCGTGTTTCCTTGCTCGGGAACTATGGAACCGATCTGACCCTTAAGCGCGAGATCAACCGTTTCCTCATGGCGGAAGACCCCTATGGCACGGTTGCCTTCGTCCGATTCGGCGTGCAGCGTGCGGAACTGCACCAGGACCTCGACCTGGAGATGATCGTCTCGATTCTCGACTGGATGATGGAGCGTTTTCAGGACGCGCTGCTCACCGAGGAACTCGATCCCGGCCTTTTCCGCCGTCAGGGTGAGATTGGAGAGCGAAAAGAAGCGCGCATCAATCAGTTCCTCGATATCCTCGAACGGGCGATTGGAGCCTGACGAAGGCCAGCACCTTGCACGACACCGGTATCAGGGGGCCATGCGAATGATCAGGCGGACCTCGGTCGAAGAGATTCTGGCAAGCTACAACGATAGGGCGCCGTTGTCAGAAGCGTCCACGATTCCCGCGCCTTGGTACGTCGATCCGCGGATCGCAGAACTGGAAAACCTGATCGTCTTCAGCAAGACCTGGCAAGCGATCGGCCGCGCAGACCAGGTGGAAAAACCGGGTCAGTTCGTCACCGCCACGCTGGCGGGCGAACCGGTCGTGGCGGTGCGTGGAACAGACGGGCAGTTGCGGGCCTTCTACAATGTATGTCGTCACCACGCTGCCAAAGTGGTCACGGAACCATGCGGCCGTGCCTCGATCCTCCATTGTCCATATCACGGGTGGAATTACGGTCTGGACGGCTCTTTGAAGGGAATGCCGGAGTTCGAGGGCGTGGAGAACTTTGACCGCCAGGAAAACGGATTGCTTCCGGTAAAGGTGGAAACCTGGGAAGCGTTTGTCTTCGTCAACCTCGATCCAGAGGCCGAACCACTGAGCAGTTTCCTGGGTGGATTGGTGAAGCGCTGCCAGCCGCTCGGCCTTGGCAAGCTGCACTTCTTTGACCGCAAGGTCTACGACATTGCATGCAACTGGAAGGTCTTCGTCGACAATTATCTTGATGGTGGCTACCACGTTCCGCACCTGCACAAGGCCCTCAGCAGCGTTCTCGATTACAAGCAATACACCGTCGAAAACGAAGACCGGTACTGCCTGCAGTCGAGCCCGATGGTGGCCTCCGATGAAGACGCTGCTACCGGCGCTACTCGCAAAGGCGATCGCGCTTGGTACTTCTGGCAATATCCCAACTTCATGATCAACTGTTACGCGGGTTACATGGACACCAACCTGGTGCTGCCGCTGGACGTCGACCATTGCCGAGTAATTTTCGACTTCTACTTCAGCGACGTCAGCGATTTCCGTAGGGAACACAACGCGCAGAGCATCGCGGTTGGTGATCGAGTCCAAGGCGAAGACCTGGGTATCTGTGAGGACGTTCAACGCGGACTCAAGTCGCGAGCCTACGGCGCTGGGCGCCTCTCCGTACGTCGTGAGGCAGGCGAGCAATTGTTCCATCGTTTGTTGGCGGCGGACTTGAAGAACGGCCTGACGGAGGGGGCGATTGCCGCGGATTGAAATCTTGCGCAGTTCCGCTGGGTATATTTTCAGGGGGGCGTTTGCCCTCCTTCTTCGTTTGCAAAGGGAGATACGGTGAAACCGACTCATCTCTTCGCGGTTGTTCTCTGGCTGTTGTGCATGAATCGAGCCTCTGCCCAAGTGACGGCAATCAAAGCGGGGCGTCTCGTGGATCCGGACACGGGCACGGTTCTCACCGACCAGGTCATTCTGATCCACGAGAACAAAATTGAAGCCCTCGGCAAAAGGTTGGCCATTCCAGCCGGAGCCAACATCATCGATCTCTCGAGTATGACCGTCCTCCCCGGCCTGATTGATTGCCACACCCACGTCGCGGACGGTCACAGCGACGGCGAGCCATTTAACGTTCTGAGGAAAACGGCCTCCCAGGTTGTGCTCGAATCGGTGACCAACGCCAAGCAGATGCTTGAGTCGGGCTTCACAACCGTTCGTGATGTGGGTACCTATCGTGCGCTGAACGACGTAGCCCTGCGCGACGCCATCGCTCGCGGATATGTGCCGGGCCCACGTATGTACGTCGCGGGGGCTTACATCACGATTACGGGCGGCGCGGGAGCGATGACCGGCCAGGCTCCCGACATTCAATTGCCCTGGGATCTGCACTACGGAGAAGCCAACAGCCCCTGGGAAGTGCGCCAGCGAATCCGCCAGCTGGCCCACGACGGTGTGGACCTTATCAAAGTCCTTTCCACCGGCGCGGTCCTCACTCACGGCAGCAATCCCAACTCGCTCGAATTCACGCTGGAAGAACTGCAGGCGGCGGTGGATGAAGCCCGCCACTTCGGCTTGGCGGTGGCAGTCCACGCGCACGCGGCCCAGGGAATCAAGAATGCCATCCTCGCGGGGGCTGCCTCGATCGAGCACGTTGAGATGGTCGACGATGAAGGCATTGCCATGGCATTGAATCACGGCACCTACTTCGACATGGATATCTACGACGAAGAATGCATCCAGGAAGGCGGCAAGAAGGGAACGACTCCCAAAGACTTCCTGGAGCATGACGCGGAGCTTGGGCAGCTCCAACGAGACAACTTTCGCAAATCAGTGAAAGCGGGAGTGAAGATGGCTTTCGGGACGGACGCCGGGGTGTGTCCCTACGGCACCAGCGCAAAGCAATTCGCGTTTATGGTGAAGTATGGAATGACACCGATGCAAGCCATCCAGGCGGCGACCACGAACGCCGCCGATCTGCTCGGCCACTCGAAGGAAGTCGGCTCGATCAAGCCCGGCAAGTACGCTGATGTGATCGCAGTCTCCGCTGACCCGCTCCGGGACGTAAGCGTGCTGGAGCAAGTCGACTTCGTCATGAAAGACGGAGCTGTGTACAAGCAGCCCAAACCGGACGCGTGCGCGGCGAAATAGCGGGGGCCGTCCCTGGTTACCATTTCCGACCCCGGAAGGGGGGGCGGCTGTTCTTTTAGGATCGATCCGACTGTCACACTCAAGCCGTGGCGCCAGCATCTCTCGCTCGGCATCACGTCCTACTGGAGATCCCTAGGAATCCTCTCCTCCCAGGTCTTCGTTTTGAGAAGATTCCCGTCCTTCCGCAACTCGCGGGTGTATTTGTAGAAAAAGTTCTTCGGGTCGCTGGTGAACGACAGATGTCCGCTCCACACCAGCACGCGGTCTCTTAGATCCAGTGTCGTTTCCGCTTCGCCGCGAATCACATTCACCTCGGGGTGGGTATCCTCAATCTCGTAGGTTAGCTTCTCCAAGTCAGTCTCTTTGCCCCACGGATACTCGCCGCCCATCTTACCTCGCCAAACTACGGTCGTCTTCTGACGGCCTTCATCGCGGGTCACCAGCCACTCACCCGGCCACGGGAACCCGAACGATTTCAAGTCCGTGCGTTCTTCTGACGGCTGCGGCGGAGAGACGCGCGCCACCACGCCCTGGACAGGAACGACCGGCAACGTTAGCCGCGAACCGCTGGTGCCGCCGAGTTGAAGAGAGGTAGTCATGTTGTAAGGCGTCGACAAGACCATGGGCCACAGGGCATTTGAAACAGACAGTCGAATGCGATGTCCCTTCGGAAACACCCAGGTCGTCAGATGCATTGCAACATCGAGGTGGTAGATCTTACCCGGCTCAAGCGGCTTGGAGTCGCTCATCGATTCCCGCTGCGCGCCACTCAGGCCCGCGCCCGTGATCTGGGTTACGCTGCCGTCGGGTGCAACATCGGAAAGCCGCGCGAACCAGTTCGCAAGAGGAGCGTCCGCGGCGGCTCGCAGCAACCCGTGCGGTCGTCCCATGATTGCCAACTCCTCTTTCAACGGTGCCGAATCGTACACCAGGCTGAATGCATCCACGGGACGCTGATCGGAGAGCAGTTCGCCCCACCAGAACCCTGCCTCGACGCCCATCGAGGGGATGTATTTCAGGCGATGAGTATCCGCCTCGGATGCAAGGCTCGCGAGCATGTGGTTTGGCTGCAAGTAGAGAGTCGAATTCTTCACGTCTTTCGGCGGCCACCCCGTCTCCGCCCGCCATTCTCCCGGAACTGTTTCCAGCATCGGATCGGGCGGGAACCAGTGGCGCATAAAGATGACGAGCTTGGGGTCCTCGAGCACACCTGTGTCGCGCGCCTTGAGCCAATAGTCCCACCAGCGCACCGCATCCTCTCGCCACTCTATGCGCGGTCCAAAATCAGCGTCGTTCGGATACGAATGGTTCCACGGACCGAGCAGCGCTCGGACCGGCGCTTTCACCTGTTCGAGCATCCGGGGAATGCTGTCCCGGTAGCCATCCGCCAGTCCGCCGATCAAAAAGCACGGTACCCTGATCTCGCTCAGCGGACGCACGGGACTTCGCCAGAACACCCCGTCTCGCTGATGCTTGAGGTACAAAAGCGACCAGGGCGGGGCGTCGAACCGGGGCCCGAGAACATTCTCGTTCAGCGTGTAGTCGGGCGCGCCGGTCATCCCGGGCGCCATATCCATATTCAACTCGAATTCATCGATGTGCATCATTCCATCGATGTAGTGGATATCGTCGTGGAAGAGTTCCTCGGTCGCATCCGTAGCGATGATCGCCTTCAATTCGGGCGGATTCCGCATCGCCATCTGCAGCGCGTTGAATCCGCCCCAGGAAATCCCATACATGCCCACGTTGCCGTTCGACCAGGGTTGAGTCGCGAGCCAGTGAATCACCTGCTCGCCATCGACCTGCTCCTGTTCCGAGTACTCGCGCTCCGTGGGCCGACCCTCGCTTGCTCCGAACCCGCGGATATCCACACGCGCGCCCACGTAGCCTCTTCGGGCAAAGTACGCGTTCCTTGGATAGTCGCCGGCAGCCGTGCTGTCGTCCTTACGGTAAGGTAGGTAGTCGAGCAGAGCAGGAAGCTTGTCGCCAGGCTTCGCACCCTCAGGCATGTAGAGAGTGACGGCCAGTCGCACGCCATCTTGCATGGGAATCCATGCCCGCTCCATGCGAACTCCGTAGACGGGCGGAGACGGTGGTTCGGCCGCGAAGACGGAGGTGATCAGTAAGAGTACGAAACCAGGGAAACGCGCTCGGCGAAGCAAGCCTTCCTCCTGCGATCCTGAATTGTCACGGGTACTGAGATCAGTTGTGCGGGGGATCCTGTTCCTTCCGAATCGTGCGAAGGTCGATCCCCAACTGTTCGGCTTTCTTATACAGATGGCTGCGCTCAAGATGCAAAGCCCTGGCGGTGCTGGTTACGTTGTACTGGCTCCGCTTAAGCTCCGCCAGAATCACCTCGCGTTCGAACGTCTGCACTCGGTCGGCCAATGGGCCGGAATCCGGAATCGCGGTCGACGGCCCACTCGAATCTTGTGGCATTGCAAGACGAACCGTCGCAAGATCCACTTCGTCGTCTGGAGCCAGCAACATCAGGCGCTCCACCATGTTCCGCAGTTCCCGCACGTTTCCTGGCCACGCATGGGCCTGCAACGCGTCAATGGCTTCCGCGGTAAAGGGAACAGGCTTCCACCCGTTCTGGGCGGTGACCTGCGCTGCGAAGTGTCCGACAAGAGTGGCAATGTCTTCCCGTCGTTCGCGCAACGGAGGAAGAGTCAACGGAAAGACATAAATTCTGTGGAACAGGTCTTGCCGAAACTTGTGTTCCTTGACTTGTGCATCCAGATCGCGATGGGTTGCCACCAGCACACGAACATCTACCCGAATGGGCCTGTCCCCGCCGATGCGCTCGACTTCATTCTCCTCCAATACCCGCAACAGCTTGGCCTGCATGTGCAAAGGCATATCGCCAATTTCGTCCAGAAAGATGGTGCCATGGTCTGCTTGCTCAAACTTGCCCGCATGCCGGCCCGCCGCGCCGGTGAAGGAACCCTTCTCGTGACCGAACAGTTCAGACTCGATCAGTTCGGCGGGCACCGCCGCACAATTCAGGGGAATGAAAGGACCAGCCGCCCTTGCGCTCCGATCATGAAGCGTGCGCGCCACCAGTTCCTTGCCGGTTCCAGTTTCACCCAGGATGCAGACGCGCGTTTCGCTCGCCGCCACTCGCTCCACTTGCGCCATGACCCGGCGCATCGCCTCGCCTTTCCAGACGATCTCGTGTTTCCCGAGCCGGTGTCGCAGTTGCCGGTTTTCACTCTCCAATCGCTGCAAACGCAACGCGTTGTCCACGGTCAGCAAGAGCTTCTCGGTGGAAATCGGTTTTTCGAGAAAGTCGAGTGCTCCTAGCCGCGTGGCGCGAACTGCCATCTCGATATGCGCCTGGCCCGACATCATGACGACCGGCGCCGTGACGCCTTGCGACTTCAATTCTTCTAGCAGGGAAAGCCCGTCCTTCCCTGGCATGACAACGTCTGACAAAATTAGATCGAACGACTGCGCCTTCGCCAGATCCAGTGCCTTGGCCGCACTGTCACAAACCACCGCCTCGTGGCCCGCAAGACGGAACGCCCGTGATAGAGAGGCCAGAGTATTGGCTTCATCGTCCACGATCAGAAGGTGTGCTTTCTGCGGCAATCTGCTCTCTCCTACTGACTCCGAATCACGACCGCCGACCCGTTCTGAACCGGCGCGTGCAGTTTATCCAGATTCAGCGGCAATTCAATCAGGAATGTCGTGCCTTGACCCGGTTGGCTTTGTACGTTGATGGTACCGCCGTGATCGCTGATCACCGACTGGACAATGGCTAGGCCCAGCCCAGTCCCGTGGTGCTTGCTGGTGTAGTAGGGAGTAAACAAGCGCTCGCACTCTTCGGGCGTGAGACCAATTCCCGTATCGCCGACGTCGATGTGCACGCGACCCAAATCCTGCCATGTGCGGAGCGTCAGGGTTCCGCCTCGGGGCATCGCGTCCATGGCATTCAGGACAAGATTGGAAATGGCTCGATGCAACAACTCCGGATCTGCGGCGACCGGTTCGATATTCTCCCTCAAATCAGGCCGGCAGGCGATGGCTGCGCCATTGCTCGACTCCAGTTGCGCTTGAAACAGGCGCAGGACGCCCCGCACTACGTCATTGACCTGGACTCGCTGAAGCCGTGGCTGGGGCATGGTAGAGAACTCGCTGAAGCGCCCAATGATCTGCTTCAGATTGCTGATTTCTGCCAGCAGCGTAGCCGAGCTTTCGCGGAAAATTTCTTCAAACATCTGCGGGCTTTGCTGGTGTGCCCGGATCAGGTTCTCAACCGTCAGTTGCAGAGGGAACAACGGATTCTTCAGCTCATGCGCCAGGCGCCGCGCAAGTTCGCGCCACGCGGCCACGCGCTCGGTCTGGACCAGCCGCTCCTTTTGCTCCAGCAGTTCTCGAGTCATACGGTTGAATGCCTCGGCCAGTTCCCCCACTTCATCCCGGGAGGTGACTTCAACCTTGCTATTCAGGTTTCCCGCGGCCACCTCGCGGGCCGCTGCTGCGAGTTGCTCCACCGGGCGCGTGACGCGGGCAGCGGCCCAACTGCTCAGCAGTATCGCCAGCAGGATCCCCGCGCCGCCCACCAGCATGGCCGCTGTCTGGATATGACGCTTCACCTCCACGTAGGGCCGACGCGAACTGGCGATCAACAGGATTCCCAGTGTCTTGTCGTCCGGCCCATTGAGCGGAATCGCGCGGATGGTCTCATCGTCGGCAGGATCGGACGACCAGTGCATCAACTCAGTGATCTCGCCTCCCTGTTTCTGGACCTGCTGAATGAGTGGACGAAGCGCCTCCGGCCGTTTCGCGCTGCCCGAGGCATCGATGAGCATCTGCGGCATGAATCCCGTGCCTGAAATCTGGTACAGCATGACCCTCATACCGACTGGCAATTCCAAGGCGGCGAGCGAGTTCCTGTCCAGGCGCTGCCCGCCGATCACAAAAAGCGGTTTGTCACCCACCGTTGCGGCCCGCACGGAAAACAGGCCGAGGGTTGCGCCCTCGGGAAGTTCCTCCTGCTTCAGGAACGCTGATTTGGTGACCAATTGCGGCAAATTCGCCAGCGAGGTTTCGGGATAGCCAAACCTCGCAGGCGACTGCGCGGAGGACACAATCGTGTCCCGGGAGTCGACAAACTCCAGGAAGTCCAGCTGGTGACTCTGGGCAGTCGGCCCCGCTTCGTTCAGGTAGCCGCCCTGCTGGGTGGACGCATGGCTCAGAGCCAGCGCCATGCGCGTCGTTGCCTCGCTCGAGGCAATCGCTTCCACTCTCTGGACCACATCGTCGGAGTGCCGTTTGAATTCGTGCTGGAATTGCGCTACCAGCGCAGCCGTGCGCTCTTCGTTCGATTGCTCAAACGCCCGCCGCGTCACGAGGGAGACAATCCAGGCGACCGCTGCCACCGACAAAAAAACCGTCAGCGCCAATACCAGGAGCAGTTTGCGACGAAAGCTCACGGCTGGTCGGTCCCCAGCCAGACATCTTCCAGATGCCAACTGCCATCACGGTCCTGATTCCAGTCTTGCACGGTGGGATTCAACGCATAACTCGCCGGCAGCTGAAAGAGCGGAATCATCCGCTGGGTCTGCAGCATTCCACTCTCCCCCTGATACAGGTCATCCGCCGAGCCACTGGTCAGCTTCGGCGAGGGCATTCCCGTCATGGCTGCAACTGCCCTCAACGCGATTCGTGGGTTCGTAGACGGCAGCGGGATACGCGTCAGGCGCAGGTCGGGATTGGCGGACGTTGTGGTCTGCAACGTGATGCCCGCGTCTCGTGCGTTCAGTGCGATGCGCTCCGCGACTACACGCGCCAGCGCGTCTCCCGAATCGTATCCCAAGGCCCAGGAAGGAGCTTGCTGAATCTCGCTCCGCTCTTGCCGCGCGCGCGAGAGATTCTGGTCGGTCGGAAACACAAACGCGTACCCGCTTAACCAATTGGGAAGAATGGCGCCAGAGGGCTCTCCCTCGCCTTGCAGCACGACGGTGCGGATCGATGTGCGGTCGATGCTGAGCGCCAGCGCATTCCGAAGCTTGCCATGCTCGGGCGATAGTCGCTCCTTCGCAAAAACTAATGCCATCAATTCGATCGGCGCCGATGTCACTACCCGCCGACCCTCAATCGCCGCCCGGTGGGCTTGCTCTGGGGCAACTTCGGCGACATCAGCCTTGCCGAGTTCGAGGGCAATGAGTTGATCGCGAGAACTCTTGCCCATCTCGACTTCAATCGCATCCAGAAACGGGCGCCCAGCCCAGTATCCTTCTTCGGCCGCCAAAGCGAGCTTCTTTCCGGGTTGCCAGTCGGTAACGTGGAACGGACCGCTGCCCGTGACACTCCCTGCCGGACCGCGTTTCGCAATCCCATTGCGCGCCCGAGCCAACTCCGCTCCCAGTTCAGGCGCAGGCGTGTCCCGTTCGATGACGACCGAATCGACCGCCGCCGATACATTCCAGCCTGGGTTCGCTACCCGGAGCGACGCGGCCACCGCTTCCGGAGTCAGGGGCGATCCATCATGAAATTTGACTCCACGCCTCAGCCAGAGCCGCCAGCGTTGGTTTCCCGGTTCCGCCTGCCAAGAGGTAGCGAGTGCCGGCTGCAGCCGTCCGTGATTGTCCACGGTGATAAGCGTTTCGAACATCAGGCTGCCGAGGTTCTGGCGGGCGACGGAGTCGGGCTGGGACTTGTCCGCGGGGTCGAGCGAAGCCGGGGCGATCCGGGTCGTCGCCCGCAAGGTTCCTCCATATTGCGGCCGGGTCTCTGCGGTCGCCAACCTTCCGAGCAGCAGACTACTGACCGCAAGCCACCGCCAGGCGAAAAGCTTCATAGTTCCCCGTTTCTGCGTTTCGCGACACCGCAATCGCGGTCGCGCCTGTGGTTTCGGTCCACAGTGCCGTAACACCCCCGGCAAAGTCCATCGGTTGGCTGACCGGAACCGGGTCCCGGTCAGCCAATTCGTACGCCCGCACGAAATCGCCTGCGTGATCACCCCGCCGAGTGGCCAGGATCTGCCAGCCCAAACCGCACGACGTCTTCACGCTGGCAACATCGCTGCCCCAATTCAAGCGTGCCGTCTGATCCGTGATTCCGTCCAGCAGATGTACCTGGCCGTCCACGGCGGCCAACATCCACAGGGTGTAACTTGGTCGCGGAATCGCTGCCGCCGAATAGAATTTTGCGGTGGATGTCTGCTTGCCGATGCCGGGCGACAGTACACCCGTAAAGTAATTTCGCGTTGGCGCGAAGAATCCACCGAGTGGGAACTGGCCTGACAGCGGCCATGGATCATCGCTCGCACGGCATGTAAGACTGAGGGGAGCAGTGTTCGAACTTTGGCAGAGAACTCCAGGCAAGTACACGTCAAGCAGATGATCTCGCCGTAGCACAAGCCGCCCACGTAGGTCCCGTGGCCAAAGCTGCGAATGGGTCACTTCCATGACCTGTTCCTTCTGCCAGCGGCCGTCCGTGAGCCGGTAGAGCGCAACCTTGTCCGGGTCGAGCACCGCCAGATGCGACGGACCCGAGGCTTCTTCGAGCACTGCCACATCGAGTATGCGCTCTTCCTGTGACCAGAGGGGAATCTTGCGAATGGTGAGTGGCGCAGGTTCCCGCACGAAGGTGGCCGCGCCCAGGCGTGGCGCAGAGGCCAGCACAACCGAAAACTCGTCAGCGCCTTGGTGGATCTCCGCCACCCAGACATAACTCTGCAAATTCTCAGAGAGGGAAACCTGCACGGTCGCGGCGGCTTGTTCCGGCTTCACGCTGCGCACTCCCAGCGTTTCCAGCTGCACCCGCAGGCCCCGGCTGATTTCGTCCGTATCTTTCTTGTTCAGGGACGAACGATTTACCACGTCCAGGGCAACTGCCCCCGGACCTGTGGCCGCGGCGATCTTCCTCGCGAGCTCCTGCTCCGGAGTCGTCCAGTCGGTGGCATAACTCGCCGATGTTGCCAGCCAACAAAACGCGAGCAGCAGGAAGCAGGCACGGCGAGGGGAGCCTGGCGAGGGAATGAGCATCTCCGGGACGGGCAAATTATAAACCGCGTGATGCCGGGCGCAGGTCATGGGAGTCTGTACTCAGCAGAGTCACCTTTCAATCCCGAACACCCCTGAAGGCCGCCGAGTTCACTCGAGACGGCGGCTGCCCCCGCTTCGAGCGCCGCCTAGGAAGCCTATTTGTCTTGCGGATCCTCGGGCTGTTCCGCCTGGCTGGTGTGGTTTGCCACGTTCATACTGCGCAGCACGTCATTGGCAAAGAAAAACTTACCGTCCGATGGAACCATCATGATCTGCAACTTGTCGGAGAGCCGCTCGGCAACGATCTTGTTGATGAGCAGCGGATTCTGCTTCAGGATCGCGGCCTCGCCCTTCAGCCTTTCTGCATCCGCGGCTGCGGTCACTCGGATCCGGTCTGCCTCCGCGTCCGCCAACAGCTTCCGACGCTCCATTTCTGCGTGGCTGTCGATCACCTTGGCTTCCGCGGCCGCTTCTGCGTTCTTGATGGTCGATTCCTTTCGAGCCTCGGCTTCGAGTTTCGATTGCTGAATCTGCTTTGCCTTCAACGGCAGGGTGTATTGCATTGCGTCCGCTTCGCCTTTGGCTTGCAGCACATGCACTTGAGCTTCTCCCTCCGCCTGCTTTACCTGCCGGACCTTGGTCGCCTCTGCCTCGAGCTCCGCAATCTTCACGTGTTTTTGCTGGATCTCGGTATCGACCCCCATCCGGTCATTTTCCTGCTCCTTCAGCAGCAGCGTTTCCAGCCCCTTGGCGTATTCCGGCGGCAGTTGGATATCGCGCAGCATGACTTCCTTCACCACGATTCCATCGGCTGCCAGCTTCTGCATGATGATGTTTGCCGCCCTCATCCTCACCTCTTCACGTTTTGCTGCGAAAACATCGCGCACCGTGTAGTTCGGCACGATTTCCCGCCATACACTCGCCACCACGGGGGGAACGATCTCCTTCTCCACCGGCTGCGGCAGGTTCGCCTCCACGGAATCCAGCCGCTTGGGATCGACCCGGTACCGCACGGTGATGGCCAGTCCCAGTGTGAGGCCTTCTTTCGCCTGAACATTCAGCGGCCGCGCTTTGACGATTGCCCCAGTCGTGGTCTTTTCGTCCTCGATCGACCCGGTTGTAAACAGTTGATCCCGCGTATCGAACAGTTCCACTTTCTCAAGCAGGGGAGTCACGAAGTGGACGCCTGGGTACAGTGTTCCAGCCAACGTCCCTTGCGTCTGGCTCACTCGAACTCCTGCCGTCCCGCTGGGAATCACGACGATGCTCAAAGCGATCAGGATCGGCGCCCACGCCAACATTGCAAGTGCCATCGCGATCCGCCAGCGAAGTTTTGGGATGGCAGGCAGCGGCCCCGGACCTTCCGCCGCCACGGCTTGCCGGTACCGCATTTCCATAGTCAGGTCATACGCGAAAATTCCCAAGGCGATCAGGATCATCCCGACGCCGCCGGTCATCAGCAAGTACTTCAGGAACAACATAGTGGTTCTCCTGGTGCGCCGGTTAAAACCGGCGAGGTGTAGTGAATGAAAGAGTCATACGAAAGTGGACCAGCGACCCACATCGGCCCCGAGTCATGCGGAGCCGCTCGCGAGGGCGGCGTCGAAGCGTTGACAAGGGAACGTGCGGGCCGGGTATTGAGCCGCGTAAGACAATTGCTCCGGGACGCCGACGCTGTCAGGAGATGCGGAAGGCCCCATCCGGTGCACCGATATCGCGAGGTGTGCCAGAGTCCCGCGCGGTCAGAGACCCCGTGCACGTACGGAAGCACCTCGCGCGGGAACCGGGATATCCCAGGCTCGCCCAGGGCCACAGTGGACTTGGGACGCATCGGGAAGTCTAAGGACGTACGCCGATGACGAACGGACCTGGGAAGTCGGACAGACCTGAAGTACCTGAGAAGTCGCCTCTGCCTTCTGTCTGTCATCCCTATCCCCTGCGGCGCATGGGCGTCGTTACCTAAGGCAAGAGCCGGGTGCGGGAAACCCGCTCGTCCGGATCCGTGGAGGGGTTGTGTCAAGAACGCGCTCGTAAGAGCACGATGCTGTGCTGGACATGAAGGAAGGCCCTTCGAAGCCGGTTTGTAGGAACAGGCTTCAAACAGCCATGAGCTGCTTCGGTCAAAAGCCGCGGTGGTGAACGTCATGGTCAAAAGACGTGAGAAAATCACGTCATGTGTGGAATAGAGAGACGAACGCAAGTGAACCACTGAGAAAGCATCGAAGCGGATCAACCGATGACATCGAAACCGGAGCGGCCCATCTTCTCTGGGAAAAGGCATGGCGGAAACCTGCTTACTGGCCATGTGGTGTCCGGTGCACAGGTGGCGTGACTCTATCCCGGGCTCTGGTACGGAACTTGAGAACCTGCCGGCGGTGCTAAGGGAAAAGGCACAAGCGGAAGCCCCGCGAGGCCGAAAGTACTGATCCGTTGAGCAGGGGCGGACTGTCTCGTAGTAGTGAGGAACCGGGGTAATGCCCGGGGAGCGAAGGGGACAGGCCACTCGCGTCTTGGCCGGTTTGGTCAACTGGCAACAGGAGGAACCGATACGGTCGAGATGGAGGACGGCAGTCTTCATTGGGTGGCACGAGCCGGATGAATCGAGAGGTTCAAGTCCGGATCTGTGAGCGGCTCGGGGTGCAATTCCCCGGGCCGACTCGGCGTCATGAGCAATCCTGATCCCTACTCCAACTCCGCGCTCAGCCCTTCTGCCCTGCCTTCAACCCGCACCGGCTGCCGGGCAAACAACAAGCGGAACACTTCCCCGAAAATCAATTCCTCCACCAGGAGTGCGATAGCCAATGAGAAAACCATCCCCGCTCCGACTGCGATCGCTGTGATTACCAGTTGCATAACCTTTCTCCTATAGAGTCCTTAGTGTTTACCCCAACCTATTGCCCGCCGCCCACTGCTGCCAAAGACCGCGCTTGCGCAACCGCCACCGGCGCACTGACCTCACCGCCGAAGATCCGAGCGATCTGCTCATCGCGTTCACCGCGGATTTCGACCGTGTCACCCACCCTCACCATCGTGAACAGCTGCACGATGTCGGGATTGCGCAGGCGGATGCAGCCGTGCGATGCCGCCTTCCCGATCGAACCGGGAGCATTGGTTCCGTGGATGCCATAACTCTGCTTATTGAGCCCCACCCAGCGCGGGCCGAGAGGGTTGCCGCTACCGGGCGGAATAACAACCCCGGGGTGGTAGTAGGTCGGTTCTGCCAGACGGTTGATGATCTCGAACTCGCCGGTCGGACTCGGGCTGACCACCGCCCCCACCGCAACGGCAAACCTGCGGATCACGACCCCGTTTTCCAACACCGCAAGCTTGCGATCCGGAATGCTGACGATGACCCGCCTCTTCGCGCGTGGTGGGACTACTGGGGCGGGAGCGTTGTTCTGCCCGAAAGCGGAAGCCGTAAGGGCCACCGTGAGGGCAAGAACCAGCGCCGCCCGGCCTTTTCGGTCGGCGCCTCTTCTCCTTGTTTCATCCATGGTCGTCTCATCCATCGTCGCCACGTCCTCAGCTTCGACTTGCGCAACTCAAGTGGCAGGGCTGGGCCCATTCCTCATGCGACTGATAAGAAATGAGTTATAGGGTTCCCGTCGCATCCAGGTCGTGTCGCGCTGAAGACGATGTGCCAGGGCTGACACACTGAGAGTGACGTGACGAGCTAGGACGCTGATGCGGTTATGCGGGTCGGTACCTCTTCGGTCCCTGATCCATAGGGACCCGAAACGACTCGGCGAGGCAATAGGGGCGCGGAACCGTCAGGCGAGTGATGACGGACAACCCAGGAAAATGTCCGGCCCGCCGCTGAGGTAGCGGCTTGTGGGGGTCTTGGAGGGGGGGCCGGGCAGTCTTCTGGGGTCAGCAGTGCTCGCCTGCCGCCGTCCTTTTTCACCCCAGAAGACCGTCGTCGATGAGGCCGGGAATACCGGCAGCCGGTTTGCCGGCAGCATCGGCGGCATGGCGGGCGGCGCACTTTGTCTTGTAGATGGCCGCGCCGTCATCCGCCGCCCGCGACAAGTCGGGGATCACGGTGACCAGGGCCACAGCGACCGTCATGGCCAGCATGACCGGCTTCGTCGTCTTCATGATTGCTTTCCTCTCCTTCGCCATTCAACCGCCTAGTGGAAACAGTGGCGGCTCGCGCGGGCTGAACCGGCTGTTGCGAAACGAACCGCTGATCCACACGCGGCAGAAAAACGCTGCAACAGACCTCAGCGCATTTCGCCTTACGTGCTTAGGTGTCGGCTTTTGAGGAGTTGTCAGCTGTGAGGGGAGTCATTTCTGAACGTGACCGGCGACGGGTGGGAGTGTGTTCCAGTTCGGGGGTGGGGCCATGTCTCTGCATCCCCGGCCAAAGTGGGCCGGGTTGAAGAGGATACGGGATCGAGAAGCCTGAATAAACGCAAGTTGCGAAAGGCGGTGGGAAGGACAAATCCCAAAGTCCGGCCTATTTCACGAGGAACCCTGTCACAGCCACTATCACGCCGAGCGCGCCCATCAACAAGCCAAGGTGCCAGAAGATCTTCCGACCCGAGAGCAGCGTGATGGAGGTCACCACCAGCCCGATCTCCAGGAACACCTCCCCTAGATCGTAGCGGTCGGCGCGCCTACGCTCCGTTACAACCTCCTGCTCCAGCTTGCGGGCCTCGCTCTCGATCTCTTTCTGGTCGTCCTTGTAGCGATCGGACTCCTGCAAGTACTCTTCCCTGACCTTTGCCAGGGATTCGGGGTTCGTGCTGGTGGCAATCGCGGTCAGACTCGCAAATAGCTTGTCCTCATGCCCACGAATATTTTTTGCCTGGTAGTACGCCCACTGATCCGAGGTTTTGGCCTGGAGGATCACTTCTTCGGTGTGTGCCCGGTGTCCCAGTAACGACACCACGGCCACCAGCACGGCCAGAATTGCCATGCTGAGGGAGACGGGCGCGAGCGAGGGATTGTGTTTCGCGTGTTCGGCGTGTTCCCGAAGTTCCTGGAGCTCTTCAGAGCTCATCATTCTCTCCTCTGAATCGATGTGCACGCGAAAACTGATGCGCTGCGGGGGGTCCCGCCGTACGACGACAGGTAGTTTAACAGGAAGGCGTCGGGGGGACTGTGCTCGTGGTCGCGAATTGCGATGGGATAGAATCTCGCCTGCTTGCTCGAGGAGATTCTTATGAAAACTTGTCCGGTTGCTGTGCTCGCAGCAGTCATCGTGGGATCGGTTGTTGGGAGCGGTGTGCGCTCGTCTGGGGCAGATCCGAAACCGGCTACGGCGGAATATCTGCTTAAACTGGAAGGCGAGTTCATGAACGCGGCGGCAGTACGAGGCGCGGACGGTTACATGTCGTACTACGCCGAAGATGCGGTCGAGCTACCCAACGGCGCGGACGCAATCCAGGGCAAAGACAACATCGCGAAGACGATGGGCTTCCTGAATAACAAAGACAACCAGCTTGTCTGGACGCCGGTCTATGCGGACATGGCCTCCTCCGGTGATTTGGGCTACACCTACGGAACCTTCGAGTTCCGCTCCAAGGACAAGGATGGTAAGCCTGTGGTGGGGCATGGGAAGTACACCAGCATTTGGAAGAGGCAAAAAGACGGCAGATGGAAGGTCGTGCTGGATATGGGGAATGATAGCCCGGCGCCCAATGGGACGTAGGTCTTTGACCGAGAGCGCTCGATCCTCCTTTGGATGGAAAGATTCACTTCCGAAAGTGGCTCAGAATCGCGTCCGCCTGGGTGTGTGTCACGACTGCCGACAACGCCGCCGCATCTGCCTGCTTGACGGCTTGGACGCTCCCAAAATGCTCCAGCAAGCGGCGGGTGGTGCTGGCGCCGACGCCCGGGATCTCGAGCAGTTCGCTGGAGCGGTCGCGCATCTGGCGGCGCTTGCGGTGGAAAGTCACGGCGAAGCGGTGAGCTTCGTCGCGGACCAGCTGCACCACGTGCAGGACCGGCGAGTGGTGGTCGAGCGCGACGGGTTCGTCTTCCTGTCCGTACACGTAGATGAGTTCCTCGCGCTTGGCAATCGAGACCAGAGGCTGGTTGATGATCTCCAGTGACTCCAGCGCCTGGGCAGCGGCGTGCAGCTGCCCGAGGCCACCGTCGATCAGGATCAGGCTGGGCATCTTCTTCTTTTCTTCCTGCAGCCGCCCGTAGCGGCGCGTGACCACTTCGCGCATGGAAGCAAAGTCGTCCACGCCCGCGACCGTCTTGATGATGAATTTCCGATAGTCGGACTTCTTCATACGGCCGTCTTCCCATACCACCATAGAGGCCACGGTTTCCGCGCCCTGAATGTGGGAGATGTCGAAGCACTCGATGCGCTCTGGCCGTTCGGGCAACGCAAGTGCGTCTTGCAGCGCTTCCTGGATTGCGCGCGTGTTTGGCTTCATGACTCGGAAGCGCTGATCGTAGGATTGTTTTGCATTGTTCCCGGCCAAGTCGATGAGGGAACGCTTCTCACCGCGGAGGGGACCTTCGATGTGGACTCGGGTGGCCCGAGCGCCCCTGTGGGCCAGTTGCTCGGAGAGAAGCTCTTCCAGCATCTCGCGATCTTCGAAGTCGGTGGGAACGTAGACCTTGCGCGGGACGTAAGGCTGGCCTAGGTAGAGCTGACTGAGAAAGGCCGAGAAGAAGTCCGCGGGATGAAAGGCCTGTTCGGGAGTCGCTGCGCTTTGCGCGGCTGGACGACCGGGGGCGGCCGTCCTTGCGCGGTCCTTGGCGGTCTCAGCATCGGGTTCGAAGTGGGGCAAGTCTTCCCAGAAAAATTCTCTTCGATCAACCACCCGGCCGCCGCGCATGTGAAACAGATTCACCGCCAGCATGCCATTTTCGTAGTGGTAGCCGAAAACGTCCGCGTCGTCGCCTTCGACCGACGCCATGCGCTGTTTTTCCTGCAGTTGTTCGACCGTCGAGATCAGATCGCGATACTTCCCGGCTCGCTCGTATTCCTGCCCGGTGGCGGCTTCCTCCATACGCTCCCGCAGGGAGCGAACCAGATCGGTTTGGCGGCCTTCCAGGAACAGCTTCACGTCGCGCACCGCCTCCTGGTAGATCTCCGGCGTAGTGAGGCCTTCAACACAGGGCCCCAGGCAGCGTTTGATGTAGTACTGCAGGCACGGGCGGGGATGAAAGCGGGTGAGGTCAACCTTGCAGGACGGAATCAGGAAGTGTCGGTGAATCAGGTCGACGATCCGGTACGCAAGGTTGGCAGGGAAGTACGGTCCATAGTAAGCGCCGCCATCTTTGCGCAGGCGGCGGGTCACGTAGACCCGCGGATAGCGCTCGCCGAGCGTGAGCTTCACATAGGGATAGGTCTTGTCGTCGCGCAGCAAAATGTTGAAGCGCGGCTTCTTCTGCTTGATCAGGTTGTTTTCGAGCGCGAGGGCCTCTTTGTTGTTGGCGACGACGATGTAATCGAGGTCAACCGCCTCGCGGACCAGGGTGCCCGTCTTGGCGTCCTGCCAGCGGCCTTCATGAAAGTACGAGGCGACGCGGCTGCGCAGGTTGTTGGCCTTGCCGACATAGATGACCTCCCCTTCAGCGTTCTTATACAGGTACACACCAGGCTCGGTGGGGAGAGTCCGGATTTTCTGGAGGAGATCCATCCGAAGCGTTTACTAGAAGTCTAGCGGGTTTTGCGGTTTGCTGGCTTCGGGCCGACCGCAACCGTATAAAATTTCTATGGCCGTGTGTTTCCTTTGCTCCATGTTGTCTGACGGAAACTATTTGCGGCATCATGCAAGACATTGCTGTAGAATGGTTTACGGCCAACGCCACAGGTTCCGTGACTTGGCATACCCCGTGCATTAGTACTCGGCAGGGCGCGAAAGTTCGCAGCCCAAGGGACTCAAAGGGAAGTACAGATGAGGAAGGAGCCCTCTAAGACTATGACTCGCACTTCGTTAACGATTCTCTTAGCGGCCGGCATGGCCGCTTCTGTGGGATGTGCCACCAAGAACTATGTCCGGCAGGAGACCACGCCGCTCATCAACAAAACGAACGAGCTGGACGACCTGACCGCGAAGAACACCAAGGACATCAAGGACGTAGACGCTCGGGCGCAGGCTGGAATCGAGGCTGTACAGGCCAAGGCCAGCGAAGTTGACCAGAAGGCACTGGCCGCCGGTCAGACCGCCGATCAGGCCCAAACCATCGCCAACGTGGCGACCAAGCGCGTGGATGTGCTCACGAACACGGTGGCGAACCTGGATAACTATCGCCCGGTAGCCGAGACCTCGGTGCACTTTGGGTTCAACAGGGACAACCTGACCAAGCAGGCCAAGGAAGCCCTTGACCAGCTCGCAACCGATGTCCCGAATACCAAGGGCTACCTCGTAACGGTCGAAGGCGGGACGGACTCAGTCGGTCCGGCGGACTACAACTACGACCTGAGCCAGCGCCGCGCGAACTCCGTGATCCAGTATCTGGCGTCGCAGCACAACATCCCGGCGCATAAGATTTACTTGATTGGACTGGGCAAGGATAAGCCGGTGGACTCGAACAAGACTTCCGATGGCCGCGCCAAGAACCGCCGCGTGGATGTTCGCCTGATGACGAACACGACGGGCGACAACGCGACTCCGGAGCAGCCGGCTGCTCCTGGACAGAGCCCGACGGCCAGCACCCAGACACCGCCGAGCTTGTAAACAATTTTCCCTCCTCCCCGGAGGACTTCGCCAACACAGGCCATCTCGCCCCCATGAGATGGCCTGATTTTTTGTCGTCCCTAGAACGCAACCTGCGGGTGATGACTGTTCGGTGTTCCGGTCTGTACCGCAGGAGCGCAAACCCCGCTCGACCCGGTGGGGGAATCTGGTGCGCACCGGCCCAGCGCTCCCGCCGGGCCTAGTTCGGGGCCAGGGGAGGTAAGCCCCCGCGAATGGGGCAGGGCTACCCTGCCGCGCGCGGCCCGAAGGAGATCGTCCCTCATCTTGACCGGTTGCCAGCTGAATTGCTGGTGCTCGAAGTCGAACGCAATCTGGCGTAGTTCCCCGGTCGCCATGAGTCCATCGAAAGGATAGGGCGACATGTTGAGAGTATCGGAGACCAAAATGTCACGCGGGCCCAGATTGACGCCGGCCAGTTCTAGGCTGTCCAGCGTGACCTCGCGAAGCTCGAAGTCACCCCCGAGGTTGGTGGCGTCGCGCACCCTGCCGGAGTGGCCTTTGAGCCAGGGCATGCGCTGGCTGAAAAGAAGGATGTTGGCAGCTCCGGTGTCAACCAGCAGGTGTGTCGGATGGTCATTGACTCTGATCTCGACACAGGCCATGAAGGTCTTCCAGCGGAGTGGCGCCGAGAACGGCAAGGGATCCACCGAACCGAAAATCATTTTTTTCTCGCCGTAGTCGATTCGAAAGCTGCTGTGTGCGAGCACGTCGAGACCAATCACTGCGTCGATGCGAGCCCCGAACTTCAGGGAGAGCGGTGTAAGGTTCTGCACCATCATCCTCAGATTTTCGACCTGAATGGGTCCCACACGCAGGTGCGGCAGGGACGCTGCCTGACTGTTGAGGTTATGGGCTGCCACGCGCAGCTCTTCGCTGTGCCCGAAAAGGTGCAGCTTCTTGGCGATATCACGACCGACAATGCTTGGATAAGCTCCGGTGTCGATCACGAGGTTGCGCTTCTCAAGATCGCCAAGCGTACCCTGCACGATGATCAGATAGCCCTCATACAACTTCACAGGCAGTACACCATCGTTCGAGATCGCCGATCGGGCGCTCGCCGGACTGCCGAACAACAACACGACAGACAGAAGGGACAGGACTGTAGAGCGTTGCATAGCATCCCCCAGCGCTTTCTGGGGAAGGACGTTCGGGATTTGAAATCGCAAGTCTCCAGCGTCTGCACTTCCGCTGGATTGCAGGTATCTTGCGAAGGTGCTGCCGGTCAGCGGCTTGGGGAACGTTGTGGCTGCGGGAATGCGAAAATAAATCGAAACAAACGACACTCGAATGCGTCCATAGTCACGAGTGGTGGCTATGAGCGAGTCTCGCCGACCGGCTGGCATCTGGCGTTTTGGAGTCTTCGAAGCTGATCTTGACGCGGGAGAATTGCGCAAGAACGGCATGAAGGTCCATCTGCAGGGGCAACCTTTTCATGTGCTGGCTGTTTTGTTGCTTCACTCGGGACGGTTGGTGCGACGCGAACAACTGCGCCGTGAAGTCTGGCCTGAAGACACTTTCGTCGAGTTCGATCATGCGCTGAATACCGCTGTGAAGAAGGTCCGCTTTGCCCTTGGCGACGACGCCATGGCGCCTCGTTATGTGGAGACCATTTCGCGGCGGGGGTATCGATTGATTGGCACTGTGCAACCGCCCGCAGATTTGACCAGAGATGGCCGGATCGAGGTAGTGCCGCGTGTCAATGCCGGCAACCCTTCCTCAGCATGGAAACTTGCCGGAAAGGTCTTGGTCACCATTGCGATCAGCGCTCTAATTGCTTTTCAGCTGGCGCATCGCTTGCGGGCTGCGCAGAATCACGGGGCCAAGCGGGTTGTGCTGGCCATTCTCCCGTTCGAGAACTGGAGCGACGATTCCCGGCAAGCGTTCCTTGGTGAGCGCATTGCCCAAGAACTGATTACGCAGCTCGGCCGAACCGATCCCGCCCGGCTGCAAGTAGCCTCGCGCACCATGGTGCAGCAATATCGGCATACCTCGAAAACGGTGGTGCAAGTCGGGAGTGAGCTACGTGCGGACTACCTTATGGAAGGAAGTCTGCGCAACAACGGCCGGCACGTGCGGGTGTCGGCGGAACTGGTTCGCGTGAGTGATCAGGCTCGTGTTTGGGGAGATGAGTTCGACCGTGAAGATGACGACTTGCTGGCGCTGGAGAGCGATGTGGCCAAATCCATTAGCGCAAAGGTCAGGGCCGCCGTATTGGCTGGGGCCGCGGAATGAGGGTGGCCGGACTGTCTGCCCCTGGTGTTCTCCGGAGTTTCGGCGGCGCGGGACCACCGTTCGGGGTTAGAATATATCTTGATGTTTCGAATCGTTGCCCTATTCGTCCTAACCCTTTCTGTCGCGGCCGCAGGGCAGGAAAGCCCCAAGCCACGGAAGCTCCCGCCAGCCAACCAGGCGCCGCCTCGTTCCGACCAGGCCCAGGGTCAAGACCACGGGCAACCTCCGGCCGGGAGTGGCAGTTCCAGCAAAGACACGAAGGTGGATCTGGCTCCTCCGAAGGACGACGACAAGCTCTACCCGGACAGTGCCACTGCTTTGCACGAAGCGGAAGATGCGGCTGGCCTTTACGAAGGCGATGAAATCGGAGGCGTACAGGAATTCAAGCCGTGGAATCCCCACAAGGCGGAGAAGGATGTGGAGGTCGGGGATTTTTATTTCAAACGCAAGAACTATCGCGCCGCGCTCGACCGCTACCGGGAAGCGCTCTACTACAAGTACAACGACGCGGTCGCTACGTTCCGCTTGGCGGTGTGCCAGGAGAAACTTGGCAACACGAGTGAGGCCCGCAAGGGCTACGAAGCTTACCTGAAGATCTTGCCGCAAGGGCCTTTTGCCGTGGAAGCGCACCAGGCGCTGGAGAGGCTCAAGCCGCAGAGCGCCACGGAGAGCCCCTCGCCTGGCGACAGCCGGACGCAACCGTAGTCCGGAATTCGAAGTTTTCCGGCACGTCGTTCGAGCCGGCTACGACTTTTCGACCCGCAGGAACTCGCCGGTACTCGCATTCACGGCTACCTTCAGCTTCGCAATATCGCGACTCCCGTAGATGACATGCCACAGAAGCAGGTTCTCGACCCGATTCCATTCGAGGATATAGAGGACGGGAGTGTCCGGAGACTTCTCGAGTAACTTCTCGCCGCCGTGCTGCTGGGCGACAC
This sequence comes from Terriglobales bacterium, assembly GCA_035643915.1. Classification (GTDB taxonomy): domain Bacteria; phylum Acidobacteriota; class Terriglobia; order Terriglobales; family Acidobacteriaceae; genus Gp1-AA133. The sequence goes on along the minus strand of DASQPN010000119.1, from coordinate 17,039 downwards.
CGAAAGCTTTGTCGGAGTCGATCTTCAGAAAAGCTATGTCGAAGACTTGATTGGAAGCGTTGTTCGGGTTGTAGTTGTCTTCGATGCCCGCGTTGACGCCTCGCTCAGAGCCCTCGGAGCCGGACCAGGTATAAGGCTTGGTGCCGCGCTGCACAGCGGAAGCGAATCCGGCGCGCCAGATGGCAGACTTTCCGTCCCGGCCGTTGGAGTCGGCATTGGGCACGGATTCGAGCCGGTAGGGCCGCGCATCCTGACCCCAGCCGTGGGCCGAGATGTAAAGCTTCTGGAAGGCGCTGCGCGCGGTGAGGATCTCCGGCGGCTTGGGTTGCGGCTTGGCCGACTCCGCGGATTTGGTGGGCGCCGACGAGCACCCGGTCAACAGTGCTAGCATGAACATCGCCACGAGCAGCTTCTGCATAGCTACCGTCCTGTAGTAAGTTTTGATGGCTGGATGACTGCGCTCATTCTAAATGAAGGGAAACGTGTCGCCATGGATTTCTATCTGCAGCGACTCCAGAATGCCATCGGGTCGGCGACGGAGGGCATGAGCGAGGAGTCGCTCCACGAGCATCCGGAGGGGAAGTGGAGCGTTGCCGAGATCCTGGAGCATCTTTACCTGACGTACACCGGAACGATCAAGGGATTTGAGCGGTGTCTCGAGGCCGGCAAACCGCTGGCCCGCGTTCCGACCTGGAAGGATCATTTTAGGACCTTCGTCGTGGTCGGGCTCGGTCATTTGCCCGAAGGCCGCAAGGCACCAAGAAATGCAACTCCGCGAGGTCTGCCGGCGGAACATGTCCTGGCCCAGATGCCGGAGAAGATTCGGGCAATGGATACCGTCATCGCCCAAGCCGAGCAGAAATATGGCAGACAGATCAAGCTGCTGGATCACCCGATTCTCGGGCCTCTGCGAGCGCGGGAATGGCGCAAATTTCACTGGATACATGGGCAGCATCATGTGAGACAGATCAGCAATCTGCGAGGGACGTTCTCCGACTAGAATTTGTCTGCTGGCCTGTTGGCTCCGGTGAGAGATCTGGCGGGTTCGCCGCCCGGAGGGGACCGATGGTTCGGAAAACGAGCGGGATCGTTGAAGCCCCCTTCCTGCGTCGCGATGGGTGGGCATCTCCTGTCTTGTGTCGGGTGTAATAGTCACCTGCCTCAATTGGGCGCGCCGACACGCCTACCGATCGGCTCGCTACCCCGAAGCTGCACTTTGGCGGGAACGATTCAAATTTTCATCGCAATGTTAGTGATCGTTCACATTGAAAACTGCAATTTGACATCGCTGGCAGGGGCGGCTACGTTAGGCCATGAGTGCCAATTCTTTCCACGCTGATGTCGATATTGATTTTCTGCACGATATAAGCAGCCGCATGGCTGCGGCCGACCCGTTACATCAGGACCTTAATCAAATTGTAGAGTTCGCTTCTGCGGTGGTGAAGTGCGACTCCTGCTTCGTCTACGTCCGCGAGGAGGACGAACTGGTTCTTCGGGCTTCGAAGAATCCCCACGAAGAAGTCATTGACCGGCTCAAATTGCGAGTGGGACAGGGCATCACCGGGTGGGTGGCGGAGCGTCGCGAACCGGTGGCGATTTCCCATAACGCCTCACAAGATGTACGTTTCAAATTTTTCAATGAACTACCGGAAGACTCTTACGAGGCCTTTCTGTCCGTCCCGATTTTGTCGCGCGGCAGAGTTGTGGGTGTGATTAACCTGCAGCATCGTGGGCCGCACACCTATACACGTCGGCAGATTCGACTGATCTCTACCATCGGTTTTCTGGTGGGTGCGGAGATCGAGATGGCGAGACTCGAAGGCGAGAATTCCCAACTGCTGCAGCAACTCGAGACTCGCAAACTGGTCGAGCGCGCTAAAGGCATTCTGCAGAGGGATCTCGGAATTGATGAAGAGCAGGCTTACCTGGCGTTACAGCGTCAGAGCCGCCAGAAGCGCAAGTCTCTCAAGGAAATCGCCGAGGCGATTGTTCTGGGCGAAGAGATCCGGCGAGGCTCCCCCAGCAACTAGAACGCGAGGCGGTACCCGGCACCCGGGCGATTTCTTCCCAGGCCATGCCTCACTTTCTAGTGCGGACAGGCTGGCTTTCTAGTGGGGATTCCGACCCACCGCAGGGTGCTCTATATTGCATGGACGCAGTCGCCGAAGTCGGCTGCGACCTTCATTCAACCCGGCGTTCGATGCCATGTTTGTCGGCTTGTTCCTTCAGCCGACGTCACCTCGGAGGTTCCATCCCAGCCGCTTGCAATTCAGGCTGCCCTCCGTCTTGAGGATTCGGCCAAGGCAAATCGCAACGATGAGAATGCCCCCGAACAGCGTCACGAGACCACCGGCGCTAAACAGTCCCAGCTGCGCTTGATCCGCCAGAAAGGCCAGGCGCGCGTTTTGGGCGTCGCGGCCTGCCACACGGGGCTCGCTGGACGCAGAGTGGGGGGCTATGCCGACAACTGGCGTCGCTCCGGCATTCGCGTCGGTCACCAGCGCATTCAGCATCAGTCCACACAGCAGTTTCAGAACGCCTGCCCGAACCCAAGGCGATCGAACTGCCCGAACCACCAGCCACGGGATTGCGCAGGACTCGCACAGCCAGATCGACGGGGTGTTGCGTCCACGCCAACTGATGTACAGCTGAAAGAAGATTCACCGTCCACCCCGCCGAATCCCAAAAGGGACAGGTCAGCAGACAGCAGAAAGCCCTCTACTGGATCGAACTGGCGACTGCTGAAAACGCGTTGTTGGCGTTTGAACCGACTAGCCTTATCGTGCCGATGACTATCACAAGTATGGCCGCAAACATGACAGCGTACTCTGCGATGTCTTGTCCTTGATCGTCTACCCAAAGTTCGCGAACAATGGTCATGGACCACCTCCTTCTTGCTTGGCAGATTCTTTGGATCAACCTCACGTCAAACAAGGCTGTTACCCCCAGAAAGATTCCCCAGGGATATTAGGGAGGGCGAGTGTGCCTCGTCAATACAGAGCTCGATGTATGGGGAGCTACATCGTTTGCTGTATTGCTAGGCTGAGGCGGTTGGCTGAGGCGGTTGAAGGTACCTTTCCGTTTAACGCAAGAGCCTTCACCCCCGTGCCGGATTTCCCCTTTTGCGGGTTCTCTCCAGGCGACGACGCGGGGTTCGTTTTGCAGGCCGCATGTGGCGAAGCGAATCCTAATTGCCGATGATCACGAATCGGTGCTGCGAGGACTTCGGTCGTTGCTGGGAGCCAATCCTGATTGGGAGGTTTGTGGCGATGCCTTGGATGGGAAAGAAGCGATCGCAAGGGCCACCGAGCTGCGCCCGGACGCGATGGTACTGGATTCGGTCGTGCCGCGCAGGGACGGTCTGAGCGCAGCGCAAGCCGTTGGCAAGCTTCTACCGACAGTGCCGATCGTTCTGAACACGCTTTATCGGACAGGAAAACGCTCCACTTCCTTCGAATGTGGCCACGGGCGCTGTTTCACATGAAAGATGGCAAAGCCGTTCTGGAGTAGAACCTGAATCAACCCGCAGTGCGTGCGCTGTATCGAGACGACGTGCCGTGCTACATCGGTAAGACGAGCAGCACGCTGCCCTGATTCTCTCCGACGGAAATCCCCGTGCCAGGCCTGCCGAGTTTCTCCGCATCCTGCCAGCCTAGTCCGCGAAGTGTCCCACCGGCGCGTCGAGTCTGTGCACTGTGACCACCGTTTCCGGGGGCAGAAATCCCACTAACGGTTCCGGAGCGAGTGCAATCCTGGTCAGATGCCCGGTTTTCTGCTCGATATGTCCCAGCATCGCTTGGGCAGCTGCCTCGCCCATCGCCGTCAAGCGCTGGCGCTTGAGGTTGGTGATGGGGTCGGGAAATTTCGAGTTCGGCAAATCGACCAATACCAAGGGCAATGCGAATGACCTGGGCGGGGTTGCATCGACGGTAATCACGCCTTCGACTCCCCTTTGCAGCAACTGCGTGGAGTGGCCGTCGAACCAATCCAGACTTCGGTCGCAGGCCGCGATCAGCAGGCAATAGCCCTTCTCGCGCAGGAATATCTCTACCCCGGCCACAATCCGCGCTACCTGGGGATTGCCGAAGTCGGAGGCGATCAGCGCTACCGTGTAGGTCCGTTTGGTCCGCAACGAGCGGGCGGAAAAATTGGGGCGGTAGTTTAGCTGTCTAGCCGCGCGCAAGATGCGATTCTTGGTGCGCTGCGGGATGGCAACGGCAGCCGGCGAATTGTTCAATACCGCGGAGACCGAGCAGGGCGCCAGTCCCACCTTTTCGGCGACTGTCCGAAGGGTCACGGTAATTCTTTCCTGCGGCGTGTTGCTCTCGTTCTTCAGCATGAGATTCCTCCCAGTGAACTCTCTTTTTCAGCGGTTTTGGTGACCGCGGAAGTAGCCAGGTTCGGCCGCTCCCGCGGTCAACATCTACGGCTACGGGTTGGACAGGGAAGCGACCTTGGCGGGGCTGCTGATCCCCTTCTTTGCGGCTTCCGTGCGCAGACTGGGCGCACCGAAGGAAAGCTCTTCCCCGATGTCGGTGATCACCATGGAGCTTACGAACCAGCCGTCGCCGCTACGCTCGAGCACCAGCCGGGCTGGTCCCTGGTCGTTAACGGCGGTGGTCGATTTGACCAGCACGATCGCGCCCATCTGGCCATTTGTGTTGCGCAGCAACAGCAATGCTCCAGCGCGGTGCTCGAGTGAGTATTGATAGTCGCCCGCCGGGAGAACAGCACTCCCCCAACGGACTTCCTTGGTGAGGGTGAATTTTCCGGCGGCGTCTTGCGCCAGAGCCGGAGCAGAAAGCAGACCCAGCCCCGTGACCGCAGCGAACAGCATTTTGGGAACCGAAGAGCCGATCGTAAATCGCATACCTAACCTCCTAAAAAGTCGTGAGACGAGGCCAACGAGCGCAAAACTCGCAGCATCGCGCAGATTGTCGGTGAGACGACGAGGTCAGGAAGGTGAATGAACGGCGGGTTGAAACCCAAGCACAGAGTTCACACGATCCCTCCGCTACATCGCAGGAGGGATACTGGTACTGTGGGGCAAACGCCCCTGAAAGTCCAATCGAAAAAAACTATTTAAACGATTAAGTAGGCGCGATCGGCGCTCTTGGAGACCGTACAATAACCCGGGTCGGCTGGAGAAGCGCGCAGGGAGATTGCCAGCGATTGGCAAAAAAAGCTTCCCGGCCGCAGGGCCGGAAAGCTTGGAAGACCTCCTCAAGCCGATGTGCTATTCCCGCATCGAAGAGGGCACACCCGCTTTTCGGGCCTGTTCCTGCATATCGTCCAGCTGTTTCTTACTGTCTTCGAGCTGTTTCTGTTTGCCTGCGATCTGGTCCTTGAACTGGGAGTCTTCTTTGTCCCAGGCCCCCGAATTGCGCAGGCGATTACCCGCGTCCGCGTAGAACGAGGCCGCTCGAAGGCGGTACTCGCGGTTCAGGATGTCCAGTTCACGCGCGAGCAGATCGATCTGCCCCTGCTGATCCTGGATCTTCTTCTTCCAGCCCTCGAACGTCTGCTTCTTCCGGGCTGCTTCATCCTCGGCCGCTGCCTTATCCTGGCCAGCCTGCGTCTGATCGGCGCCGGGTGCGGGCGTAGCCGCTGCGCCAGAAGACGCAGGAACCCCGTCGTTGTTGACGGTCGCAACTCCATTGGCGTCGGCCGCCTGGGAGGGTTCCTGTCCGACGACCGAAACTCTGTTGTCCGTGGGTAGGTTGTCGTTGTCGAACCTTTTGGCGGCCGGGGCCTTCTGCCCTTTTTGCTTGCGGGTCTGGCGGGCGTAATCACCCAACGCCGTGTCCTGGGCCCCCGCGAGCGAGATTGCCAGGCAGGCAACGAATACAACAATGGTCGAGACAAATGCCATGCGCTTCATGTTCACCATCCTATATTGCGGTAGCCGGGGTGAGAGCCGCGGCCTCCGTGACTCTTCTTAGTAACTGGCCGAGGAAGTCTTCGCCTTCTTGTTTTCGGCGAGGAACCCACCAATGGTGTGATCCAGATGCTTGGCCTCGGCTGCGATGTCGGATGCCAGTTGCCTTGCCAAGTCTGGATCGCGGTTCTGCGCCAACTGCTGGGCATAACCGGAAATGGTGACTAGAGAATTGCGCAGGGCCAGGGCCATCTCCGCCGAGATCTCGCCGTCGAGGTCGACCTGGCGGCGAATCGCAGCGATCATGGTTTGATCGTTGATCAGGCAGGCCACACCAAGCGCACTGCCGTCCGCGGCCGGCACGCGTGAGGCAGTCACTTCGATCACGCGCCTTTCGCCGCCCGGAGTCAGGTATTCGGCTTGCGATGGCTTGAGCGTCGTTCCCTGTGTCAAAGCCACTTTCACCCCGGTCACCAGAGTCTGTGGTGCAGGTCCCCCGGGCGAGCTTTCGACTAACGTGTCGCGGAAGATGGCTTCCGCGTCCATGCCGGTCGGGCAAGCGATGCCCAGAATATTCTTGGCGGCCTGGTTCGCCTGACGGACCAGTCCGTTGGAGCCGAAAAACAACACGCCGCTTGAGAGATTTGACAGGACCGAGGCACTGATGCTCTCCGAAGTCTTGGCCCGCCGGTGCTCCTCCTGCTGCATCGCCAGCAACTCATGTTTCTGCTGTTTGAGCTGCTGAATGACCGCATGATAGGTGTGCAGGGGAAGCTGATTGGCCGAGGCTGCGGTTTCCGGCAACGAAGCATCTTCACCGAGGCTTTTGCGAATGCGCCGCATGATGAGCACGGCCATAAGGAAGGCGAAGCCGGAGGCAAACAGCACGAGCACCATCTTCAGGAGAATCGGGTTGGTCAGCTGCCTCACAGCAGTCTCCAGTACCAGTCGAGCAGCCGGTTGCCGAAGAAGAAAGCCACCATGGCCATGCTGCCCAGGAAGACACCGAAGGGCATCTCGTAGTGGCGATAGACGGTTTGCGCCGACCGCCAGGCGCGGCGGCGGGCTTGCTGCATGGTTGCGGGTTGGCGCTGGGCGAAGCGCCGGGTACGCTTGATCCAGACCATGAAAATCGTGCTCACTCCGAACAGCGATCCAGCGATCGACGCCGCGAAGATCGTAAACACGGTGAGCTTCACGCCGAGAAAAGCGCCGATCATGGCCATCAATTTGACATCTCCGAAGCCCATGCCCTCGATTCCACGCGCGCGCAGATAGATTGCACCCGCCCCGTAAATGAACGAGGCGCCCACGAGTGCGCCCAGCACGGAGTCGGCCAGCGAAAGCAGATGCGAGGAAATGTCGGAACTTATCGGCAGGGAAACGACGCCCGGCAGAAATTGCGAGGCCAGGTCGTTCACCGGGACGAACAGGCTGAAGGCGACACCCAGCGCAAGGCCGGACAGCGTCATCTTGTCGGGCAGAAGCTTGGTTTCCGCGTCGGTGAAGATGAGTCCCAGAAGCAGGAAAGCGAGGGTGCAGTATTTAAGCGTCGTCCACGTCAGCCCAAAGCGCTCGTAGCAGGCCAGAAAGAGAAACGCTGTGAGCAACTCGACCAGCAGATAGCGGGGCGAAATCGACGCGTTGCAATGTCGGCAGCGTCCGCGCAGGAACAGCCAACTGCACACCGGGATGTTGTCGTAGGAGGCGATCTGATGCTGGCAGTGAGGGCATAGAGAGCGGCGGGGGCGCAGCACCGACAAGTCCCTTGGCAAGCGATAGATACACACGTTCAGAAAGCTGCCGAAAATCAGCCCTAGGACAACACTCGCCGATGCCAGAAAAGGATCCACCGCTCCCTTGTCAACAGAACGTGCTCAATTGCACTGGTTGTGCCTTGATTATACGGTTGATCCCCAGCGGAGAGCTGAGTACCGAAGTCAGTGTCCTTCCGGACAAATGCGTGTAACTGCTAGCAGCCGAGGAGCTTCCAGATCAACGAAGTGTGGCGCGGGGGTCGCTCGCGCGCCTTGGTAGCCAATCCGCTCAGGCTGGGGTCGTGGCCGCCTGCGGAAGGAATACCGAGAACACAGTGCCGCTTCGGCCGGGTCGGGTGCTACTGCGCACCGTGATCTGGCCGCCGTGCTTGCGGACGATGCCTTCGGACAGCCAAAGGCCAAGGCCGGTGCCCGAGTCCTTCTTGGTGGTGAAGAAAGGCTCGAAGATGCGGGCCTGGTCAGAGTCCGGGATCCCGCTGCCGTTGTCTGCGAAGATCACCCGCACTCCCGAACGCTGGCTTCCCGACCGTTCTTGGGCGCGGCTCACGCGCAAGCGCAGCTGTCCGCCTTGTGGCATGGCATCAACGGCGTTGACGATCAAGTTGGAGAAGAGCTGGCGCAACTCACCGGCGAAACCGCGGATTTCGCAATGTTCGTCGAACTCCTTCTTCGTATGAATCTGCTTGCTGGTGATTTTCAGAGCGTAAAGCTGTAGCACTTCTTCCAGCGTCAAAGAGACATTCAGAGGCCGGGTATCGGAGACATCACGCACGAAGCCGAGAGTCTGCTGGGCGATATCAGCGATGCGCAGAACTTCGCGCTCCGCCATTTCGAGATGCTGGTCGGCTCGGGTGGGATCACGGCGAGCGAGATACAGGAGGTTGGTGATAGCCTCGAGCGGGTTGTTGATCTCGTGTGCAATGGCCGCGGTGAGACGCCCGGCGGTCGCCAGTTTCTCGGTACGCCGCAAAGCCTCCTCCGCGCGCAGCTGCGTAGTAACATCGCGCGCGATCGCAGAAGCTCCGACGACCAAGCCTTTCCGGTTGCGCAACGGGGAAATCGACAGCAGGATGCTGATCAGCGATCCGTCTTTGCGCCGACGTTCGGTTTGGTAGCTCTCCACGCTTCCCCCCCGGCTCAACTTGGCAAGATTCGACCGGGTTTCGTGCGCCCGCTCAGGGGGGACGGTGACAAGTACCGATTGGCCTAGCACCTCTTCGGCCCGATACCCGTAGAGTTCTTCCGCGCCGTGGTTCCAGCTTGTGATCACGCCTTCGCGGGTCGCACTGTAGATGGCGTCTTCCGACGATTCGACGATGGCGGCCATTTCTTCGAGAGTTTGATCGGCCCGGACTTCGGCTCGGGATCTCTGCCGTGCAAGGCTCGCCGCCAGTAGGGAAATGAATACGAAAATGACCAGCCTGGCGATATCTGCGCTGGCCATCGCGAGGGAAAAAGGCGGCTCGAACGCGAAATAGTCGATGGCAATGACCGATAGTGCAGTCCCAACCACCGCCGGGCCGAAGCCGAGAAACCGGGCGGTGAAGACCACCCCCAGAATGAAAACGGCAAACGGGTCGCGGTGTATCAGAGAAGACGGGAGCCAGAGGCCGACAGCCGCGCCCACCACGAGCAAGGCTCCGCCGTAGCGCACCGGCCACGGAAGCCGGCTGGAGCGAATAAATGCTGGCGTGCTTTCGCGGTCGAGACCCATCGATGGAATTCTCTGCGGTCCGAAACAGCAGGAGGATTAGTTACTTGGATGCCCGGATCGTCCAGAAAGGCTGTTCGCGCTCGGGCATCAATGTATCAAGGGGGAGGGGCGTCCCGCAACGTCGGTCAAGCCCGACACCACGGAAGAGAGAGGGGAGGGGAGGGCGCGCTCGAAGCGCGCACTGGCCCGCGTAGCGGGACAAGTCGATCCACCCACTCGATTCCCAGCGTGCCTGCTTCTTCTGGATGGATTCGATGTGCTGATTGAGGTTCTCAGTGCGCTGCTGCACCTCACTCTTGTGGCTCTGAGATAGCCCGGAAGAACACCCAACCGGCATTTCCTGGTTGCCATGGGCCGGCAGGTCGGCTTGGCCGCGGATGACGCTGGTGACGTGCCGCGCCAGGTGGTTCCCGATGTTTTTCTGCGCGAGCACTGTCGGGTCCGAGGTTGGCGATTTCAGGGCCGACGCTGCCGGGCCGGTTGCCCTTGCCCTGGGGGCCCCCCTGGCAGACTGCGCAGTAGCTGGTGAACATTTCCTCCCCAGAGGGGGCATGGGTCGCCTTGACCGGAACGCGCTGGATGACTCTTTGGGGTTTGGGCCGATTGCTGTGCTGGTTGGGCCATGGCGAATCACGCACAGGTCACAAAAGCAGCGGCAATTCAATAACGCTTGCGCGGGAACATGATTTCCTCCTGGAACTGCGGTACACCAAGCCGAACTTGCAACCAACAGGAGGGAGCGCCGCCGCGCGATGCGGTACGTCACAATCGGTTGTGAAAAAAAACCGTCAGGGAGAGGGCCTCAGGGCAGGTAGAAGCGCAGCAGACCGCCCTGGAGCATTATGCTCTGCGGATCGTGACGCGGAAGGTTGTCTTCCCAGGCGTTCCAAGATCTCGGGATCAGACGCGTAGTGGGGTGGAGTTCGGCCCAGCCGTTTTCGGTTTCTTCCCGCAGAAAGACGGAGCAGGCTGTGACTTCCGCCACCTCGCGGTCATCATAGAGCTTCCACTCGAAAAGCGCGGCTTCCAGGGCCTCGCTGAGGGACTCGGAGGGCAGCACAAATAGAACCCATGGGTGTCGGGCCATAAGGATTTGGTCGCGCGCGGATTGACCCGGGCCGAGGGCGTGGACGGTGGCGGCATATTCTCGCGCAACGCGCAGAGTCTGATCCGTCGACCCGTGGTCGAGGACCAGGATTTCGTCGCAGGGATGGAGTGTCTCGAGGGCCCGCCCCAGACGGAGGCCGTCGTTCGAGGTGTGCAGGATGGCGGTGATCGGCGGCATCACGAACAGGCCATGGGAACACAGTTGACGAGAAGCAGCAACTCCTCAAATGAAAAAGGGCACGGGATTCCGCGCCCTTTCGGAGAACAATTGACACTACTGCTTGTTGTCGTCGGGTGGTGTATCCATCCTGTGACGATGCGAATCCGGCCCTTGGGCCGGGATCACCGTCAGGGGACTCTGCAGCGTGAAGGTCAGGACAGTTTCCGAAGGCAGCTTGATCTGCTGACCCTTGGTGGCTGCCTGTACGCCTCCGCCCAGCCCGCCGCCCGCCGCCGCACCGATCGCGGCTCCCTTGCCGCCGCCGGCGATGCCGCCGATGATCGCACCAATCGCCGCACCTGCGCCGACCTTCTCGGCGGTGTTCTTGCCCCGCGAGCTGCCCTGACGCTTGTATTGATCCGTCTGGATGCTGTACGCCTTGCCGCCCACCGAGATCCGGTCCAGTTGCAGCACGAGCAGCGATTGGCCAGCAAACTTGCCCGCGCTTTTGACGTCCACGATGTGACCTTCAACGTCATACCCGGCCGGAATGGTTACGTCACCCTCGACCGACAGAGGTGAATTCAGCGTGGCCTTGAAAGTCTCGCCGGGCTGGTTCCTCTCCGAATCAATCGGATCGACCAGGCGCACCGCCAATGTGGTTCCCGCTGGAATGGTGACTTTCTGCGGCGGCGGTGGCGCTGGAGGCGGTGCGGGAGCGGCCGGCGTCATCGAATCCTGGTGGGCCATCGCCATGTCCGTTCCCATCCCTGCTCTGTCCTCCGCACCTTGGGAGGATTCTCTGGTCGCAGAACGCTTCCTGTGCGTCTCCTTCCTGGTGGCCGGCGCAGGCTTAGGTGTTTCGACCGGAGGGGGCGGGGCGTGTTCCTCCGCCACGGCTGGCGCAGGCGCAATCTGCAGGTTATTGACGACTTGCCTCACACCCGGGATCGCGGACGAGTAGCGCGCCGCGGCCTCTCGCTGGGCTTGGTTGTCCACGTTGCCGGAAAGCGTCACGACGCCATTGGAGGCCTGCACGCTCAACTGCTTTCCCTGCAGGCCGGAATCAGTGTTGAGCCTGTCCTGAAGCTGGCTTTTGATTTGATCGTCGTTGGGCGCCTGGTTGCAGGCCACAGTCCCGCCCATCATCGTGATGAGCAAAAGGATGGGGAGATAGAGCGAAGTCCTCGCCTTCATAAGGTCACTCCTGAGGATTGTTGTCGTTCAGTTCATACTAGTTTAGATGCAGGCAGGTTGTCTTCTCCAGCCCAAAGAGAGGACGCTCGGGAGGGCTGAGGTGGGAAAAGCGCTAGGTCCGCAGAATTCCGCCAGCCACGGCAGCGAGGCAGGTTCAATCCCGCGAAACGTCAGCTCTGATGCACGAATTTGTAGTCGAGGATCGACGCCGCCAGTCCAGAACTCTCGTCCGCAGCTCGGGCTTCCTTCGACCGGGTCACGCGAGCTTGGCACAGCACGTTGCTGTTCTTCTGGCCAGAAATTTCCTCGGGCATCTCGAAGACCATCTCCACCAGCGCGTTGACGGGAAGCTGAGCGGTCCCATGGAAAAGCACGCCGGACTGGCTGATGTTCCTGATCGTGCCTTCCGACCACGTGCTCAGATTTTTCACACGGTAGCGCACGGGAAGATTCAGCTTGAGCCGCCGCGCCCGGGGAACCCATGTGGGCTTTTTCTCCCGAGTCCGCCGCCGCGTGCCCGGCTCCGTGACCGTGAGGGCGACCCGTTCGGTGCGGCGCATCGTGGTCCAGTCGTACTTGTATTCCACCGCGCACGACAAGCACACCTGGTAATAGTGACCGTCGGCAGCTCGCCGGGGCCAGGAGAACTCGTGGGAACAGCGCCCGAGCCTGAGGACATCCATGAGTTTCTGAGGCATATTGACTTCCGGACGGACCTCCCGGACAGCGTTCATGATCTAACGGTTGGGACGCGTTGGATAGGTTACTTTCGTGTAAGAGTTTCTTGGGCGTCCGCGTAATGCGAGCCGCTGCTATGACTTGGCCTGTGGATGTTTTTTCGGGAAAGGTGATTTGTGTATGATCGCGACATGGACGGGGTGAGTGCGTTCGTCCTGGCCGGCGGGCAGAGCAGGCGGATGGGTGCAGACAAGGCCTTCATCGAATTCAATGGTTCGACGTTGCTGGCCAGGGCTCTGAAGCTGGCGGAAGCCGTGGCGTCCGAGGTCTGGATCGTTGGCCACAGGCAGAAGTTCGCGGAATTTGGGCGGGTGGTGGAAGACGAGTTTCCGAGCCACGGTCCGCTCGGGGGAATCCACGCCGCCCTGCGTGCTTCGAGCACGGATTTGAACCTGGTGCTGGCCGTCGATATGCCGTTCGTGGAGACTCGATTCCTGGAATATCTGTTGGCCCGGGCGGCAAGTGGAAAGGCCCTCATCACCGTGCCGCGCGCGGGCGGAGGTTGGCAGCCGCTGTGCGCGGTCTACCGCAAGCAGTTCGTGAAGGTTGCGGAACCAGCGCTGCGCAAGGGTAGAAACAAGATTGATCCATTGTTCGCGCCGGCGAATGTTCGCGAGGTGGAAGAGGATGAGTTGAAGAATGCGGGCTTTTCGCCCGACATGTTTCGGAATCTAAACACGCAGCAAGAGCTGAGCGAGGCGCGAAAGGCCGGATGGGCCGCGGATCAAGTGAGCAAGATTCGACCCGTTCCAAGGATCTGAGTACTGAGAACCGAGAGCAGAGAACTGTTCCAAAATGCCGGACGATCCCCAAACCACGCCCTACATCGCATTCAAGCATGTCAGCAAGTCATTTGGAGACAAGCGTGTGCTCGACAGCGTTAGCTTCGACGTGCGGGCGGGCGAGACGGTCTGCATCCTGGGGCGCAGCGGCGTCGGTAAGTCGGTTGCGTTGCACCACATCATGGGGTTTCTCAAGCCGGACTCGGGGCGAGTGATTGTCGCGCACGAGGACGTGACCGACTACAACGAAGTGCAGATGGAGGCAATCCGCAAGAAGGTCACCATGGTGTTTCAGAACGGAGCACTATTCGACTCGCTCACCGTGGGAGAGAATATCGCGTTTCCGCTGCGCGAGCGCCGAGACCTTACGGAAGACCAGATCTACCAGATCGTGGACGGGCTCCTCGAAATGGTTGGTGTTGGACACATGCGGGACCTCCTACCCTCGGACCTCTCCACCGGGATGAAGCGCTCGGTCGCGATCGCGCGGGCACTGGCAGCGCAGCCTGAGTGCGTGCTCTACGACGAGCCGACGACCATGGTCGATCCACTCATGGCGCAGTTGCTTGGCGATCTCATCAAGCGGTTGAAGATTCAACTTCACCTGACCAGCGTGGTGGTCACGCACGATATGCGGCTGGCGAAGAAATTGGCAGATCGAATCGTGTTTCTACACGAGGCTAGGGCGATCTTCTTCGGAACGCATCCGGAAATGGAGAAGTCCCCGGAACCGATCGTGCAGGAATTCCTGGAACGGGATGAGTTGAAGATCGAGGTGTGACGCCGAGCGGGGGCGAGTCGGCCAGCAGCGGTTCGAAGAAGCCAGGGGGTGTCAGCGAAAATTCTTCACCACCATGATGTTCGATTCCTCAAATTCACTCTGCACATACAGAACGGATTTACCGTCGGGAGACACGGCGAACCCCCAACCCCAAGGCTTGTCGAAACTCGCGATGTCGGTGATCCTGTGGGTTGCAAATTCGAAGAACTGTATGGTCGTCCTGGGCGGGGCCGAAGTGTTTAGAAAATAAATGCCATCCCGCGCCAACCCCCAATTGAACCACTCGGTGCCGACAGGTCGATCCAAGACCCGGACTTCGGGGCCGCCGGGCAGGGGCATTCTCCATATTCCGTCTGCTTCATACTTGGAATAGTAGAGAAAGTGTCCGTCGCTGGACTCGGCGGCGGCAATTCCGCCTGCTCTTGTGATCTTGACAGGCGACCCAGCTCTCGGCGAGACCTTCCACAGCTGAAACGGTCCGTTCCCTTGCCGGGAGGCGAAATACAGCCATTGACCATCCCGTGACCAACTGGGCGCGAGATTGTCTGCGCCCGGAATCGTTGAGACTGGCCGAGGGACGCGCGTTTCGATGTCCAGCAAGTAAACCTCGGCGCGCTCAGCCCGGTGAAATTCAAAGGCGATGGAGCGGCCATCCGGGGACCAACGAGCAGTTCCCGCCGTGCCGTGAAGCGAAGTCAATTGCGCACAATTTGTTCCATTGTTGTCGCAGGCCCAGATCTCCATGGCACCCAGCCGGTCAGACTCGAAGGCGATCCTTTTGCCGTCCGGGGAGAAGCTCGGCCGCAATTTGCGCCCTTTGGCGGCTATCGCGATAGTCGGCGCGCCCCGCAGATGTTTCCCACCCTTCAGCGTAATCCTCCAAATGTTGTCCCGCCCGATGGCCTGCTGGTAAGCGAGTTCATTGCCTTTTGCAGAAACCGACGGAGAGTAGGCCATCAAGCCGACGCCTGCTACGGGGCGCGGGGTTCCGCCAGAAGTGGGCACCCGCCACAAAGCGGTAGGACCCTCGCGGATCGTGGAGTAAATGATCTCGCGGCCATCAGCAGTCCAGGTGAGACCGAAGAGCGGACGGTTATCGAAGGTCAGGCGCCTGGGCTCGCCACCGGTCGTGGGAACGACAAACACGTTGTTGACAACGCCGGCAATGGCGCCGCGGATGAAAGCCACCTGCGAGCCGTCCGGGGAGAAAGCGGGACCCTCGTCACGATCCTCCGCAGGAGGGAATGTGAGCGCACGCTTGGTGGAATCCGCGAGCGACAGCAGCGTGATCCAGGAGTGGGTGTTGGTGCCGTTGTTCTCCGGGAACGCCAGCACCTTTCCGTCCGGGGACCAGGCCAGCTTGGGATAGAGATCGGGGGGGCTCGAATACAGTCTGCGTTCCGTGCCGCCGAGAGCGGGGACGACGTAGATATCATCTTCCGAATCGCTGCGGCGAACGAACGCGACCTGCCGGCTATCAGGCGACCATGCTTCACAACAGTCGGTTGGGTGATTCGTGAGTCGGAGTGAGCTGTCACCACCGACCATGGCGGTATAGATTCCGGAATTTCTGTGCCCGTTAATCTCCCGGAATGCAACCTGATTGCCGTCGGCCGAAAAGGCGGGCTCGACCTCATAGCCGGGCAGGACGGCCATCGGCACGATTTCCATTGGGGGCAACGGTGTCTGGCCGTGTCCGCGAGAGGCTCGTCGGGTTTCGGTTGCGGCGGCGAGGAGCAGCAGCAAAAAAAATGCAGCAACGCCTGCCATCCGACCTGTACCGGTGCTGAGCCATGGCCAGGTCTTTTGGCGGGCCTTGGGGCCCGATCGAGGGGCCTCCCAAGGCGGATGGTCTTCCTCCAGCCACCCAATGAAGCGGTAGCCGCGCTTGGGAACAGTCTCAACGAATCGGGGCTCTTCCGCGGAATCATTCAGGGTTTCCCGCAACCTGGCCACGGCACTGTTCAGACCGTGGTCGAAGTCC
This sequence comes from Terriglobales bacterium, assembly GCA_035643915.1. GTDB lineage: Bacteria > Acidobacteriota > Terriglobia > Terriglobales > Acidobacteriaceae > Gp1-AA133. The sequence goes on along the minus strand of DASQPN010000119.1, from coordinate 920 downwards.
ACAAACGTGTCCACCGGCCAGAGGTTCTGGCGCAGATCCTCGCGTGAAACCACCTCCCCGGATCGCTCCAGGAGCATGGTTAAAACCCGAAAAGGTTGTTCCTGGAGCCTGATTCTCCGACCCCGCTTGCGCAGTTCTCCGGCCCGAAAATCGACTTCGAAGTCTGCAAAACGAACCAGCGGGGGAAGGGAAGCTAGTTGTGACATAGGGCCCTAGGTCATTAGACGAATTTCGATCACCGGCGTTAGTGTCCCGCGTCGCTCCGGGTTCATTTTTCGAAGAGATCTCACGGGCAAACGCAATCCCTTCAAGCGATTGCCGCGTGAGCCACGCGTGTTCGACACATGTGGACCTGTGCATTGCCCTGCCAACCCCAACCGCCCACAGTCGTCGGCACACAGTGGGGTAGGGCAGGTCGAGAGCGTTTGACCCTCTTCAATGCAAGGACGTGACATGCAATTGCGACCCTTTCAATCCATTACGTTGTTGGTGGTGGCTTCGTTCTATGTTTCTGCGGTTTCTGCACAGGAGGAGCGGAATCCCCCTGACACCCAACAATTGTCAAAGGCAAGCGTGCCTCCCGAACTTGTGAATGTGAAGCAAAAAGCGGAGAGGGGCGATGCGGTCGCTCAGTCTGCGCTCGGTGACGCGTATCTTGCGGGCTCGGGCGTTCGCCAGGACTATCGAGAAGCTGCCAAATGGTATGCCGCGGCCGCAGAGCAGAATCTCCCCGCTGCCCAATTTGCTTTGGGGTACCTGTATGAGCGAGGTGGGGGCGTTGCGCAAAACTACCGCGAGGCAGTCCGATACTACCGCGCGGCCGCCGAGCAGGGTCACGCAACCGCAGAAAACAATCTGGCGTCCATGTACGAACATGGTCGGGGTGTGCCTAAGAGTTCGCTTGAGGCGCTCCGCTGGTA
>DASQPN010000118.1:0-34042 GCA_035643915.1 Terriglobales bacterium | reverse complement strand
ATTTCGTCTACACCGGGTATCGAGTACCGCTGATCGTGGTTTCACCGTTCACGAAGAAGCACTACGTATCGCATACGGCAGCCGATTACACGGCGATTCTGAAGCTCATCGAGACTCGCTTCAATCTCCCCGCACTCACGCGGCGCGACGCCGCACAGATGGATATGACGGAGTTCTTCGATTTCACCAATCCGCCCTGGGCGACCCCTCCCTCGCCACCGGCACAAAATACGGGCGGCGCCTGTTATCTGGACCGCTTGCCCTAAAAGCCAACCTTGACCGGCCGGTTCGCGGCACCGCCGGCGGGTTTTCGGGCTCGCAGCGCAACCTCTAGCTCGACACGCGCTAACCCGTTGCCCCTACATCCGCACCGTTTTGCCCGTGTTCGCCGCTTCATAGAGGGCATGCATGATGGTCAAATCGCGCAAGCCCTCTTCGCCTGGAGTCAGGGGATCTTTATTCTGCATAACGCACTCCGACATGTGTTCCATCTCAGAGGCAAAATGGTCCACCACGGGAAGGTCTCTTTCCTCGGTGATGTCTCCGCGGTGCACTCGCATGCGCAAGCCGCTGTAGGCCGTCGCCGGGTCCAGTTCCAGCCAGCCTTCGCTGGTCACCACTCGGTAGTGACTTTGCCAGGCGTAGCCGTAGCTTGAGGTGCAGTTCGCCAGAATCCCGCTCGGGAAACGCAGCTGGAAGTTGATCGCCTCCTCCACCTCCTTGAATCGCGGGTCGCCCGGAGTGCTGTACATCATGGCGCTGACCTCACTTGGCTCCTCGCCGCTGAGGTAGCGCGCAGCCTGTAGTGCGTAAATGCCGATGTCCATCATCGATCCCCCGCCCGCAAGAGCCTTCTTCAGCCTCCACTGGTTCGGATCCTTCATGTTGAATCCGGCGTCCGCCAGAATGACCTTGACCGTCCCGAGTTCGCGGGAACGCGCCACCCGGATGGCCTCCCGGTTGTAAGGCTCATAGCGGCAGCGATACGCCACCATCAACTTCCGATTGGCGGTGCGTCCCGCATCGATCATCTGCTGACACTCGGCAGGCGTGTTGGCCATGGGCTTTTCGGTCAGGACATGCTTGTCCGCCTGGAAACCGCGCACCGTGTATTCCGCGTGCATGCCGTTGGGCAGAACGATGTAAATGATGTCGACTTCGGGGTTGTCTTTGATCGAATCGTAGTTCTGGTAGTTGTAGATGTTCTTCGGACTCACCCCATAGCGCAGGGCCAGCTTGTTTGCCTTGTCGGGATGGCCGCTCACCAGCGCCACCACTCTGGACTTTTCGCATTCGGCAAACGCAGGCAGGATCTGGTTGATGGCCAGGCTGCCCAGGCCCACAATCGCCCATCCCAGCTTCTTGCCCGGCGGATCCGGGACCACCAGTTGCGCCTCGGCCGTCTTCAGCAACCCTCCGGCAACATTGGCTAAGACAAAGCCTTCGCCCAGCTTCGAGATGAACCCCCGGCGCGTAATCTGTTTTCCGTTCGCATCAGACATGATCCCCACCCCGCTATTTCGAGCTTCGCTGTTTCCGAATTTCCTCCAGCCGCCGCTTCAAATATTCCTGATATTCCTGCTGCAACTTGGGGTCGCTGGGCGACCCATAAATCTCGCTCGACTTGTACTTCCCCTCGTCAAACTTCTTCTTCGTCCACTCGTCATGAATATGAGTCTCGTCTGCGTGGTCGAGAACCTCCTTCACCAACTGTGGCGGAACGAAATAAACGCCCTCCCGGTCGCCCACTACCAGGTCGCCGGGCATCACGGTGACGCCCCCGACCCGCACCGGAACATTAATGCCCGTCAGCATCACGTTCCCGATCGGCGTCGGATCCACCGCCCGGAAGTAGGCCGGCATGTCGATTTCCGAGATGCCATCGAGATCCCGCACGCTTCCGTCCACCACCAAACCCCCGCTGTGAGTGGCCTTCATGACATAAAAGAAGAGATTGTCGCCGACGATGGTCCCGTTCACCTTCTTGCCGAACAGATCGACCACCAGCACGTCGCCAGGTTGCAGCATGTCGATGGCAGTCTGATTAGTGAGGCGCGAAACGCCATGCTCCTTCGCCTTGCTGTTCGCAACCTCTTCGACGTCGGAGCGCAACGGCATGAACTGCACCGTGAAGGCGCGTCCAGCCATGGTCTTTCCGGGATACAAAACGTGAAATCCGTCCGCGTACTGGTTGTGAAATCCCTTCTCCTCGAGGACCGCCCAGACCTCTTCCGACGAGAGACCCCGGGCCCTCTCGATCAGATCATCTGGCACCTTCGGCCTGCCGTCAGGGAGACGGTCGAAGGGGTTGTGCGCGGTGTAGTCGATCAGATCTTGCTTGGGAAATGGAAGCAGCTGCGCCGGTGCGGCTGCGGGCACGAGCAGAGCGATTGCGCACACACCCAAACACACCATGACACTGACTTGGGTGGGACTGCGGCGCGCGGTCGGGGTCATCGGTAACCTCCGGCATCAAAAAGACAGCGGTTCAGGGAGCACGCGTGGCCGTGGGACTGAGTAGGTTGCGCTTGCGCCCCTGAAACTCTCAAATCGGAGATGATTTGTCAAACCTGAATCACCGGCGAGCGTACAATCTTTTTCTTGCGAGGAACACCTGCTGCGGTCAAATTCTTGTCCAGCCAGGGGAGAGCAATGAAGAAATCAGGGGATGCTGGTATTTTTAGCCCAATCAGGCTCTTCTTGACGGCCGTCATTCTCTGCCTGTCGATCTCCTTCGGGGGCGCTCTGCTTCTCCTTCCACGCGCATTCTCGAAGCAGGCGGAGCCGGCGGGAGGTGCGGCTTTGCTGGACGGATATCGCCACGTGGAAGTCGCGTCGGTGTCGGACGCCATGGAAAAAATCACCGGCCAACGCATCTACATGTCGCATCGCATGCGCCCCATCTTTCCGTCCAAGTTCGCGGGTTTCGCACTTACGGTGAAACTGAAGAAAGAGGAAAATCACGATCCCGATGCCTTACAGGGCATGCTGGCCGCAATTGATGGGGGTGGGCCGAATTCTGTGTATGTTATGGTCGTCGACGACGGCATCGACATCGCCGGCATGGGCGGGCTGATGGGCACGGCCATGTCCGCGAGGAATTTCTCCGGAGCAGTCATCGACGGCGGCGTACGCGACACGGCCTATCTGCAAAAGATCGGGTTTCCGGTGTTCGCCCTGGGCGCCGTGCCGTCGACCTCGGTCAGCCACTATCGCTTCGCGGGAGCGAACATTCCCGTTGTGTGTGACGGCATCCCGGTGGCGGCGGGCGATATTGTCGTTGCCGATGCCGACGGTGTGGTCGTGGTTCCGCGTTCCAAAGCGCCGGATGTTCTCGCCCTTGCCCAGGAAATGGACTTCAAGGAGCACTCGATGTACGCCTACATCGAGAAGCTCAAGTCGATTGAGGAAGCCGTGAAGAAATTCGGGCGGCTCTGAAAAAACTGCCGTAGCAAAAAGAATCGCAGTAGCAAAAGGACAGCGCTATGAGTGACAGTCATGTGTTCGATCGTCGCGAGATCCTGAAGACGTCCGCCATGGCTCTGGGAGGCGCACTCTTGACCGGAGAGCCGGCGGAGGCCCGTCCCAAAGCGGTCAACTCGAACTCCAGTCCCTCGACCCTGAAAATCACCGATCTTCGCGTGGCCACGGTCGTGAAGCCCGGACCCAGCCCATGCCCCATTATTCGGATCGATACCAATCAGGGTGTCTCCGGACTGGGCGAAGTGCGCGATGGCGCCAGTTCAACCTACGCTCTTTTCCTGAAGAGCCGCATCGTGGGCGAGAACCCGCTCCAGATCGACCGCATCTTCCGCAAGATCAAGCAGTTCGGCGGACACGCCCGACAGGGTGGCGGAGTGTGCGCCATCGAAATGGCGCTGTGGGACATCGCCGGCAAAGTGTACAACGCCCCGGTCTACACGATGGTTGGCGGGGGAAAGTTCCGCGACAAAATTCGTATTTATGCGGACACCACGGAGTCGAAAGATCCCAAAATCTACGCGCAGCGAATGAAAGAACGCAAAGAAGGGATGGGCCTGACCTGGCTCAAGATGGATCTAGGCGTCGAAATGGTGTCGGACACGCCTGGGACCGTGACCGGCCCCTCAGACTTGAGCCCATGGGAAGAGACTCAGTTACCCCATCCCCTGCTGGGCGTGGAAGTCACCGACAAGGGTATTGCCATGCTGGAGGAGTACGTCGCTGCGGTCCGCGGCGCGGTGGGCATGGAGATCCCACTCGCCATGGACCACCTGGGGCACCTCGGCGTGAAGTCGATCATCCGCCTGGGCAAGGCCTACGAAAAGTACAACCTGTCGTGGATCGAAGACGTGATTCCCTGGACTTACACCGACCTGCTCAAGCAAATTTCGGAGGAGAGTCCCACCCCCCTTCTCACCGGCGAAGACATCTATCTAAAGGAGCCGTTCCAGGTTCTGTGTGAGAAGCACGCGGTGAGCAAGATCCAGCCCGACCTCGCCACCTCCGGTGGGATTCTCGAGACCCACAAGATCGGCGATATGGCCGAAGAACATGGCGTGCCGATGGTGATGCATTTCGCGGGAACACCCGTGAGTTGCATGGCGAACGTTCATTGCGCCGCCGCTACCCAGAACTTCCTCGCGCTCGAGAACCACTCCCTCGACGTCGCTTGGTGGTCGTCGCTGGTCGAAGAAGGAGACCAGACCCCGATCGTTAACCACGGTTGGATTCAGGTGCCGGACCGGCCCGGTCTGGGCGTGACCCTCAACGAGGACGTGGTGCGGCAGCACCTGGCCCCGGGCACCGGGTATTTCGATCCCACTCCGCAATGGGATCAGGAGCGCTCCTGGGACCGGCTCTGGAGTTAGAACCTCCCGCATCTCTGGACTTTGTCGTGCAGCACTGGGGAAAGGGGAATTGGAAATCCATCCATGAGTCTCGAAGTCAAGCCAAAGGAAAAATGCCGCTGGGATCTGGTGAGTCTCGGCGAGATAATGCTGCGCTTCGATCCCGGCGATCGACGCGTCTGGACGACGCGAAGCTTCGAAGTGTCGGAGGGCGGTGGTGAGTACAACGTTGCGCGCGGACTGAAACGCTGCTTTGGCCTCGACACCGCCGTCCTGACCGCGATCGCCGATAACCCCGTGGGCCGACTGCTGGAAGACCTGATCCACCAGGGTGGAGTGGACCATTCGCTAGTCCGCTGGGTCCCCTACGACGGCGTCGGCCGCAGCGTACGGAATGGCCTGAACTTTACGGAGCGTGGATTTGGCGTGCGTGCCGCGCTGGGATGTTCCGACCGAGGACATACGGCCGCCTCGCAGTTGAAGACCGGCGACATCGATTGGGACGACATCTTCGGCCGAAGGGGTGCCCGCTGGTTTCATACGGGTGGCATATTCTGCGCGCTCTCCGAAACCACACCGGCGGTCGCGCTTGAGGCGATGAGAGCCGCTAGAAGGCACGGCACCGTGATTTCCTACGACCTGAACTACCGCGAGTCGCTCTGGAAGACTGTTGGTGGAAAGAAGCGAGCGCAGGAAGTCAACCGTGGCCTCGCCTCGCTCGTGGACGTCATGCTGGGCAACGAAGAGGATTTTTCAGCAGCCTTGGGTTTTGATGTCACAGGACTCGATGAACACATCTCGAACATCGAGGCCGAGGCCTTCAAAAAGATGATCGAGAAGGTGGTAGCGGAATTTCCCTTCAAGGTCGTCGCCACTACGCTTCGCAATGCGAAAACCGCGACTCGGAACGACTGGGGTGCGATTTGCTACGAGGGTGGCGCTTTTCACGAGGCGAAATACAGGGAGGACCTGGAAATCTTCGATCGGGTTGGAGGCGGCGACTCCTTTGCCTCGGGGTTGATCTACGGTTTTCTGACCGGGCAAGGAGCCCAATGGGCGGTCGAATGTGGCGCGGCTCACGGCGCGCTGGCCATGACCACTCCCGGCGATACGACGATGGTAACCCTGAAAGAAGTTACCCAACTGATGCGCGGTGCGGGCGCGCGAATCGCTCGCTGAAGACCACCGATATGACAAAACAGGAAGTTGCAGACCGAATCGTAGAAATCGGAATTGTGCCGGTCGTGCGTGCCTCTTCACCCAAGCAGGCCGCGCAGGCTGCGGCAGCCGTTTGCGCCGGAGGGATCCCCATCGTGGAAATCACGATGACCGTTCCCGGCGCAATCGAAGTCATCGCGCAGCTGGCCACGACCGCCGGCTCTCAAGTCTTGATCGGTGCAGGTACCGTACTCGATGCTGAAACCGCGCAGCGTTGTCTCGATGCCGGTGCGCAGTTCCTCGTCAGTCCGGGCTTTGACCCAGACACTGTTAAGCTCGCAAACCGGCTTGGGAAACTCATCATGGCCGGTGCGCTGACCCCCACGGAAGTGATCGCCGCCTGGAAAGCTGGCAGTGATTTCGTCAAAATCTTTCCCTGTGGTTCGGTGGGCGGTGCCAACTACATCAAGGCCTTGAAGGCGCCTTTGCCGCAAGTCCCCATGGTTCCCACCGGCGGCATCAATCTGAATACCGCCGCCGATTTCATCCGTGCCGGCTCAGCTGCCCTGGGTATCGGAGGGGAACTGGTTTCCGCCTCCGCCCTCGAATCGGGCAACGCAAGCGCGATTACACAGGCCGCGCAAAGCTACGTCGCCATTGTTCGTGACGCTCGGCGAGCGACAAAGACATAGCCTGGAGGCGCCACGAACAAGCCCCGGAAAGCGGCCAAGGGGGGTGAGAGCCAGCCAATGATCACCTGGGCGGTCGGCACCCACAACGGCGTTTTTCAAGTCGGGCGGCAGCCTATCGTCTCAGAGGTTGACGCTCGCAACTCGGGGTACCAGGGTGACGGCTGCGACCCTGAACGGCGTGACGGGGTTGAGTGGGCTCTGCCGTGCAGGCTGCTGGAAACTCTCGATTGTATCAGGCCACGCCGTCAGGCGATGCGCCCTCAAGATCGAGTCTTTCCCTACCCTCCTAGGGAACGCGGTTGCGGTCTGGATTCTCCTTGACCCCGATGTACACTCCGTCGTAAGCCGTGTCGCCCAAGTTCTCGACTTTGTGCTTGAACGGCGGAAACCATCTCGCCTCGCCGTGTTTTGAGAAAACTTCTTGGATCCGTCCGTGCTCGTCCATGAACCTGAGATGTCCGTCTGTGACGTTGACGACCACTCCTCCTGGGTGATCATGCGTCACCGATCTCTCATGCGGGCCGTAGTGGACATAGACGACCTGCACCCGTTCGTTTTCGAAAGCCAATCTGTAGTGTCTCGGTTCAACCTTGGTGGGATCTTGTCGAAGACCAGCATTGACGCCGAGCAGGCACACTAAAACCGGAAGCCACAAGAGCTTGCCAACCTACACGCCCCCTTCGAAGTTTGCGTAGCGGACTGAGCCGCGCAACCCTACTCCGTGCCGCCAAACTGTGTCAAGCACAGCTGGCACGCTGCCCGATACTCGAGGAAAGGCTCCCGACCATGCGCGCCCACGGCGTAGTGCGGCTGGTCTCGGCGACACCCGTCGGAGGACTCCCAACGCTCGCATCGTTCTCCGGCGTAGCAGACGCCTATATATTAGCGACGGGTCTCGCCCCCCAGGGTTTCAATACAGGCGCGACGACTCTGAGGACCGATCGATGACCAAACAGAAATCCATCGATGTTGCTGGAATTACCGCTTTTCCATGTCCACATCGAGCGCGAAGGCCATGACACCGCCCTAGAGCAAGCCGCAAAGAAGTATTTTGGGCGAAGTGGCGCTCAACGTGATCACGATGCCTTGGCCTTCCCGTGGCAGGACGAGGCCATCTCCATCTGCCTGCACAAGCCGCGGGTGTACGTCGATCTTTCGGGCTGGTCTCCGAAATATTTCTCGCCCACCCTGGTGCAATACGCCAACACCCTGTTGAAACCACAAATTGCGGTTCGTCTCCGACTATCCCGGATGACTCCGGACCGTTGCCTGTCGGATTTCGAGAAGATCGGCGTACCGGATGAGGTTCCGGAACCCAGGCTCACCCCCCTATGCGGGCAAAGGGTTGGGCGGAAACCAGTACGATCTCACGCCCAATCGGCCCCCGGCATTGATCTCAAGATGTAGCCTGGCTGATGCCTTGCGCCAATTGTTCGGCTTTGGCTGTCCCAGCTATGGTGCTTCCCTGACCCGGAACCTGCCGGTCAAGAATCGCGCCGCGCAAGCCGATCTCTGCAACGCGCTGGTGGTTCGATCAGGCGACCGGATCGCTGTTGGAGCCCTGCCCCATCCGGGTTGCCGACCTGAATCGTTGAGTCGTTTCTGGATTCAAGCCGACGGGTCGACCTTGACAGAGCGTTCGCCGCGCTCCGCGACCTTTTCGGCACCCGTCCCTGAGTGAATTGTCGTAACATGCTTTTCACCAAACACTCACACTCTCTTGACCTTCACGTCTACACTCGAAAACTATATTTCGCCCCCGCCCCCTAAACTAAGGATGCGGCCAATTTATCTGGAGGTGCTTTGTGAGCCTGAAAAGATCGTTCGATTCCGTCCACCAGACAAACTTCGCCAAGGCTTCGCGTCACCGAGAAGCAGTTCTTCGTGTCCTGGGGCGTTCGACGGCCCGCGGGGCGCGCGCTCTGCTAATTTTGCTTTTCGTCATGGCTGCGGTTGCCGCACCCGCCGTGGCCGGGAACTGTCCTCTGGGCTCGGATGAAAACAGCATCCAGCATGTCATCTACATTCAGTTCGACAACACACACTTCACCCGTGACAACCCGAACGTCCCGTCGGACCTGGAACAGATGCCGCATTTGCGGAATTTCCTCAAAAACAACGGGACCATCCTTACGAACCATCACACTCCGCTCATCTCTCATACAGCGACCGATATTCTCACGTCGCTTACTGGGGTCTACGGCGACCGCCACGGGGTGCCCGTGAGTAATAGCTTCCGCTACTTCAACCCCGATGGAACCTCCAATACCGGTGTTTCCTTTGCATATTGGACGGACCCCATCTTCGACCCCGCTACCAGCAAGCCGACCGATACGACGTTCAACATGCTTACCGCCGAAGGGGGAAATGCTCCCGCGCCCTGGGCGCCTTTCACGAGGGCAGGATGCGACGTGGGGGCGGTCGCAACGGCGAACACCATTCTGGAGAACATTGCCACCGACATTCCGACGGTTTTTGGAAAGGGCTCACCTCAGGCGGCGGAGGTCCTGAGCAATCCGGGACAGGCGTTTGCTGACTTTGTCGGCATCGGCGTTCACTGCGCGATCGGGAGCACGCTATGCACGACCGCCAATGGGGGAGTCCCCGATCTCTTGCCCGATGAACCCGGTGGGTACTCCGGCTTTCGTGCTTTGTTTGGTCACACCTACGTCGCTCCACAGATCAGTCCCAACGGCCTGCTCGCCGACCTCAACGGCAACGTGATCCAGGATCCGCAAGGACATATCGGATTCCCAGGATTCGACGGCATGGCCGCCACAGTGTCACTGTCCTATGTCGCTGCTCTACAGGAGCATGGCGTGCCGGTCACCTACGCCTATATCTCGGACGCTCACGACAAGCACCCCAGCGGACCCGCTTATGGCCCCGGCGAGGCGGGATATGTCGCCGCGCTCGCGGCCTATGACGATGCCTTCAACAAGTTTTTCACTCGGCTCGCACAGGATGGCATTACGCGGGCAAACACTCTGTTTATCGTCACCGCGGATGAAGGAGACCACTTTGTCGGCGGTGCGCCGACACCCGCCAATTGCGACGGTGTCAGCATCCCCTGCACCTACACGCAGATCGGTGAACTCAACGCCAATCTGGCAGGTTTGCTCGCCACCGAGCAGGGCATCCTGACTCCATTCAAGGTTCACTCCGACGATGCACCGACCATCTACATCACCGGAAATCCTGTGCGGACCGATCCGGTCGTCCGCGACTTTGCCAAGGGCCTGGCAGCGCTCACCGCCGTGAACCCGATTACCGGAAGCACGGACACGATTTCGCAGTTCCTGGCCGATCCGGTTGAGATGAAGCTTCTGCACATGATCACCGCAGACCCGGCCCGGACCCCCAACCTGGTGATGTTCGCCGACCCTGACTACTTTCTGTTCGCGGGCGCGCCGAACTGCACTGCGCTCTGCCTCACCGAGAATCCCAGCTTTGCTTGGAACCACGGCGACGTGCAGAGCGAGATCGCCACGACCTGGCTCGGATTGGTCGGTCCAGGCGTGAGGCGGTCAGGCATCGACAGCGCGACCTGGTCGGATCACACCGACATCCGTCCCACCATCCTCGCATTGCTCGGTTTGAAGGATGATTATGTCCACGACGGCCGCGTGCTGGTCGAAGACATGCGAGGCGATGCCTTACCGAGTGGCGTGCGTCGCAATCCTGTTGCGTTTGCCCTGCTGGCGCAGGCCTATAAGCAGATCAATGCTCCGGTGGGGAAACTCGGGCTGGTAACCCTGGCGGTGTCGACAACGGCGCTGAAGGGCGATGACCCAACCTACAGGACGCTGGAGGACCGGTTGAGTGCGATCAACAAACAACGAGACGCGCTCGCCGCTCAGATGATCCAACGCTTGGAGGACGCCGCATTCGCTGGCAAATCACTCGATTGGCGAACCACATCCCAGCTCATTCTCGAAGCGCACCAGTTGCTGCGCAACGTGCAAGACGCCGGCGAGTGATGCGTCGCCAAGCTGGAAAGTCTCCAGAAACGTAGAACCCTGGGATGTGCCGGCACGCGTTTCTGGCACATCCCGGCTTACCACTGGCGAACAGTCCAAGCGCCGGCTTGATCTAGGCCGATTTGACCCAACCAGTGCTCGCCGCGACGGTCTGGGCGCGCTTTTGCGCCAGTTCGAACATCCGGTGCCGGACGTGCCCATCTTCGCTGAGGTGGGAGGTCGCGGAGTTCTCCATGTCACCCTCGACACACCGATCGATGGGACGCCGCTTCGCGAAATCGGGATCGAACTCCAGGCAAAACTGACAGTCGCGGCCGGTGCGGTAATCTTTGCGCAGCGGCTGGCGATGGTAAGAATCCATGATGAGTCCTCCGCAGGCGGGGTCAAGTGGCAAGCTAAGTATACCGGGCCAGCGACGGGCTCGCCACGCCCTGGAATTCAACGCCTGACCTTCGAAAATCGCCCCATTACTCCGCCCTGGTGCACAAGGATCGCAGACGCTCCGCGGCGGTTTCCGCCGTGATGTCGCGCTGCGGCGTGCCGAGCATTTCGAATCCCACCATGAACTTCCGCACCTTCGCCGAACGCAGCAAGGGTGGGTAGAAGTGGGCGTGAAAGTGCCACTCCGGGTGCGCTGCTTCGTCGGTAGGTGCCTGATGAAGTCCCATCGAATACGGGAATGGCACCTCAAAGACCCGGTCGTAGGTCGAGCTGACTTGCTTCAGAATGCTGGCCAGACCAGATTGTTCCTGAACCGTCAACTCCAATAAAGTCGAGCAATGCCGCCGGCTGCAGATCAGAATTTCGAAAGGCCATACCGCCCAGAAGGGCACAAGGGCGACAAAGCTATCATTCTCGCAAACGATTCGGATCTCTTGCTCGAGCTCAAGCTTCGTATAGTCGCATAGCAGGCAACTTCCGTGCGCGTGCGAATATTCTGTTTGGGACGCGAATTCCTTGGCGGGCGCTTCGGGAAGGGAACTGGTCGCCCAGACCTGGGAGTGGGGATGCGGATTGCTGGCGCCCATCATCGCGCCCCGATTCTCGAAGATCTGCACGTGCCCGATCTCCGGCAGCGCTCCCAACTCTTGAAACTGCTGCGTCCAGGTCCGAACAACTCCCTCGACATCGGTCAACTCCATGGTCGACAGCGTGAGATCGTGCCGCGGTGAAAAGCAAATCACCCGGCAAATACCCGGCTCTCCCTCCGCTACCACAAGCCCCCTGCCGCCTATGTCCAACCTTTCCCTTGAGGTGTCCGGCTTCAGGGCAGCGAAATCGTTATTGAACACAAAAGTGCCGCCATAGTCGGGATTGTGGACTCCCCCGGCTCGCCTGTTCCCAGGACACAAATAACAGCTGGGGTCGTACCGCGGTTGCGCTTCTGGTGGGAGTTTCTCCGTTTCCCCCTGCCAGGGACGCAGAGCCCGATGAGGAGAAACCAACACCCATTCCCTGGTCAACGGATTCAGCCTGCGGTGGGGCTCTTCCGTGAGCTTCAATTGATCCTCCTCGCCCGGTGAAGGGGAAACATCTCGGTCAGGTGTATGCAGTTCAGGGTTGATCGATTACCGAGTATAATGTAATCGATTACATGGAAAAGTCCTCCGGCTGTTTTCCACATACTGGGCGGACCGTGACCCTGGCGTGCGACGGGACATCGCGCCCGAATACGGTATCATCCTCCAAAATGTTGCGCCTTCTGACCAGTTCGATCCTTCGTATCAGCCGTGCCCCCGTCGCACCTGGTTGGGTCTTCGTTCTTGGCGATCTCCGCGCTGAGGATACCCTCCCATGACGCCCACCGAGCTGGCCCGGCGTTTCGAGGACAGGTTCGGAGTACGGCCGAAGATCTTTGGGGCCCCTGGTCGCGTCAACCTCATTGGCGAGCATACCGATTACAACGATGGCTTTGTGCTCCCCAGCGCCATCGGGTTCAAGGCCCGGGTGGCGATCGCGCCGCGCCCGGATCGCAAGCTGGTGCTGCACTCGGAGGAATTTCCCGAGCGGTTCGAATTTGATGTGGAACAGCTCCCGAAAGCCAGGCTTGGGTCGTGGTGTGATTACGTGGTCGGAGTGGCATCCATCCTTCAGCAGGTTGGTTCCCCGGTTCACGGGGCGAGCGTACTGGTGCGCGGCGAAGTCCCGATTGGAGCTGGACTCAGTTCCTCAGCCGCCCTGGAAGTGGCCAGCGCACTGGCCTTCATGAGCCTCAATGGCGCAATTTTCCCCATGCCACAGGTCGCCAAACTGTGTCAGCGCGCCGAGAACACTTTCGTCGGTGCACGCGTCGGCATCATGGATCAGTTTGTCTCCTGCATGGGAAAGGCTGGACACGCCTTACTGCTCGATTGCCGGTCACTCGAATTCAAGCTCATCCCAATTCCTGACAACCTACGGCTCGTTATTTGCAACACCATGGTTAAGCATGAGAACGCGGGTGGTGAGTATAACCGCCGGCGCGAGGAGTGCGACCTCGGTGTCAAGGCGCTGTCGAAATGGTATCCCGGAATACGTGCGCTCCGCGATGTCTCGCTCCCACAACTAGAGGAACACTCCCGCGACCTGCCACCCACCATTTACCAGCGCTGCTCCCATGTGGTCGGTGAGAATCAGCGAGTCCAGGAGAGTGCTGCCGCACTTTCGGCGGGAGATTTGCAGCGCTTCGGGGACCTCATAAAGGCCTCGCACCGGAGTCTGCGGGACCTGTACGAAGTTAGCTGCCGCGAACTGGATGCGATGGTGGACGCCGCGGAAGGACTTCCGGGCTGGTGGGGCGGGCGCATGACCGGGGGCGGGTTCGGTGGTTGCACCGTGAACCTGGTGAACACTTCTGACGCCGAATTGTTCGCGCAACAGATCGCGGACCGCTATCACGGCAAAACTGACATTCGTCCCGACGTTTATGTTTGCTCTGCCCGGGACGGAGCGGGAGCCGAATTGAAGGCGTCTTCTGGGTCGAAGCCGTGACCGAAGCACATTCCCCCGATCAAATCGCCCGAGTTGAGCGCCGCAGGACCAGATGGGTGGGAATCGTGTACTCGATCGGAGGGGCTGGATCCTTCCGTATCAATTTGTCGAGCGCCGCCAGCGCCGTGATGGCCAGTTGAGTGCGCGAAAGAACAATCGTGGTGAGCGGCGGCTGGGTAAGGCGTGCGAACAAGATGTCATCGAATCCGACCAGCGAAATGTCATCGGGAACTCTTAAGCCCGCATCATGAATAGCGCCCAGGGCTCCGATCGCGGTCAGGTCGTTGGACGCGATCACGGCCGTCGGGCGCTTGGGCAAGTGCAATAAGTTCCTCATGGCCAGCGTTCCTCCCTCGACGCGGTGGTCCCCGAGCTCGATCATCCCGTGCTCGGGCACGATTCCGCGTGTTTTCAGGCCGGACACAAAAGCGTCGTGCCGCATGCGCGCGGACTGGAGGTGTAGCGGACCCGCGATGAATGCGATGCGGCGATGGTTGAGGGAAAACAAGTGCTGCAAAGCTTCGTGAATCCCCTGGGCGTAATCGACCGCGATGTTCGCGCTCAGCGGGCCGGTCTTGCCCGTGTCCATCAACACCGTGGGAATGTTTCTTCGGGTCAGGTCCGTCAGCAGTTTGGGATCCGCTTCGGATGTCATGATCACCACACCGTCCACCTTGCGTTCCACCATTCTGCGAATGCACAACGCCATGCGCTTGGGGTTGTAGTCTGTGTTGCCGATAATGACTTCCTGGCCGCGCTGGACTGCGTGATCCTCAAAGCTCTTCACCAGTTCCGGGAAAAATGGGTTCGTGATGTCGGAGATAATCAGGCCCAACATGCGGCTCCGGCCCGAAACCAGAGTGCGCGCGTGGGTGTTCGGATAGAAATTCACCTCCTCGATCACCTTGCGCACTCGCTCCGCTGTGCGCGGCTTCACTTTGTCCGGATCATTGATCGTCCGTGACACCGTCGCCGTAGAGACTTTGGCTCGCTTGGCTACCTCTTTGATGTTCATCAGGTGCTCGGAGAGACGGGCAGGTGATTGTAGCAAATGACCTTCTTACGTCCTTACGTCAGGCCGCTGAGACGCCCTTTCCCGACCCACCCCTGCACCGAAGTGCTCGATGGCAAGTGTCTTCGCGCAATGCTATTGTGTGCCCCACGCTTTGGGGCCGGAGGGAACCCGAGCTTTCAGCAGCCATCGGTTTCCCTGAACTTGACCCAATCTACCGAAGCTAGCTGCAAAACGAATGGAGGCCTATGCGGTCATTCCAGTCTGTTGTTGTCATATGGATTTCGCTTCTGAGCTCGATGCCGTCGTTTGCCGAATCATCACGATGGTCGGAGCAGGCCGCAAATGCCTGGTATCACGAACAACCCTGGATCGTGGGGAGCAATTTCATTCCTGCCAACGCGATCAACGAACTTGAGATGTGGCAAGCGGAAACTTTCGATCCCAAAGAGATCGACAAGGAACTGGGCTGGGCTGAGGGCCTGGGCATGAAGAGCATGCGAGTCTTCCTTCACGACCTGCTGTGGCAGCAGGATGCGTCCGGCTTCACACGCCGGATCGATGATTTTTTGACCATCGCCTCGAAACACCACATCCGGCCCATCTTCGTTTTGTTTGATTCCTGCTGGGACCCGGATCCCAAGCTCGGGCCGCAACGCCCGCCGATACCGGGCGTTCACAATTCCGGCTGGGTCCAGAGCCCAGGACGTGCGGTTCTGGCCGACCCCGCGCAATATCCCCGCCTGAAAGCCTATGTGCAAGGCGTGGTCGGGGCGTTTGCCAAAGATCAGCGGATCCTTGCCTGGGACGTCTGGAACGAACCCAACAATACCAATGGCGCCCCTTACCACAAGCTCGAGCCTGGGAACAAGGTGGAGCTCATTGTGGCGCTGCTGCCGCAGGTGTTTGCCTGGGCGCGCTCGGTAACCCCCTCACAACCGCTCACCAGCGGAGTGTGGGAAGGAGACTACTCCGCGCCCGAAAAGCTGAATCCCATGCAGCGTATTCAACTGGAAGAGTCGGACGTGATTTCGTTCCACAGCTATGAGTGGCCCGAGGAATTTGAGAAACACTTGGAATGGCTCGAACGCTATCACCGTCCAATTCTTTGCACGGAGTTCATGGCGCGCTCGGTGGGAAGCACGTTCGACGCAATTCTTCCGATCGCGAAAAAGCATCACGTGGCCGCGATCAATTGGGGGTTGGTGGCCGGCAAGACGCAGACCAATCTGCCATGGGAGTCCTGGAGGCACCCTTACATTGAGGAGCCGCCGCCGGTCTGGTTTCATGAGGTTTTCCACCTGGACGGTAGGCCCTATCGCGAGAAGGAAGCCAGCATCTTTCTCGAATTGACGTCCACGCCCTGACCGAAATACGGCGCCGAGTATTTATAACTGCATCAGGTTGGACTCCAGTTTCGCGTATCCACGTTCCTGTGCCCACAGGTCGAGGGGAACCGCGGCGAGCTCATCGACCACCGGGTCGGCGAGCCCGTTCTTGGTCAGGTCCACGGTCTTCATGTAAAGCTTGCAGCTGTCACAGCACTCCACCCGAACGTGCTCCAGTTCGGCCGCAGTGTAGACCGGCAACTTCCTGTGATCTTCTTCGCCGCATCCTGCACAAACGATGCGCCGGAACTCCCACTCGGCCAAACAGAACGAGCAGACCAACGATCGTCGGCCCGAATCGCCTTGTTGTCGCAGCACGCCGAGACCGGGCCTTCGGTTGCAGAACGGGCAGAGAGAGTGCGTGTGCCCATCCCACTTCATCCCCGATCGCGAACGCACGAGTTCCGCGTAGGGCTGGAGAAATGCGCGCGCAAAAAAAACTTCTGCCGCCGCGGACGAATCGGATACTTCCGTCCCATCCCAGAAAGCATTCAGAAGCTGAGCCCACGAGTTCTCCGGTCGAGCGCGGAGTTGGCGCGCTGTCTCGGCAAGACGGACGGGACCGCTGTTCTCGACGAGCGACAGAAACGGCTGGAAGCTGGCAATCAGCTCTGGCAATTGAGGCGGCCCCGTGAGCGGTCTGTTGAGGCCGTCGGGCTGGCCGGCGGAAGCCCGTTCCAGGCGCTCGCGCAGGTTCTGTTGGAAGCGGGCGACGTGCGCGTAAAAGCGCAAAATTTCAGCGGCGAAAGCGTACTGGCCGGCCAACTCCTCGGCGCGCTCGACGCGTCGTCCCCACCCATTGTCCGACATGAATCGATTATCGATCCCGGACTGCCCCGGGCGCAACGTCGGTCGGCAAAACCCATTTGACTGCCCGCAAGGGGCGGAGTTATATTCCTTGCACTTTGGGACTAAGCCCGACCGGTTCCCGACGGTCGCAACCCTCAACCTACGTCACCTCGTAGACATGTAAACCGCGGAGGCTATCAGCATGGAGCTCTCCCGCCGTACTTTCCTCAAGAGCAGCCTTGTGGGGGGCGTGGGATTGTCCGCCCTGGGATTCGACCTCACTCCCGCCTACGCACAAACCCAAAGTCTGAAGATCTCCCGCGCAACCGAAACTCGCAGTACGTGTCCTTACTGTTCGGTCAGCTGCGGCGTGATCATCTACACCTTGGGTGACAAGGCGAAGAACGCGATCCCGCAAGTGATCCATGTCGAGGGCGATCCCGATCATCCCATCAATCGGGGCACGCTCTGCCCAAAGGGCTCGTCCCTCGAGCAGGACATCCTCAACGACCGCCGGCTGTTGAAGCCGCAGGTCAGACGTCCGGGCGCGACCGAGTGGGAAGATATCTCCTGGGAAGACGCCTACAACGAGATCGCGCAGAAGGTAAAGAAAACCCGCGACGACACTTTTCTCGAAAGAGACGCGCAGGACCATACCGTGAACCGCTGCGAGGGAATCGCCTTCACGGGCGGCTGCACCGACACCAACGAATTCAACTATCTCGTCGTCAAGAGCATGCGCAGCCTGGGGGTCTGCTACCTGGAAAACCAGGCCCGCGTTTGACACGGCCCCACGGTCTCCAGTTTGGGGCCAACCTTCGGACGCGGGGCAATGACCAATGGTTGGATCGACATCAAGAACACCGACATGATGTTAATCATGGGCGGGAATCCAGCCGAAAACCACCCCTGCGGCTTCAAGTGGGCGATCGAAGCCAAAATCCACCGCAACGCGAAGACCATCGTGGTCGATCCGCGCCTCACGCGGACCGCCGCCACTGCCGACCTCTATCTACAGATCCGCGCCGGTGCCGACATCGCTTTTCTCGGCGGCGTCATCCGTTACGCCATCGAGAACCACCGCATCGCCAAGGATTACCTCGTCCACTACACCAACGCAGCCTTCGTGATTAAGGAAGGCTTCAAGCTTCCCGACGATGGCCTGTATTCCGGCTTCGACGCAGCCAAGCAGACCTACGATAAGTCCACGTGGAATTATGAAGAAGGCGGAGACTTGGCCGGGAAGCCAGGCACAGCCGCCGCCCATGCGCCGGCCAAACCCGCACCTCGTCAGCCGGGCGCCGCCCCACCACCGCCGACTCTGCCTCCAAAGATTGCCTACGACCTCTCGCTCGAGCATCCGCGCTGCGTTTATCAATTGCTGAAAAAGCAGTACGAGCGCTACACGCCTGAGATGGTCGAGCGCATTACCGGCATTCCCCAAGACCAGTTCCTGAAGGCCGCCGATCTTTTCACATCCGTGCGCAAAGATGGTGACATGAAGAAAGTTGCCACCATCATCTACGCCGTGGGCTGGACCCAGCACAGCTTCGGTACGCAGATCATTCGCACCGCGGCGATGCTGCAGTTGCTCATGGGAAACGTTGGGCGTTCAGGCGGTGGCGTCAACGCGCTGCGCGGTCATTCGAACATCCAGGGCGCGACCGACATGGCGGGCATCTTCGACAACCTGCCCGGGTACCTGAAGATGCCCAGCCCAGCCGATACCGACCTCGCGGCCTACCTTAAGCGCGTGACGCCCACGTTGGCCAAGCCTGATCCCTGGGATTCCTTCAACTACTGGTCGAACACGCCAAAGTTCGCGGTGTCTTTCCTGAAGGCCATGTACGGACCGGGTGCCACCAAGGAAAACGACTGGGCATTCCACTACCTGCCCAAAATTGATCGCAACTATTCCTGGGTAAACATCTGGAACGACATGTACGAGGGCAAGGTGAAAGGCATTTTTGCCTTCGGCATGAACGGTGTGATGATCGGTCCCGACTCAAACAAGAACATCGACGCGCTCAAGAAAGCCGACTGGCTGGTGGTCTGCGAGATCTATCCCGACGAGACCAGCGAATTCTGGCGTGCTCCCGGAATCACCCCCGAGGACATGAAAAAGATCGAGACGACGGTCTACCGTCTGCCCGGCGCTGGTTTCGCCGAGAAGGACGGCACTTTCGTGAACTCCGCGCGCTGGCTGCAGTGGAAGAATGTCGCCCTGTTACCGCCGGGGCTGGCCAAGCTTGATCAGGAAATCCTGGCCACGATTTTCCTCAAGGTCCGCGACCTCTACCGCAAGGAAGGAGGGAAATTCCCCGACCCCATCCTGAACGCCTGGTGGCCCTACACCGATCAATACAATCCGTCACTCGCAGAACTTGCCAGGGAGATCAACGGCAAGGCGCTGACCGATCTCACCGACCCGAAAACGAATCAGATCATCAAAGCCGGTCAGCAGCTGCCGGGCTTTGCCTGGTTGAAGGATGACGGCACTACGTTTTCCGGCAACTGGATCTACTGTGGCTCCTGGACCGAAGCGGGCGCGCTGATCCAGCGCAGGGGAACAGAAGATCCGTCCGGCCTGGGCCTCTATCCAAACTGGGCATGGTCGTGGCCCATGAACCGGCGCGTGCTTTACAACCGCGCCTCGTGCAACCTGGAAGGGAAACCGTGGGATCCCCAACGTCGCCAGGTTTGGTGGGACGAAGGCAAGCAATCATGGGTCGGCAACGATGTTCCCGACTTCAAGGCGGACTCACCCCCGAAAGACCACATGGGACCGTTTATCATGAATCCCGAAGGCATCGGGCGTCTGTTCGTGCCGCTCGGCCTCAACGACGGGCCCTTCCCGGAACACTACGAGCCAATCGAGAGCCCGATCGCAAATCCGCTGCACCCGAACCAGTCCAACAATCCCGTGGTCAAGCGCTACAAAACGGACAAGGACAAGTACGCAGCTCCCGGGCAGGAATACAACGTCATCTGCACCACCTACCGTCTCACCGAGCACTATCACTATTGGACCAAGAACAACCCCATGAACGTTCAGTTGGTGCCTGAGCCTTTTGTGGAGATTCCTGCCGAACTCGCGGACCGGATGGGAATCCGCGGTGGGGAAAAAGTGAAGGTGAGCAGCATTCGCAGTCACTACATTGCGAAGGCCATGGTCACGCGCCGCATCCGGCCGATGAAGATCGACGGTAAGGAGACCTTCCAGATCGGCATTCCGATCCACTGGGGTTTCCGCGGCATCGCGGAAGACGAGGGAAAAACCGCCAAGACGTTGACCAACCAGCTGACTCCCACCGTCATCGACCCGAACGCTTATACCCCGGAGTTCAAAGGCTTCCTGGTGAAGATCGAGAAGGCGTAGCGAGGCAGACAAATGAGCGATCGAAGAACGCTACAGATCAAACAGATGTCGGCCCACTCCGGCCCAATCCCCGGGGAAGGTGTACAGCGCGGGTTCGAAGTTTGCAAGCTGGTCGATACCACGACCTGCATCGGCTGCAAGGCGTGCGAGGTGGCCTGCGTCGAGTGGAACGACCTGCCATTCAGCGCGACCACCTTCGACAATACCTATCAGACTATGCCCGAGACCCGTTGGAACTTCTGGAACTTGATCAAGTTCAACGAGCACCAGCGGGCAGACGGCGCCATCCAGTGGCTGATGCGCAAGGATCAATGCATGCACTGCGCCGATCCCGGCTGTTTGCGGGCCTGCCCCGCCGACGGTGCCATCGTGCAATACACCAACGGCATCGTCGACTTCCAGCAGGAAAACTGCATTGGCTGCGAATTCTGCGTCTCCGGTTGCCCGTTCGAGATTCCGAAGTTCAACAAGACCACCAAGAAGGTCTACAAGTGCACGCTGTGCTCCGATCGCGTAGGGCAGGGCCTGGAGCCGGCCTGCATCAAGGCATGCCCCACGGGCTGCCTTAAGTTCGGCTCGAAAGACGACATGAAGTTCATCGCGGAAACGCGGGCGACCCAACTCCGCGACATCTTCGGCTTCGAGAAGGCCGGTGTCTACGATCCCCAATCCATTGGCGGTACACACGTGATCTACGTGCTCCACGATGCCACGCAACCCGAACTCTATGGCGGCTTGCCAAAGGATCCGCAAATCCCGTGGAGCTATACCGTCTGGAAATGGCTGGCCAAGCCAGTGCTGGGCACATTTGCATTGTTCGGACTGCTGGGAGTTTGCCTGCACTACGTGATGGTGGGCCCGCGCCGCCCGCAACCCGAGCCGCTTGAGAAGGAGGCCACCGATGGGAACCGCGGTTGAACGCTTTGACGAGAAAGCCCACCAGGCCTTCGACAGACTCGGCCAGAACCGCGTCTATGAGGGCGAACTCCTTCGTCATCGCGTTTACACCCGCTTCCTGCATTGGATGGTCGCGCTGTTTTTCTTCCTCGCGTTGTTCTCCGGCTTTGGGATCTACCTCCCCTGGCTGTTCCGCTGGGTTGCGCCCATCTTCGGTGGCGGCCCACTCAGCCGCGCCTTGCACCCCTGGTTCGGTCTCGGCTTCGTAGCCTTCTTCGTCCTCCAGATGTTGAACTGGATCAAACCGATGCGGTGGACTGCGGCGGATACCCGCTGGCTGCGCAACCTCCGGAAGGTGGTCAGCGGCGCGGAAAAACTCGAGCCTCCGGAGACCGGATTCTTCAACGCCGGTCAGAAAGTTCAGTTCTGGGAGATCGTCGCGGGCTGCGTCGTGTACCTCATCACGGGCATTATTCTGTGGGCGGGAGCCGGCACATTCGGGCGCATGTCCGTGGCCGTGAGCTACGTCCTGCACGATATTTCCGCCCTCATGATGCTGGGTGGCATCTTCATCCACATCTACCTGAGCACCATAGGGGAGCCCGGTACCTTCCACTCCATGACCCGGGGAGCAGTGAGTGAGGCCTGGGCGTGGACCTTCCATCCCGCCTGGTACAAGCAGGTCACCGGGCGAGACCCGTACCAGGCCTGTGAAGAGGCCCGCCGCCGAATGTCTCAACCGCACTCCTGAGCCCCCGCCCCGCATCCTTCCGCGCAAGACAGACGCCAGCGTCCGATACCTCAGCAGACCCGAACTGAAACCGCCCTAGCAAATAATGTTGCCCAGGGGGGTTCTCTTTGGAAGCCCTTTTTGCGATGATGTCGGGCACTCACATTCCGCGTGGAGACACCGTTATGCGTGCAGTCCTGGTCTGTACGATCCTGTTGAGTGTCTTGATGCTCGTTCCCCTCGCCGTGGCTCAGCAGTCCGGGGCCGCACAATCGGAGACCGCCATCTGCACCTTCGAAGATGGGAAGCAGATTAGCGCGCGCTACAACTCGATGCCGGCCGGCAAGAGCGACGGTCCTCCGGCGGGCAAAGTCCTGGTGCCCGGCGGTTCTGCCATGACGTTCTTTACCGAGAGCGACATCACCCTGGGCCGCACCGCCATCCCGCCCGGCGGATACACCATGTACATCATTCCCGGGAAGAAGGATTGGACCTTGATCGTCAGCAAGAACACCGCCGTCGAAGCCAAGTATGACGACAAGCTGGATCTGGCGCGTGCTCCCATGGAAACCGGACAACTCAGCACCCCGGCGGACAAGCTGGGCCTCTACTTCGGCCACCTTGGACCCAAGAAGTGCGAGATCAACGTCGATTTCGGAAAGACTCGGGGCTGGGTCGAATTCCGGCAGAAGTAATGGCCGGGAACTTTCAGTCGCAACTTCGAACGCGACCCACCCCGCGCCAATCACCTCCCCCACACGACCCCGAAGCCTGTTCCCCTAGTTCGCCACGATCGATCGAAAACCCTGCAATCGGAAAAGAGAACGCCGCGGTTCCGGCATAGGCCGCTCACCCATGCGGTCCTTCCACAGGACGCGGTTCAGCAGCCCGGCATCGGACGCGTCCGGATGGGTGAAGTCCAGCTTCCGAGACTCCTCCGAGTCCTTGGCATTCACCTGAAAGATCAGCTTGTTGCCCCGGTTGCGGCGGTCCGCATCGAATGCCGGCTGATCGCCCCTGCCCGAGAACAGCGGCGCCATGAGCGCCGCCCGCCCGTCGTTGTTGTTCATCGGCGGCGCCCCCAAAAGCGTCTCCATGGTATGCACCATGTTCACGGTCGCGTATAAAGTGTGGTCGACGAACGGGACCGGCTTGCCGCCCTCGACC
The DNA here is from genome assembly GCA_035643915.1 of Terriglobales bacterium. Taxonomy (GTDB): domain Bacteria; phylum Acidobacteriota; class Terriglobia; order Terriglobales; family Acidobacteriaceae; genus Gp1-AA133. Next base: position 11,051 of record DASQPN010000118.1, on the reverse strand, counting down.
CGCCGGGGCGAACGCTTGCTGATGACAAACGCGATGCTGCGATGAGCGTCCACGTGATCGGGGCCGTCCTGGGCATCGTCTTCCACCACGAAGATGGCAGTGTCGTCCCAGTACGCGCTGTGCGAGACCGCCTCCACCACTCGCCCCAGCGCCAGGTCATTGTCGGCCACCGCAGCGGCCGGTGTGGGATACCCCTTCTTCACGCCACCCGTGTGGTCGTCCGGAAGATACAGCAGGATGAACTGCGGCATGGTGTCGTGGCCCTGCGTTCGCGAGGAAGTAAAATCCGCAAATTCATTCAGGAACTCATCTGCGCGCAGCTGGTCGGGATAGCTGGTCTCAAAATCCGGAAACTGCGGATCGAAGTGCCCGCGAAGCTCAACCTTGGTCGGAATATCGCGCGCAAAAACCGGGACCGGCCAGGGATAAGGGCTGGGCGAGCCGTGCGGTTCCCCGACATTCTCGGGCAACGCCTCGCCCGCATAGATAAAGCTCTTGGGGCACGGATCGCCCTCAGGATGCGGCGGCCCCTCGGTGGGCAGGTTCGTGCCGGGCTTTCCATTGCACCACTTGGTGGTGACGAACTCGCCGTAGATCCGGTAGCTCACTTTGTGCCGGGCGAAATTCGTCCACAAATAGCCGGTGGAAGGCTCGTTCACGTCCGGATTCCCGTCTTCCAGCGGAGTCTCGTTCAGAACCTGCCCCTGGAAATCATACGTGCGCTCATGCCCGCGATAGTCCATGGGCCACGTCTTCTCCGTGTAGTCCGTAACGGTGGCCGCGGTGGACCACATGTGGCCGTCGCCTGAGACATCGCCGCTATCGTAGAAGTTGTCCAGCACTCCGAACTGCCGGGCCAGCTTGTGCTCATTCGGGGTGATGTCCTCCCCGTACATCGTCAGCGAACGATCGCCGTCGCCCACCTCAAGGTCCCCCAGAATCTGGTCGTAAGTCCGGTTCTCTTTGAGGATGTAGATCACGTGCCGGATGGGGTTGGTTGCGGAGGCGAAAGGCAGAGCACCGGCATTGCCGCGCATTCGATTGCTGGCCAGCACCTGCGCGGTATAGGCGGCCAGGCTCGCATCCAGATTCTGCAAAGGCAGTCGAGCCAACGATCCATGAATCATTGGAACCAGGTAGGGATAATCCGGCGCTCCGTCGGTGGTCTTCAGGGGAGTCGTGATCGGCCCGGTCCCCGTGCCTTTCGCGGAAGCAATCAGGAGATCATTCCCAACAATGGTCAGCGCGGTCGGGAAAATCTGGGTTGGAATGAAGCCAATGGGCTGCCGAGAGGCGCTCGTCCGCGTCAGATCGAACACCGCAACCGAATCGGAAACCGCGTTCGCAACGTACAGCCGCGAACCATCCGCACTCATGGCCAGCGCGTTGGGCGCGCTTCCCCCATACCGCTGACCGGGAAGCCTGGTTGAAAGGTGACGGACTACCTTACCTTGACTGCGATCGATGACCACGACCTCGTCCGCGTTCGACAGGGTGACGTAGAGCCAGCGCTCATCTTCGGAGAGCAGCATCGCCGTTGGATGCGACCCCGGCGCAATGGAAGACTTCGGCAGGTCCAATTCGATCATCCTCCGCACTTTGCCACTCACCAGATCCAGTTCCGCCACCCGCGAAGCGTTCCACAGTGAGACAAAGCCGGTTGCCCCGTCCTTGGTCACGACCACGCCGAAGGGCAGCGCCGAAGGGAGCCGCGGCCAGACGGAGAGATCGAACCTTTTCTGTACCGTACCAACCGTGTCCAAAAGCACGGCTTCGTCGGAGAGATTGTTCGCGACCAGCAGCCGGTCGCCACCCTTGCCGCGCACAACCGCCAAGCCAGAAGGGAACGTGACGTTTCGCATGTCAGACCGCTGCAGACGTTTCCCGCCCTCAGGCGCGCGTGGAGGCATCTTCAGAAACGGACCCCCGGCGAGTTTCCCGCCGTCGAAGTTGTAAACCAGGATGCCGTTCCCGCTGTTTCCCTTCTTCTCGCCCAACGGATCCGTCATCGACCCCACCGAGGCGTAAATCTGCCGCCCGTCGCTGGAGAACGCCATTCCGTGGAAAAAGGTCTGCGCCGCGCCGCTGGCCATGAGCGGCTCCGGAAAATCGGTCAACTGGTTCGTGGCCACGTCCAGAATCGCAACCGACTGCCGCAAGTCTGAGGTGTACGCCCCGTAGCCATTGTTCAGCACCGCGACGTAGCGCCGGTCCGGGCTCACCGCCAGCACCGTCGGCAGGTTGTTCGTCTGCTGCGGATTCCCAGGTACGTTTCCCAGCAGGTGCCCCGAAGGCAGATTCTTGTCGGCCGTATCGTGCGCCATGAAAGCCAACACCCAGCCCGAAACCGGCAACGCCACGAGCGCGATTCGAAGAAGTGTTCTCACGTTCTCAGCCCCATGAACACCGACCATCATAAGACAGCCGTCACCAGCCCGTTCCATCGAACGCGGCTGATGGTCGACCGGGAGCTAGGTAGGAGCCCGCGAAACCTGCCCGGCCTGGTTCCGATTTGGCGGCCCAACAACCCAGCCCTGGCATCCGCATAACCCATGTGTTTACAATAAGGTATATGCCTGTCCATCGGCGTCTTCGTGCTGGTTCTGCACCTGCACTCCCGGCTCAGAAAATCCCGGAAACCCCTGAGCCTTTTCCAGTCTCCGGGCATCTTACTGTGGGGCGCTCACGACTCAGGAGGCCAGGGAAATGCTCGCAGCGCAGAGGGAAGTTGAGCTTCGTCACGAACTGCTGGAGCGACTGGCGCAGGCTCGCGCCCGCACCGACCAACTCTTCGGTTTCGTCCGGCAGGATTCTCTTTACGAACGTCCCATCGCGGAACGACACCGCATCGTCTTCTACATCGGTCACTTGGAAGCGTTCGACTGGAATCTGTTGCGAGACCGCGTTCTCTCTGTCAACGCCTTGCACCCTGAATACGATCGCCTCTTTGCGTTCGGGATTGATCCGGTCGGTGGTGGACTTCCCGCCGATCAGCCCCAGGACTGGCCATCCCTCGCGGACATCAGAGACTACGTCGCTCGCGCCCGGCGTACGCTCGACCATAGCCTCCAGGCTCAGCTTTCCGACATATCCACCCCTGCCAGGCAGGAGTTCCCGGTCAGCTTGCTGCTGCAGGTCGCGATTGAGCACCGCCTGATGCATGCCGAGACTCTGGCGTACATGCTTCACCAGTTGCCGTTGGACCGCAAAGTGCAACCCCAGCTCAGGCCCGAACTGGTGACTCGTTCGGCTACACCTCGGATGATTGAAATTCCCGCCGGCCGCGTCACGCTCGGCCTTCGCCGGGACGAGCCAGACAGCTTTGGCTGGGACAATGAGTACGAGCAACACACGCCCGACGTTCCTGCCTTCGCCATCGACAAATACAAGGTGACGAACGCCCAGTACCTCGACTTCATTACTGCCGGCGGCTATGAAAACCGCGATTTCTGGACCAGGGACGGCTGGAACTGGAAAACCGAGCACAACGTCGCGCATCCCGGCTTCTGGCGCCGTCGCGGATACGCCTGGCACGTCCGCACCATGTTCGATGAGGTTCCCCTTCCTCTGGATTGGCCGGTGTACGTGAGTCAGGCGGAAGCGAGCGCCTACGCCCGCTGGGCCGGGAAGACGCTTCCCACCGAAACCCAATGGCAGCACGCCGCCTACGGAAGCCGCGAGGGTGAGGAGCGGTCCTATCCCTGGGGGCAAGAAGCGCCCAGTTCCAGGCGCGGCAACTTCGATTTCCAGCGCTGGGACCCCACGCCGGTCGGAGCTTTTCCGGAAGGCCAGAGCAATTTCGGAGTCACGGACCTCTTAGGCAATGGCTGGGAGTGGACCTCCACCCTATTCGGACCTTTCCCCGGCTTCGAGCCGTTTCCGTTTTACCGCGGATACTCCGCGGATTTCTTCGATAACCAACACTTCGTTATGAAGGGCGGCTCCGCACGAACCGCCGCCTGCATGCTGCGCCGCTCGTTCCGCAACTGGTTTCAACCTCACTATCCACACGTGTACGCAGGTTTCCGCTGCGTGAGCCACTGAGCAGCTCGAAAGAGCGAAAGGGAGCCGAGCATGCTGACCCACGCCATTGCCGCCCAGCCTGTCCCGGAATTTGCCGCCGAGGTGCGGGCCGGGCTCACCAAGCCGCAGAAGGAATTGCTTTCCAAGTATCTCTACGACGTTGTGGGCTCCGCCCTGTTCGAAGTCATAAGCGTTCTGCCCGAATATGGTCTGACGCGCGCCGATGAGCGTCTCCTGCTGCGCAACGCTTACGAGATCGTGGAGCGGCTGCCCATGCCAGTCACGGTAGCCGAACTCGGCAGCGGCAGCGGAAAGAAAACCCGCTGGCTGTTGAAGGCACTCGCGCGGCGGCAGCACACCTCGTACTGTCCCATCGAAATCTCGCCCACGGCGCTGGCCATGTGCAAGCGTGAACTGGGCGACATCGACTCCATCAGCATTGTCGGCTTCGAGCGTGAATACCTTGACGGCCTTGCCGAAGTTGCCGAGCGCCGCAAGAACAACCAGCACCTGCTGGTCCTTTTTCTGGGCAGCACGATCGGGAATTTCGATCGCCCCGCCGGCATGACGTTTCTGCGGCAAATTCGCAACACCCTTCAGCCCGGCGACTCATTGCTTCTAGGCACTGATCTGCTGAAGGCGATTCCACAATTGCTGGAGGCGTACGCCGACCCGCTGGGCGTCACCGCCGCCTTCAACCTGAACCTGTTGGCCCGCATCAACCGCGAACTCGACGCCGACTTCGTCCTGGATCAATTCGAGCACGTCGCGAAATTCAATCCCCAGGCCCGAAGCGTTGAGATGCACTTGCGTGCAAAGCGAGCGCAGACCGTCACTGTTGGCGGAGCCGGTTTCTCCGTGCGATTTAGAGCAGACGAAACCATCTGGACCGAGAGCAGCCACAAGTACTCCAAGGGAGAGGTTTTTCAAATGGCCCATGACACCGGCTTCCGCTGCGAAGCCCAGTGGATCGACAAGGAGTGGCCGTTCGCGGAGAGCTTGCTGGTTGCCGAGTGATAACCCGTTCGACCGTACAATCGCAAAGCAACGGAGCGTCTCGCCCGATGAGCGGACGGACACCCTTCGAAGCGGCCCGCTTCGATACCTCGAAAGGTAGGCTTTATTATAAGGAAGGACTTGAAGGGAGTGCTTTGAGACGAAGCGGCTTTGAAGGGGCGCGCCTTAGGCGCGCCGCCGCCGCCCCCATAGAGTCACGGCTTTGGCCCCTGGAAGCGATACACCTGCCCTAGCGGGCCAAGAGCTCCTTCGGAACAATCGCCCCCGCCAGGGGAAGCTCCACCCGAAAGATGGACCCCGCGCCCAGAGTGCTCTCCACTTGAATCATGCCGCGGTGTTGCTGCACGATCCACTGCGCGATCGAAAGACCGAGCCCGGCACCGCCGAATTCACGGCTGCGGGTCTTGTCCACCCGGTAAAAGCGCTCAAAAATCCGGCTATGATCTTCCTCGGCAATCCCGACTCCGCTATCGCGCACGCTGATGACGGCGCTTCCGTCCTTCTCTTCGGCTGCTAAAGTGACGGTGCCGCCCGGTGACGGCGTGTACTTGAACGCATTGTCGAGCAGCACGTTCACCACCCGCCGCAGCGCCGCCTCATCTCCCAGTACGCGCAACTCGGCCTCCAGGATCCTTTCACTGAACTGAAGGCCGCGAACCCCCGCCACCGCCCTCCACCCGGACGCAACTTCCTGTAGAGTGCCGCGCAAATCGATGGGCTGGATGTTTAGAGCCTGCCGGCCCGAATCCGCCCGCGCCAGCGCCAGCAACTCTTCGATCAGCGAAGTGGTCCGTTCCGCCTCCAGCAGAACGTGGCGCAGCGCCTCGCGGTACTCCTCTTCCCCCCGCGACCGTCGCAGAGCCAGTTCCGCTTCGGTCCGGATCAGCGAGATCGGAGTTCGCAGTTCGTGCGAAGCATCGGCGGTAAACTCGGTCACGCGGGTGAATGCCGTCTCGATCCGGGCCAGCATCTCGTTCAGAGTGTCTGAGAGGCGCTGCAGTTCGTCTCCCGTATGAAGTTGTTCAAGCCGGTTGCTGAGCGTGTTCCCCGTGATGGTTCGCGCCGTGCGAGTTAACGCATCGACCGGAGACAGCGCCCTCCGGCTCAGCCAATACCCGACTCCGCCGGTAGCCAGCAGGAGCAGCGGAGCAAACATGAGCAGATAGCGCCGAAAGCGCGCTAGCGTCTCCACTTCCTCCCGCGTCGAAATGCCCGCCTGCACGGTATAGGAGCGGCCGTTGACGTCAATCCGCTGGCTTACAAACCGAAAGGGTTCCTTCCCAAATTGCAGGCTCGTGTGGACGGGCCTGCGCAACAGTTTGGGCGAAAGAGCAGGGAACGGGTGCTCGGCAAGCGCCGCCGCCCGGTAGATCCAGTGGCCGTCCGCGTCAATGATTTGCAAGTAATCGCCGCCCGCCTCCGCGCTGTATTCTTCCGTGACCGCGGCGCGGATTTCGGCAAGCGTCCCATCCGTCCTTTGACCGTCCAAAAAGCGCCGCACATCTTCAACTTCGCTCGCCAGCGCGCTGTCAGCGACGTCCTGCATGTTCTCGCGCAGGATGAACCACATTCCCACGCCGAAAATCAGCTGGGCCAGGGCGAAAATTCCCACGTACCAGATGGTCAAGCGCAGCCCGATCGAGAGCCGCTTCATGGCTGGGCCTCCGCCCGGATCATGTAGCCGACTCCGCGCACGGTGTGAATCAGCTTGGACTGGCCCTCGGTGTCGATCTTGGTCCGCAGCAGCCGCACGAAAGCGTCAAGCGTGTTCTCTTCGATCTCGCGGTCGAAGCCCCACACGGCCTCAATCAGGGAACGTCGGGGCACCACCTTGCCCGCGCGATACATCAGGCGCTCGAGCAGGTTGTATTCGGTGCGCGTCAGCAGGATGTCCACACCCGCGCGCGATACTTCCCGCGTCGCCGGATCCAGCACCAAGTTCCCGACTTGCAGCTTGGTTTGCTGTGGGACCGGCGCCCTCCGTTTCACAGCGCGCAGCCGGGCCAGCAATTCCTCAAAGGCGAACGGCTTGGTCATGTAGTCGTCGGCCCCAGCATCCAGACCGCGCACCACGTCTGGAACCGAGTCCCTGGCCGTGAGCATCAACATCGGGGTCGCGATTCGTTCCGTTCGGAGGCGCTGCGCCAGATCGTAGCCGTTGAGCTTCGGCATCATGATGTCGAGGATAATGACGTCGAATTCATAGTCACGTGCCAACTCCAGTCCCTCGCTTCCGTCCGAAGCGCACACAACCGTATGACCCTCCTCCGTCAAACCCTTCCGGAGGAGTTCCACCATGCGCGCCTCGTCTTCAACGACAAGTAGCTTCAACCCACCCCTACCCAGTCTCCACCCTTCAACGGAAGAGCGGCTGAAACGACCAAGAGCCAGAGCCAAGAGCCAAGAGCCAAGACCTGAGAGCTGCCACCTGACACCCCGGCCCCTCATCTTAACCCCAGTTGCCCCGTCGCTACCGCATCCTGGAGCCTCCCGGCTCCCAGCGGGCAACGCTTCCCCCCGCAAGGCCGTCTAAAGGCTGATATCCACCGAGCGTCCTCAGGCTATATTTCCGCGGGCGCTTCCGGTCCCAGCGGTTCCCGCCGTGGATGGCATAAAATGGCTGGACCCTGTTTTCAAGTCACAAATAGACCTACGCCACGCCGTTCTGCGTATGCGAACGTCCGGCGCAAAGGAGCCCGAACCGGTGTTAACCAGAGTAAGCCTCGCGATCTGTGCCTTGGCCATCTTTCTGAGCCTGCCCGCATGCGCTGGAGGCGGGCACCAAACCGCCTACGTCACCACCCCCCTGAACAGTGGAGTCCTTGCCTTCCACATCAGCAACCGTACGGGCAGTTTCAGCCAGATCCTGGGATCGCCCTACCCCACAGGCATTTCCCCTACTACCGTCCTCGTTCACCCTTCCGCCAAGTTTGCCTACATCGCGAATGCGGGAGAGGCCAACATTTCGCTCTTCAAGGTCGCGACCTCCGGCGCCCTTGCGGAAGTGATGCCCCGCACATCCACTGGGAATAACCCGGCCGCCTTGCTCATGGACCCCGCCGGCAGCCTGCTGTTCGCGGCCAATACCGGCTCAAACACCATTACAGCTTATTCCATCGACTCCGGTTCCGGTGTCCTGACCGCCTCAACGGCACCGCCTGCCTCGACCGGTTTCAGTCCAGTCCGCTTGGCCATCTCGCCCTCCGGCAAGTTTCTCTACGTGGCGAATCAGGGCAGCGCTTCGATCTCCGGCTTCTCGGTCGATTCCTCAGGCGGCTTGACCCCCGTTCCCAACTCGCCGATTACCGTGGGCAAGGGGCCGAACTGGCTCACACTGGATCCCTCCGGCAAATTCCTGTACGTCGCCAGCCTGCTGGACGGCAATTTTTCAGGTTTCACGGTGGATTCCGGTTCCGGGGCACTGATCCCCATGAGTGGATCTCCCTACGGGGTCGTGACTTCTTCAACCACGATCACCCCGCTGACCTCGGTGGTGGTGGATTCGTCGGGTAAGTATCTGTACGTCACCAATGAGCAGGGCAACAACGTCTACGCGTTTACCATCGATGCGACCACCGGCGTGCCAACCGTGATCACCACCACTCCAGCTCCCCCGTACTCGGCCGGTACCTCGCCGTCCTTCATCCTCGCCGACACCACGGGTAAGTTCCTCTTCGTCGGCAACCAGACATCCCACGACATCACGGTTTTCCGGATCACACCCGCAACCGGCGTCTTGACATCGATCGCAACCGCCGCTACAAGTTCCACACCCGCCTCCATGGCGGTCGTAAAATAGGGGTGCAACCGGCAGTTTTTCGTTCGAATTTCGCACCTGGTCTCATCGTGGTGGCGCATTGCGCTGCATGCCGTGTGCCGCTATGCTGTGAGACGCACGAGAGGAGACCGCCCTCGCCATGAATCGCAGATCGTTCCTTGAAACCGTCACCGGTGCCGGCATGCTTGCTAGCCGCTTGTCCTGGGCCGCCGATACCCGGAAAATCGAAAAGGTCGGTGTGCAGCTCTACACCGTTCGCGACGCCATGGAGGGAGATTTCGATGGAACTCTCGCCAAAGTCGCGGCCATCGGCTATCGCGAGGTCGAGTTCGCCGGCTACTTCGAACGCTCCCCGAAAGACGTGAAGGCAGCGCTCGACCGCGCCGGCCTGATTTCGCCCAGCGCGCATTTCAATAACAGCTACCTGGGTGACAAATGGCCCGGCGTTCTGGAATCCGCCCACCGGATCGGGCAGCAGTACATCGTTTGCTCCTCGATTGACGAGAAGACCCGCCAGCAGCCCGGCAGCTGGCCGAGCATCGCAGAGACCTTCAATCGCGCCGGGGAAGCAGCCCGGCAGGCTGGCATCCAGTTTGCCTATCACAACCACTCCTTCGAGTTCGCGCCCGTCGACGGCAAATTGCCGTACGACATCCTGCTCAACGGCACCGATCCCAATCTCGTCAAGATGGAAATGGATCTCTACTGGATCGTGAACGCCGGGGCCGATCCACTCGCGTATTTCAATCGCTACCTGGGGCGTTTTCCACTGGTTCACGTGAAGGGAAGAGCCCGGAATGGCGACATGACCGATGTGGCCGCCGACAATTCCATCGATTGGAAAACCCTGTTCGCCCAGTCAGACAAGGCAGGAATTCGGCACTACTTCGTCGAGCAGGATAACCCAACGTCTCCCTTTGACAGTATCCGGGCCAGCTTCAGTTATCTCGAACAGCTACGATTCTGAAGACGGAGACGGCCCCGCTACTGAAGCGTTGCTTCGGGCCGCAGAGTGCTGGTCGGGGGCGGTTGAAGTTCAACCGACTCTTCGCTGTCGATCAGGATAAAAACGCGGTCGTTGGGGATTTCTGCAGGCTTCCCGTTCACATCCAGGATCACCGAATCGGAGGTGATCGCGGCCACGCTGCAGTGCCTCAGGATGCGGACCCTCTTCTCGCGCTCTGCGGTTTCAATCAAATTGCGGTCCCGCTCCGGTCCTCGCTGGAACTGATCCCCACGATAGCTCAAGGTGATGCGGTTCCGTGCACTGTGACTCAGGGCCACGGCCGCGCGAATGGCGGTGTCGCCCCCGCCTACCACTAGAATGTCGTTGTCCACGTACTTCGCAGCATCGTCCAGCCGGTACGACACTTTGGTCTGATCCTCGCCCGGGATTCCAAGCCTCGACTCCGCAAACGTCTCGGTCGGGACCGTCGCCGGAGCCTTTCCAGCGGCCGCGGAAGCACTTTGCGCCTGATCTTTCTTGGCGATGATGGCTTGCTTCGCCTCGTGGCTGGCGTCTTGCGTCATGTCCCGCGCCCCGAACCCGACCCCGATCTTCTTCAGGAAATCATTCGGCGGAGTCCCACCCGCAAAGATCCACACGTAGTCGTTCGGAATCTCCCGCTGTTGCCCCTGCACATCCAGCAGCACCGACTCCTCTTTGAATTCCAGCGGGCTCGAGTTAAAGAGCACGTCGACTTTCCCCGATTTAATGCTATCGGCCATCCGCTGCGAGTTCCGTTCCTTGATGCGGCTGAATTGCGCCGAGCGGTACGAGAGGGTCACTTTGTTGCCGACCTGGTTCGCCAGCCCCATGGCCGCCTCGACCGCGCTATCGCCACCACCCACCACCAGGATTCTCTTGTTGACGTAGTGGTCAGCTTCGATCAACCGGTACATGACCTTGGGCAGGTCTTCGCCCTTGACTCCCAGCTTCCTCGGGGTCCCGGTCCGGCCCAACGCCAGCATCACCGCGTACGCACGGAACTGTTCGCTTGGCGTGATAACCGTAAAGATGCCTTCTTCTCCCCTTTTGATGTCGTCCACTTTCTGGCCAGTGCGGACCTTAAAATCAGCCCGGTGCAGCACCTTGTCCCAGAATGCCAGCAGGTTCTCTTTGGAGAGTTCGGTCTTCTTGAATTTCCCGTACATCGGGAACTCCACCGGGCTGGTCATTACCAGCTTCTGCCGTGGATATTTCGCCACGGTGCCGCCGATCTCGTCGCGCTCG
>DASQPN010000117.1:0-19615 GCA_035643915.1 Terriglobales bacterium | reverse complement strand
TCCTCCGGCCAGGTTGGACGCCGTGCCGATGACGCTTTGCTGTCCGCCAGCGGGTACGTCGTATGGTGTCCGACGAGGAATGCTATTTCTTCGGTCTCGTTCGATGGGCGACCGGTAATCGGTCCGCGACATATTCCGGTTTGTCGACGCTGAAGTTGGCGCTCAGGTAATGGATGAGCGCATCCCGATCCTGCGGATCGACCACCGCTCCCCACTTCGTCATCTTGTCGACTTCTTTCGTCCAGGCTGCGCTGCTCAAGCGCTGTTGAACGATGAGGCGGGTATCGTGACACTCGGTGCAGGCGGTCGCGGCCTGGGCCCGCATGGAGCCCGCGGGCAGCTCAGGCGCCGGCGCCGACTGCGCCCCCAGGACCGACCCCATCGACAGCGGAACCAAGAGGGTCCATACAAAGCTATGCTTGAACATGAATCCTCACCTGATCGACGGCGTTGTTGAGATAGCCACTTGGATTCCAGACAGGGGCGGCCGGCTGCCTGCGGCCCTGGCTATCGGTCGCGCGTGAGGCGACTCGGTAGTCGCCAGTCCCCGGAGCTTTCCACTTGAAATTCCAGAGACGCCACGCATAGCGAGCCTGTTCACCGGCTAACTGCGCGCGCTGCCAGGAGGCGCCACCATCTGTGGAGACCTCCACCCGAACGACCTCGGCTTCTCCCGCCCAGGCAACTCCCTGAATGTCGAGAGCGCGTGATTTGATGGTCGCCCCGTCGCCGGGACTGGAGATGAGCGACTTCACAGGGAGCGCCGTGGCCGGATGAGTGTCTTCCGGCTTCACGGCTTCTCCAGGTTTCAGCGGCTGGTTAGGCATGCGATAGCCGGGGCTCATAAAGTTGCCTTCAAACTCCTTCTCGAGGACCTTGATTTCGGTGAGCCACTTGCACGAAGCTGCGCCGATCCAACCGGGGACGAGCGCGCGCGCCGGGAAACCATGATGCCTGGGCAGCGCGGCACCGTTCATGTGGGTGGCGATCAGGGTATCGGAATCCGTGGCCTTTTCGATTGGGATGCTGCGAATGAACGGAGGAACCCTTCCCGGAACGTCGTCGAGTCCTCGAAACATCACGTGCTTCCCGGTCGATTTCACGCCCGCGCGCCCGAGCAGGTCGCGCAGACGCGGTCCGCTGAAGCGCGCCGTGCCGACCGCACCCTTTTGCCACTGCACTCCCGCAACCCGGGGACTCTGGAAAGCGCGACCGTTGCCAGCGCATTCGAGCGTGTTCACCACGGGGTGTGTTTCGAGCCTGGACAGTTCGGCAAGCGTCAGGGTGTACGGCTGGTCGACTTCTCCGCCGATACTCAGCTTCCAATCCGCCGGATCCAGCGTACTGGGCTCATGCATGTGGTTTCGAACGAAGAAGTGCTCCGCGGGAGTGAGCCAGGTACTGAAGTATTCGACGGGCGTTTCCAGGTCCAGGAACCGATAGGAGCGGACGATCAGTCCTTCTTTGCCGGGGACTGTAAGACTAGAGTCGGCGGTCGCCCAAGTCAAGAACGGCTGCAGGGCAGATCCGGCCAGTGCCATGCCGGATGCACTCTTCAGAAAGTCTCTTCTGGTCGTCATCGTGCTTCGCCCCCCAGACATAAACAACACTAGGCATGCCTCGCCCGAAGGCCACGCAGCATGCGGGTTTATTCAGACCCTCGGAGCGAGGGATAACGCGTCAATCGGAAGAGTGGCCATCAAAGACCTTCACGTCCCTGGGCGTTATGAATACCGACTCGTTATTGGTGAGTTGCAGATCCCGGAAACGTTCCTGCGACATCTCCACATGAACCGGGCCGCCCCACTCCGTAACCGCTTCGACCTTAACCAGGGGGCCTGCAGCATTGATGTGTTTAATGGTTGCGCGGAAGTGAGTTTCGCCGTTTGGCTGTCGGCGGATTTCCAGTGAGTGTGGACGCACATATACCAAAGTGCTCTGGTTGTCGGCGGGCGGCTTGCCCTGCACCGCAGTGTTGTGCAGGAGCGCGTGGCCTTCGTCGATACGGCCATGGAACAGATTGACGTTGCCGAGAAACCGATAGACAAAAGGCGTTGCCGGGTGATTGTAGACCTCATCTGGAGAACCCACCTGCTCGATTCGGCCCTGATTCATGACCACGACCCGGTCTGCGACTTCCAGCGCCTCTTCCTGATCGTGAGTGACGAATACGCTTGTGATGTGAATCTCGTCGTGTAGTTGCCTGAGCCAGCGGCGGAGCTCAAGGCGCACCTTGGCATCCAGCGCTCCAAACGGCTCATCCAGCAAAAGGACGCTGGGCTCTACCGCCAGGGCGCGCGCCAAGGCCACTCGTTGACGTTGACCTCCGGAAAGCTGTGACGGGTATCGATGGGCCAGATTCTCCAACTGGATCAGCCTCAGCAAATCATATACCTTGGAATGAATCGTTTTCTTGGGCGGTCTCACCTTGCGCGGCCTGACCCGCAGACCGAAGGCGATATTCTCAAACACCGTCATGTGCCGAAACAGGGCGTAGTGCTGAAACACGAAGCCCACTCGACGTTCTCCCGCGGTCTGCTCCGTGATATCGCTGCCGTTGAAGCGGATCGTCCCCGAGTCTGCGAACTCAAGTCCAGCAATAATTCTCAGGAGCGTCGTCTTGCCCGAGCCGGAAGGGCCGAGCAAGGCGACCAGTTCGCCGCTGGGAATGGTGAGATCTACGTTGTCCAAGGCGGCGAAATGTCCGAATCGTTTTGTAATGCCAATCGCTTCAATGCTCACGCGAGCTCCTCCCCCGCCGCCGCGGCTTCCAGTCGAGCCAGCTGTTGTTTCGCCTTCCATTCAATCGCGGACTTGACGAATAGAGTCAGCAGAGCCAGCAGCGCCAGCAAGGAAGCGACCGCAAATGCGGGGACAAATTGGTATTCGTTGTAGAGGATCTCGATATGCAGCGGCATGGTGTTGGTGCGTCCGCGGATGTGACCGGACACCACGGAGACCGCGCCAAACTCACCCATGGCCCGGGCGTTGCACAGAATCACGCCATACAGCAGGCCCCACTTGATGTTGGGGAGGGTTACGCGGAAAAAGGTCTGCCAACCGCCGGCACCGAGCGTCAGGGCGGCTTCTTCTTCGTCGTTGCCTTGTGCCTGGACGAGCGGAATCAATTCACGCGCGACAAACGGAAAGGTCACAAAGATCGTGGCCAGGACAATCCCCGGGACCGCAAAAATGATCTTGATGTCGTGAGCGGCCAGCCATGGACCCAGAAGTCCCTGGAGGCCGAATAGCAGAACGTAAATGAGCCCGGACACCACGGGCGACACCGCAAATGGAAGATCAATCAGGGTGATCAGGACGCTCTTGCCGAAGAAGTCGAACTTGCCGATGGCCCAGGCCGCCGCGACTCCGAAAAGAAGGTTTGCGGGCACGGCGATGCCGGCCGCTATGAGAGTCAGCCGTATCGCGGCCCAGGCGTCGGGTTCGCGCAAGCTCGCCAGGTAGGCGGCTAAGCCCTTGGCCAAGGCTGAACTAAAAACCACCGCCAACGGTAAGAACAGAAAGACCCCAAGAAACAGCACGGCGATTCCAGTCAGCAGCCAGCGGACCCATGGGCCTTCGGTCGTCGCTGTCGTAGTCCTGGGCGCGACGGCTGCGGGATTTCTCAATGTGACGGTTGTCGCCATACTTTCATTGCTTGAAAGTCTTACGGCCCGGCTGCAGTTTCAGGCCACTCCTAGACCTTGATCGGGATCGCCGCCACCTCTTCGAGCGAGGCTGCACTCTTTTCCCGTCTGCCGCTCCACACCTGCAGGAGATTGATCGTCAAAAGCAAGCCGAACGACACAGCCAGCATGACCACCGCAATAGCGGTCGCACCCGCGTAATCGTATTGCTCCAGCTTGGTAATGATGAGAAGGGGGGTGATTTCGGTTCGCATCGGCATGTTTCCTGAGATGAAGACGACCGAGCCATACTCGCCGACAGCCCGGGCGAAAGCCATGGCGAAGCCCGTGAGCGCCGCAGGCATCACCGCAGGAAACAACACTCTTGAAATGGTCTGCCAGCGCCCCGCGCCAAGACTTGCCGCGGCCTCTTCCATCTCCTTATCGAGATCTTCCAAGACCGGCTGAACGGTTCGCACTACGAAGGGTAGGCCGGTAAACGTGAGCGCAATTACCACACCGAGACGCGAATAGGCGGCTTTGACGCCAAGGGGCTCGAGGTAGTGCCCGATCCAGCCATGGCTCGAATAAATCGCGGTCAGCGCAATTCCTGCGACTGCGGTCGGCAAGGCGAACGGTAAGTCGACCAGGGAATCCAGCAGACGCCTGCCCGGAAATCGGTAGCGCACCAAGACCCACGCAACCAGCAACCCGAACACGAGATTGGTGAAAGCCGCGATCGCGGAAGCGCCGAAGCTGAGCCGGTAGGAAGCCAACGCACGGGGAGAGGTGACAACGTGCCAGAACTGACCCCACGTAAGCGACGCGGTCTTGAGAAACGTCGCCGACAGGGGAATCAGCACAATCAGGCTCAGATACAGAATCGTGAAACCGAGCGAGAGCCCAAAGCCCGGCAAAATGCTGCGCTGTTTGAAGGTGAACGTCATCGGCCTCGGAATCCTATTGACGGATTTTTTTCATCGAACCTTTCGGAGGAAATCTCAAAGACTTGCTGGCTACTGGTTTAGCTGGTAGACCTGGTCAAACACCCCACCATCGGCAAAATGGACCTTCTGCGTTTTCTGCCAGTCCCCCACGATTTCCGCGAGAGTAAACAGCTTCACCTTAGGAAACTGATGGGCGTACTTCTTGGCGACCGCCTCGGACCGAGGTCGGTAATACCGCTTGGCTGCGATTTCCTGGCCTTCCGGACTGTAGAGGTACTCCAAATAGGCCTGGGCAACCGCCCGAGTCCCTTTCTTATCGACGACTTTGTCCACGATACTTACGGTGGGCTCGCAGAGGATGCTGACGGAAGGCACCACGATGTCAAACTTGTCCTGCCCAAGGTCCTTGGCACCCAGCAGGACTTCGTTCTCCCAAGCGATCAACACGTCGCCGATGCCGCGCTCCACAAAGGTTGTCGTCGATCCCCGGGCTCCGGAGTCGAGTACGGGAACGTTCTTGTAAAGCTTCGAGATAAAATCCCGTGCCCTGGATTCGTCGCCGCCCGAACTCTTCAATGCGTATCCCCAGGCTCCCAGGTAGTTCCAGCGCGCGCCTCCCGAAGTCTTCGGGTTCGGCGCGATCACTGCCACGCCCGGCCTGACTAGATCGTCCCAGTCTTTGATCCCTTTGGGATTTCCCTTCCGCACCAGGAAAATGATGGTCGACGTGTAAGGAGAACTGTCGTTCGGCAGGCGCGACTGCCAGTCTCTCGGAAGCAAATTCGCCTTCTCTGAAATGGCGTCGATGTCATAGGCTAGCGCCAGGGTCACGACGTCAGCCTCCAGCCCATCAATCACGGCGCGGGCCTGCTTGCTGGATCCGCCGTGCGACTGCTGGATGGTGACCGGCTTGCCAGTCTTGGCCTTCCAGTACTTGGCGAAAGCAACGTTGTAGTCCTGATAAAGTTCCCGGGTGGGATCGTAGGAAACGTTCAGTAAAGTGACGTCGCCCGAATAGGCCACTGCGGACACCACTGCACCCAGCAGCAAGCCGACCACCGCAACCAAGACCCCGAGCCTCCGCGATGCCTTCATCCGATCTCCTCTTGTGCTTTGCTCCTCACCACAAATCCCCGACGGGCTTCCCCGAGTCATTCCGGCGCCTCGCACCTGCCCGAACCATCAAATCCTCTTTCCTTGCGGCTTGTTTTCTGCTGGGGGCCCTGCGGCAGCGCCGGTGCGCTGGAGGTCCGGACTAGTTTTTGCCCCCTGCCCCGCGAACCACCATCGGCAGAACGCCCGGTGTCTCCTTTTCCTTCTTCCTACCCTGGCGTTTTGTGCGCTTCGTCGCGCCCGGCCGCGGGCTGACAATATCGGTCAGGGTGGTATTCTCGAGGATGTTTGCAGCCGCATCGCGCACCTCAAGGAAGACCTTGTACAGCGCCCGGTGAGCGGGATCCTTGTCGATGAGAGCCCTGAGCTGTTCAGCATCTCCAAAGGGCGCCAGTGGACCGTCGACCAACCGGATGATCTCGCTCAAGTGAATCTCTGACGGATGACGCCGCAAGGCATAACCACCCTTTGCCCCACGGACGCTCTCCACCATCCGCGCGTTCTTCAGTTCCAGCAGAATGAGCTCGAGGAATTTTTCCGGCAGGTCTTCTTCGTACGCGATATCACGAATCTTGATCGCGCCCTGGTTGTAGCGGCGCGCCAGCATCATCATGGCCTGCAGGGCGTAGAGACCTTTCTGTGAAATCTTCATGTTGAGCATGTTCCCATCGAAGTCTATGTGTCTTATAGAGTTTATTGGATTTCTCGAAAAATGCCAACTGCGAGTCCGCCCCAAACTGCGGACGGCACGTTTATCTCATTGCATACAAATCATTTACAGGAGAGGCAAAGAGTGACTTGCGGGTTCGAGGGGGGTGCTTTTCAGCCGGAACGGACGGGCCAGCGGACGGACCAAAACGCTCCCAAGACCCCTAGTGGCCCGAGGCTCCGTTGAAGGAAACTCGCAGAATCTGGACGGTGATGTTGTCCGGTCCGGTGCGCTGGCGAGCCAGTTTCACCAATTCCGCACACCCCGAGGAGGCGTCGTGCGAGGTAACGATGGCGAGAATCTCGGACTCCTGGACAAGGCTCCATAACCCGTCGGTGCATAGCACCAGAATGTCGCCGTTCTCGAGGGTGACCGGACTGGTGGGCGCGTCTGCTGCGACGTCAGTTCCGGCGCCCAGGGCGGCCGTCAGGATGTGGCGCTGGGGATGCCGCTCGGCCTCCTCGGAGCGCAAAACTCCCGACTCGACGAGTCTTCCCACATACGAGTGATCCCGGGTTAAGCGCAGAATCGCGTTGCCTCTCACCAGGTAGAGGCGGCTGTCGCCGATATGCGCAAAGTAAAGGTGGAGATCATTCAGGGCGAGGGCGGTGCAGGTAGTTCCCATGCCGTGAAACTCGGGATGGGATTCGGCGTACTCGCGAATGCGTTCGTGAGCCGCCCGGAATGCCTTCAAGAGCGCGCCCCGCGGATCGTTGGCTGGCTCGTGGCCGTACACATCTTCGATCGTTTCTACGGCCAGCCGACTGGCTTCTTGCCCGCCTTCATAACCGCCCATTCCATCGGCGACGACGGCGAGTCTTCCCTTCCGCTGAAACTCGTCGTCACTCTGGGGCTCCCAGTAGGAGGTCAAGTCCTCGTTGTTCTCACGCTGGCAGCCGACGTCCGACAGGCTGGCCATCTCGATCCCTGGCCGAATCTCCATTGCGCCTCGCTGGAGTGGATTTACAACTGCCTTTTCGCCATGCTGTGTGGCATTTCGACTCGCTCTCCCTCCAATCACAACTCGACGCCCCGAGCTGAGCGGGGCGCCGCATCCGAGGACTCTGGCGGGCCTTTTGATTATATAACCTGATCTATCGTAACAGTGTAATCGATAGCTTCTGGAGGTCCAGTCCTGACTTAGTGTGTGCCGTTGGGATGCGCCGCCGGGCACGCCACTTTCCCTAGTCAAGGGAAGCGCCCGAGAGGCAGGTCGGTCGAGCGCGAGAACGCGCTAAATCGGCGTGCTCGAGGCACGACGGGATGCCATCACGGGATCACGCCGTCTCGACCAGCAACTAGATATCGCAGGCCGCTACTGTTGCTGTTGCGCGAGCTGGGGGGGCGAGGCGGGCTTGGGGGGCGCCTTCTGCGCTTTCTCGACCAGCACCGACCAGTCTTCCGGAACGGGTAGACCTTGGTCGATTTCTGGGGCAACCTCGGAAGCGGTGACGCGGACCGCAACCGACAGCTGGCTCGCGGTCTCACCTCGGAAGACGCCCTTGGTGGGGGGCACATCGGCGTAATCGCGGCCGATCGCGGTCCGGAGGTGCCGGTCTCCGGCCACGAGGTGATTTGTGGGATCGAAGCCCACCCAACCAAGCTGCGGCAGAAAGGCTTCTACCCAGGCATGGGTCGCACCGTCGGTCGAGCGATCGTGGTCCTCGACGCGGCGATGCAGGTATCCACTCACGTACCGGCACGGTATGCGCAGGGTCCGCACCAGCGCGATCATAATGTGTGCGAAGTCCTGACATACTCCCTGTTGGTTGCGAATGGCATCGTCAATGGGTGAGTCGACCTTGGTGCTCTTAGGTACATATTCAAAAGAATCGTACAGGGCGGAGTTCAGTTCATGCAGCACCCGCAGAGGATCGTCGCGACGATACACGTCCAGCTTCTTCGCGAGTGCAAGAAGCGCTGGCGTCGGGTTCGCGAACTCGCTGGGAAGCAGCATCTCCCAGTAGTCGCCATCGGTGACCAGGGCATCGAGTTCGGTCCAGGCTTCTGGAGCCAACCAGGACGGAACCTCGGCAGGGTGCTGAAGATCGACCAGTGCCTCGGCAACGATGAGTAACTGAGAATGCTGGCCAGGAATGTCGAAGTGATGAACATGATTGCCCAAGTGGTCGCGATACGTGAAGGCGCGGCAACGGGGACTTACCGAGAGATGAAATGTGAGGCAGCGCTGGCTTTGATCGCTGCGGGGATGCATGCGCGTCTCCATCACGCTTTCGCTGACCGGCGTCGTATATCGGAACTTCGTGAGGTGTCGAATCGAATAGAACATGGTGGTTATCCGGCTAAGGCCGTCTGGATCGAGTAATTGATGTAAAGCTGGTAGATCGTCTCGTGGATATCGCGGCACTGGTAGAGGATGCCCTCGAGGTAGGAACCAACGTCCTCCGACAGGATCTCTGAGATCTGCCCAAAGCCGAGTGAAGCCTGGAGTCTGCCTGCCAGTCTGGTCAGCGGTGCCGCGCGGCGCTTCCCTCCTTCCCCGTGAATTCGATCCAGAGCGGTCTGCAGACAGTCGATGGAATAGCGAACCGCATGGGGGAACTCGGGGTTTAGCAGGAGGAACTCCAGAATCCGGTCGGGATTCAAATCGGCGGTGTACGCCTTGCAGTAGGCTTCGAATGCGGTGCAGGACCGCAGCAACCCGATCCACTCCAGATACTCACTGCCTTCAGGCGTGCTGCCGGCCTGGCCCCAGAACTCCCGGTGGTAGAGATTGAGCAGGTTGGCGGTCGCCGAGGCGCGCTCGATGTACCGGCCCACCTGAATGAAGTGCCACGCTTCGCCATGGCCCATGGTGGAGTCGGTCACACCCTGGAAAAGATGGACTCCTTCAATCACGTTCAGTAAAAATTCCGATGGCAGGACATCGAGGCTCTCGGTCAGGTTGTAGTGGGCCACCTGATGAAACAGGCGGTTCACCCGTTGCCATTGCTCAGAACTGATCTCCTCGCGCACCTGGCGTGCGTTCTCACGAGCCGACGTGATCGAGGAGGTGATCGACGAGCGGTTGCTGGAATCGAAGGTGAGCACGTGCGCAATCTGATACGCATCGCCACTCCACGCCAGGTTGAGTGGATTGCCGAGGGCCGCCAGCACTCGTTGCCAGCGGCGGTCGACACTCGAAGACGACTCATCGAGCATCAGGTTGAGGTTCACGTCAAGGATGCGCGCGCTATGTTCTGCGCGCTCCAGGTAGCGGCTCATCCAATACAGGTTGTCTGCGACTCGAGAGAGCATGTCTATTGATTCAACACCCAAGTGTCTTTGCTGCCGCCTCCCTGGGACGAATTCACAACCAGAGATCCTCTCCGCAGTGCAACTCGCGTGAGCCCTCCCGGAACGATCGTGACCTTATCGCCGAAAAGCACGTAGGGGCGCAGATCTACATGGCGAGCTTCCAGACTGTCGTCGATGAAACAAGGAGCCCGAGAGAACGAGATGGTTGGCTGGGCAATGTAGTTCCGAGGATCGGCCAGGATGCGTCGCCGGAACTCCTCGCGTTGCTCGGCCGTGCTATGCGGGCCGATCAGCATGCCGTAGCCGCCTGACTCGCCCACCGCCTTCACGACCAGGTTCTCGAGGTTTTCAAGAACATGGTCGCGTTGCGCACGATCGTTGAGCAGATAAGTTTCGAGATTGTTCAGGATGGGATCTTCGTCCAGGTAGTACTTCACGATCTTCGGCACGTAGGCATACAGAGCCTTGTCATCCGCGACGCCGGTACCAAACGCGTTGGCGAGGGTTACGTTCCCTGCGCGATAGGCGTTAAAGAGTCCAGCCACGCCGAGCACAGAATCCGCCCGATACGCGAGCGGATCGATGAAATCGTCGTCAACGCGACGGTAGATCACGTCTACGCGGCGCAAGCCCGTGGTGGTCCGCATGTACACGACGTTGTCGTGGGTGACCAGGTCGCGCCCTTCGACCAGCTCGATTCCCATCTGCCGTGCCAGGTAGGCGTGCTCGAAGTAAGCGGAGTTAAAGACCCCCGGACTAAGGAGCACGATGGTCGGTTCAGCCCTGCCTTCGGGAGCCAATGAGCGCAGGGTCGTCAGCAGAGCCTGCGTGTAATGCTCGATCGGACGGACGCCGTACCGCTGGAACAATTGTGGAAAGATCCGCTTCATCACGCGGCGGTTGGTCAGCATGTAGGACACGCCGCTGGGTACGCGCAGGTTGTCTTCGAGGACCACGAATTCGCCGCTCGGCAGCCGGATCAGATCGGAGCCCACGACCGCGATGTACACGTTGCGCGGCACTTGCAGACCGCGCATCTGCCGCCGGAAATGTTTGCAGCTGTACACCATCTCCCGAGGCACGACACCGTCGGCGAGGATGCGGCCCTCGTTATAAATGTCGCGCAGGAAGAGATTGAGAGCGGTAATGCGCTGGGTCAGGCCGCGTTCAACGTGATTCCACTCCGCGCTGGTAATGATGCGGGGCAGCAGATCGTAGGGAAAGATTCGCTCGGTGCCCTCTTCCCGTCCGTAGACGGTGAACGTGATGCCCTGGTTCAGCAGAGACAGGTCTGCCGCGTGTTTTCGACGGCGAATCTCGTCACCGGGCAGAGAGGTGAGGGTGTCGAGCAGGGGAACGTAGTGCTCGCGTGGCCGGCCGGGCGCCTCGAACATTTCATCGTAGGCGCCGTCAATCAGATAGTTCGGTGACGCGAAAGACTCGAAACGACGGAGTTCAGCCGAACCCATGGGAAAGTATAAGGGGAAGGGTTCGGATAGGCAACATTCTCGCGGCCGTCGCCATGCCCGGGCCCAGAGCCAGTTGTGAGCCCGCGTTACTCTGGATTCCTCAAGGCCTTCCGCCATTCGTTCATTGGCTGTCGACCCCGTGCTGAACTTGTTCCTTATCGATTGAATTGCAGGAACAGCTGTGACTTGGGGCATGCGGGCCTGAGTGACCCCCTCCCGAAACACGCCGAAGATCACGCGAGACAGGCGCGACGAGTCAGAGTGGGAAGAAAATCGATGGAGAATTCAACGCTGACCCGGCAAATCGCGAGGCCGCCAACCGCCCCGCTGTTCCCAGCCTTGGGTCAGCCATGTCGTGGATCAGCCATTTCGTGGAGAGGAGAATTTACTCAGCACTTCCTGGGGAATCGGCCGGCTCTCAATTCTCCCCACGTCGGTCTCCGAGCGCGCTGCCCAGACTCGAGTTTCGAAGCATTCCACGGCCAGAACATCGCCCTTGAACAGCTGGTGCTGCACATCAAAACTGCTGCGATGCCACTCTGCGATCAGGGATTCGACGACCACATCGTCCCCAAAGCAAGAGGGGGTGATGAATCTGGCGCGCGTATCCACCATGGGAATGCCGACGATTCCATAAATTTTCAGCATCTCGTGTTTGGGCAGGCCGGCCGCTTCAAACAGAGCGGCGGTGCAGTTGTCGAAGTAAGCAAAGTAGCGTGGGTAGTAGACGATCCCGGCGGGATCACAGTCGCCCCATTCCATATGGATCATCTTCTTGTTCGTCAGCATGAGCGCTTAGGGACGACTACCGTTTGCCGTCCATCTCCGTAAAAACCTGTTCGGCGGCATGAAAGGCTGAATTCGCGGCCGGCAGGCCGCAGTAGATCGCGGCGTGCAAGAGGACTTCTTTGATTTCGTCGCGGGTCACGCCGTTGTTGAAGGAAGCGCGGATATGCATCCGCAGCTCATCGGTTCGGTTCAACGCGACCATCATGGCGACCGTCATCAGGCTGCGAGTATGCCTGGGCAGGCCGGGCCGCGTCCAGATCTCGCCCCAAGCATAGCGAGTGATGAGATCCTGGAAGTCCTGGTTGAACTCATTCTTGTTCTTCAGAGACCGATCCACATGCGCGTCGCCCAGCACGGCCCGGCGCACCGAGATTCCCTGTTCGTACCGCTCGCGGTCATCCATATAGACTCCTGCTCATGCTTTGAGGAAAGTGGCAACTTCCATCGTAAACGCGGCAGCAGCTTCTATGTTCGACAGGTGCGCAGCCGGCAGCTCTCTATACTGCGCCCCCGCAATGCGTTCTGCCATGAATTGGCCATCCGCCGGGGTCGTCGCCGGATCGTAAGTACCGGCGATGATGAGGGTCGGCACACGAATCCCCGCAAGGGTGTCGCGCGCGTCCATATCGCGAACAGCCGCGCAACAGGCGGCGTAGCCTTCGACCGGCGTCTTCAAAAAGGTCCGTTTCGTGGATTCGATCGCGGGGGGCGAACTGGCGCGAAAGGCTGGCGTGTACCAGCGTTCCAATACGCCGTCCACAATGGCCTCCATCGAACCTGTGCGAACCGTCTCAATCCTTCTGTCCCAGGCCTCCCGCGAACCGATCTTGGGCGCCGTGCTCGAAAGCACAATCTTGTGAAGCCGGTGGCTCATGCGCAATGCCAGCGACATCCCGATCATTCCGCCCATCGACAAGCCACAAAAATGAACCTGATCCAGTTTCAGATGGTCGAGCAACCCGATCACGTCATCGGCGAGCTGGTCAATCGTGTACGGGCCGGGCGGGACGGACGACTGGCCATGCCCGCGTGCATCGTAGCGGACCACGCGAAAGGCTTCGAAGAGGTCTGGCGCTTGCGGATCCCACATCGCCAGATCGGTGCCTAGCGAATTCGAGAAAAGCAACGCCGGGGCCTGCTCGGGTCCGGAGAGTTCGTAGTGGATCCGGGCATTCTTTTGCTCCAGAAACGGCATGAGGTCAGTCCCTCTCCTAGGAGCCGGCTTTGCTGGCGGCGATGGCGCGACCTATGAATTGTCCGGCGACGCCGGTGTAGTTCAGGGGCTCGAAGAGTTTCTCGATTTCGCTCGCGCTCAGCTGAGTTGTCACGCGCGAATCCACCGCGAGCACGTCGCGCAGATGTTTTTTCTCCGCCATCGCCTTACGCGACGCAGCCTCGAGGATCTGGTGAGCCGTCATTTTACCGGTGTGCTTGGCCAGCGCCATCGTCACTGCCTCCGCGAAGATCAGGCCCTGGGTCAGCTCAAGGTTTTGTCGCATCCGCTTCGGATCGATCTCCAATCCGGCGATCGTGTCCACAACATGATGCAAAGCTCCGGCGCAGAGCCGGACGATCTCCGGCAGCGTCTCCCACTCGGCATGCCAGCCGCCCAGGCCGCGCTCGTGCTCCTGAGACATCGCCGTCAGCATGATAGCTGTCAACCCAGGCACGCGATCGGCCGCCGCCAGCACCACCGCGCAGGCGATCGGATTCCGCTTGTGAGGCATGGTCGAAGATCCGCCGCGACCCTCTCCGGACGGCTCGAAGGCTTCACCGACTTCGGTTTGCATCTCGAGGGAGATGTCGCGAGCGATCTTGCCCAACGTGCCCGTCAGAAGCGCAAGCGTGGTGGCCACTTCCACCACCCGATCCCGATGTCCGTGCCAGGGAAGCGCGGGGAGTTCCAGTTGTAGTTCTTCTGCCAGAGCCGCGGCGACATCCAATCCGCGGGTGCCGAGCGTCGCCAGGGTGCCGGCGGCACCCCCAAACTGAACAACCAGCACGCGCGCTTGCAACGCTTGGACTCTGGTTCGATGGCGAGCCATCGCGTCCAACCAGCCTGCGGCCTTGAGTCCGAACACGGTCGGCACGGCCTGCTGCAACAGGGTGCGGGCGGCAACCGGGGTCGAACGATGCAGCTCGGCAAGACTTGTCAGACCATCGCACAAACGCTCCAGATCGGCATGGATGGCGGGGAGCGCATCGCGCAACTGCAGGACCAGCCCGGTGTCGATAACATCTTGGCTCGTGGCTCCCCAATGCACGTAGCGCATGGCCTGCTCGTCATCTTTGCCGACGAGCGTGGTCAGTTGCTTCACCATGGGGATGGCGAGGTTGCCGGCGTTCACGGATGCGTGTGCCAGTGCAGGCAGATCGAAAAGATCAGCCTGGCACTTGGCGGCGATCGGACCCGCGGCCGATTTCGGAATCACACCCATGCGCGCTTCAGCCCGCGCCAAAGCTGCCTCGAAGTCGAGCATGCGCTGCAGCCGGGGGCGGTCCGCGAAAAGCTTGTTCACGGCCTCCGAGCCGAAGAGTGGGTCGAGCAGTTCCATAAGGTCAGGGAAGGGGTTGTTCTCATCGTCCAACCGCCCGGCGAGATGGATTGCTCCCGTCGGAATCGGTCCGAAACTGCGCTGGTAAGTTTACTTCATCCGTGCTGTTCCGAAAGTTCCGAGACCGCGCGGTAAGCCTGGTCAATGGCCGTGTCCGTATAGGCCGCTGCGCCGGCATCGGAGTTGGCAATCGTAATGCGGCCGAACCGCTTTCTCCCGACCACCCACGGCATTTCTTCCTCAGACCAATCCGGATCAAACAAAGGATTGTAGCTGTAAGCGTATCCATGAGCCCAACGGTTCACGGTAACGCCGTCGATATCGCGGGCCGGGTCGAATCCGGCAGGCCCCAGCATCCGTCCCAGTTGGTCTCGGATGTTGCGTTCGAACGTGGCAAAAGGAGTGCGCATGAGTTCGGCGCGACCGGCCCGATGCTGGTCCCTCTGCGGTAGCCCCGGCTTCGACGGCGTACGGATCATGAACAAGACCGCGGGCTCTTCCGGCTTGCTCGGAAACTGGTACTCGCCGAGGCTGACCGGAAAGTCGAGCGCGACGTAGCTGTGGTAGCTTCCGGGCGCTTCAATCTGATGAATGCCCAGCTTCTGGATCGCTGTCCAGTTCTTGATCGCGACGTGGGTGTGGACCAGGGGCGCCTTCACCAAGTAGGAGAGCCCCTCCCTCTGCTTCTCGGGCAGTTCCGGGCAAATGTAGGGGATCATCCCGTTGTAGCAGGCGAGCACGCAATGTTTCGCTCGAACACTTACCAGTTGCTTGCCTCGCGCATACGCGACTTCGACTTCCTTGGAGGCCTCATTCGTACCGACGTGTCCGACGTGCACCGCTGTGCTGTTCAAGCGAATGCGAACCGATGAGCCTTCCTGATCGAGACGGCGGTAGTCGGCTCGGGCCGTAACGACATCTTCCATCGTGTGTCCGGGGATCGAGCCGGGAACCAGGGACCGCACCAGCAGGCGCGCGATCGACGCATTGCCGTCGGGAAAATGGAAGATGTAGGGTTCTGCCTTGCCGGACTGGTCGCCCAGGCCCAATCCGGCGAAGCCAGCATAGGTGAATCCGCCGTAGTCGTCGCCCGCTTCATAACAGGCCAACGCGGGTACCGCGTCAATGCCAACGGCAAACAGATCGTTCGTATAGCTCTGAAAGAACTTGAGGGCGTCTGGGTGGACCTTGCAAAGTTTCGTGAGGAAGTCGGCGTAGCTGATCCTGTTCAGCTTCGCCCGCTTCTGCTCCCGAGAGAGGCCTGGCAAGTAGTCGACCTTGGTGGTATAGACACGCGCGATATCTCGGCGAACTTGATCGCTGAGCGGGGCCTTAGCCAGGAACTCCGCCCATGGTGTCGATCCCAGGCCGGGAACCAGCCGGTCCTCCCCAAAGGTTTCACGATCGAAAAATACGGCGGTTCCGAGCTTCTGGTAGAGTTTCTGGTCGTAGGCCTGGTAGAAGCGCCCGGTATCGATACCCAACTCGGTCAACAGGCTTCGCGCGACCTTGCCGTAGCGACCGGGACTTTCGATGGACTGGGTGCCGCCGTAGCTGAGCAGCATGCGATTCCCCGACCGGAACTCATTGCGCTTGGCGTGCCCGCCGAAGTCGTCGTGGTTGTCCAGGACAAGGATGCTGGCCGTGTCTCCCGCACTCTTGCGATAGAAGTAGGCGGCGGCCAGTCCGCTGATGCCGCCGCCCACCACAACCAGATCGTAGGACTCACCAGTCTTTGCCGGCGCACCGTCGGAATCCCACTGCTCCCCATCCCTGAGGCGATGTGCGTACGTAAAGGTCCCATCATGATTGCCGCGCATGCCGGTCAACGCAGGCGGGTAATCGTCGGCGGTCTCCTCCGGCGCGAAACCCACCGGAGCCAGAGCCGCGAACAGCGGCTGCGCGGCCACCAGGCCACCGACACCGACCGCCACTCCGTTCAGGAAGTCCCTGCGGGAGATCCTGCGGTCCATGCCTAACTCACGATCACGCTGGTCGGTGGTCATCCCCGGGCCTCAGACTTGTGTTCTGGATGCGGCGCCGATTATAGACCGTGCGGGAGAAGGGCCGGAGCGGAACGAGACGCGCTCGGGGACCCCAACCGGGGACCACAACAACGACCAGAGCCCGACCGGGTGGACCTGCTTCCCTTCCCCGTTTCTAGACGACCTGCTTGCGGGCGGCTGTACTGGCCAGGTGGTTGGCTTCTCGATTGTTCTCCCGGCGCACATGGGAGATGGAAAAAGCGAGGGAGCGCGTCAACTTCCGGCAGGTCCAGTGCAGCGAATAGAGACGCGGGCTACGGCAGCTGTATTCACCCGTCATCTGCCGGACCACCACTTCCGAATCGGAGTAGACGTGAATCGCCTTAGCCTTCAGGGCTACGGCACATTGCAGCGCTTCGAGGAGAGCGAAATACTCGGCCACATTGTTGTCCTGACATCCAATCCACTTGGAGATTCTGATCTTCCCGCCCTGCGGATCATCAATCACCACGCCAATGCCAGCGGACCCCGGGTTGCCCAGAGACCCACCATCGACATAAGCCACCAAATCCGACATCTATACGCCTATTAAGCTGAAGAAAGCGCCTCTGGTCAAGCCCCTTGCGTGGTTCCATTGAAAAAAGTGCTTTCCGGGATTGCTTCTAGGATTGTGAATCGTGTGTGGAAAAGCGGGAAGAAATTGTTTGTGTCTCGCCTAAAAACAGGCTGATCAACTGTTTGCCGCGGCGGAGAGATGCCACAAAATACTCACAGCCTGCACCGAAAACCGGCATTGACAATTTTTAACGCAGCGTTTACTTTCGCGTGCGTCGACGGCTGAAAGGGTTGGCCCAAAATAAAACTTGGCCAGTCCGAAGTAGGCTGGGGGATCCGCTCGCCGGGGCGACTCGGAGAGCGACCAAACCTGAAAAAACCGACGGCTCTGCGAGGGGCAGTTGGGGTTTGGAACTGCGAAAGCAGTGATCGCATCAAGGGCTGTGACGGTACATGCCTCCACGCTGTTTTGCTCCCTCGCAGGAGCGGGCGGCTAGAGCATAACCAATGTCACAGCCTTTTCTATTTCCACTTGCTTTTTCTTCCCCTAGCGATTCTTCTCAGTGCTCTCCTGGCAGGCGATGCAGTAGCGGGTCCAGGGAAGCGCTTCCAGGCGCTTGGCGCCGATCTCCTCATCGCAGACCATGCATTGACCGAAGGTGCCGTCGTGAATGCGCGAAAGGGCCGCGTCAATGGCCCCCAGCAAGCCACGCGAATGAGTGGTCTGGTGAAAGAGCAGCTCCTTGTCGAGCGAGCTGTTGGCACGATCGCCTTCGTCCGGACCGTATGAATTCTGCATGGCGCGGCCTTCCTCCTGGGTCTGCGCGATGCTGCGCAGAAGTTCCTGGCGGCGCGCCACCAGGAGTTTCTTGAACCGATCTATGCGCTTCTTATCCATTTGACTGGCCTGGCGCCATCGCCCGGGGACTCTACTGCGCGGCCACCCCGGGATGTCTGCGCGCTTGTCGGAAAGGCGGCAAAACGAAACGTCCCAGACTCAAAGAGTCGTGGGACGCTCGCCTGAACAGCCCTCCCCCAAGTGCTGCTCGAGTGCAAGCCTACTTTCCGGTCTGGAACTTGTGAATAGCACGGACGGGCTACTCATGTTAGCCGCAGGAATCACGGGTGCCACGCGGATTTCGGTGACGGGGGGAGGCATCGAATGGAGCTCGCGGCTTTCATCCTTTTTCCGCTTTTTGGAATTGGCTTTGTCTTCTACTTCCTGCCTTTGATGCTTGCCCTGCCGCACTGGAACCGTGACTCCTGTCGATTTTTCTTCTGAATCTCTTCCTCGGTTGGACTTTTTACCGGACGGATCGTCGCGTTGGCATGGGTGTTCAAGCTGGACATCCCATCACCAGCCGCTGAATCAGATCGAGCCACACGCCTCGAGGGTGCGAATGTCTACTCGTTTGTTCAGCCCGTCGAGGGCAGCGACCTTGTAGGCCTCGGCCAGCGTCGGGCGATTGAACACAGTATCGCGGAAGTATTCGATGGTGCCGCCCATCGTCAGCACGGCTTGCCCAATGTGCACAATCTGAGCCGCGCGGTCGCCGATGATGTCGACTCCTAAGAGTTTCAGGGAGGTGGGGTCGAAGACCAGCTTCAGGAGCCTTGCTCATCCCCCAGCATTTGGCCCTTGGCCAATTCGGCATAGCGGGCGAGACAATGACGCGCTTTTGGCCCCCGGGGCCGCTCCCGATGACCACCAGATCGTATCCGTTGGCTTCGATAGGCTGAGTCTTGGAGAGTATTCCGCACGACCACGAACCGCCAAAAAAACTAACACTGGTCGAAAGCAGACCTTCTCCTCCCGATTTCAACGTCCAATGAACGGTCGAAGCCTGTCACGCCCAGCGCGCCCAAGGACTTGAACTCAGGGGCGCTACCTTGGTGGTGACGGTGTTTCGAGGAGGACAGAGGCGGCGCCCCGGTTGGAAGCGGGACGATTGGGACTACCCATCGAGGGATGGCATTGCCGGGAAAAGCTCGGGATTCGGTCGTCAAACCGACCAGCGTCCGGGCCAATGCCATTCGCCCGGACGCCTGCAGCTCAGTCTCGATTCTCACCCTCGGGCTCAACTCGAGAGTCCGCAGCTTGCGCTCCGAACTCCGGAAATGAATCTACTTTGTGGCCATCACGAGCTTGCGACGTATCGCTCCACCCATGCCAAGTAAGCCAGTGCCCAGCAGCATGAGCGTGCCCGGTTCAGGGACGGTCGTGATGGTCGTTGTTCCGTTCAGGTCGCGGAAGCAGGATTGACCGTCTGCGAAATCGATTGCAAACAATTGGGTCGTCACTCCCTGGAATCGGAGGCCCTCGAAGTTGCCCGAGAAAGTGCCCAGGAGTTCGAACATATCGCCGCTCACGTGTGACCAAGTGCCGCTGAAATCACTCGCGAATATCGCAGCGGGGAAAGCGTCGAGCTGGATCGCGAGAGCGCCGTCTGTGAATTCGGCTTCACTCGCCAGGTCGCCGAGAAATGAGCCCGTGCTGAACACGATGAGGCCAACGGCAATATTGATCACCGGAGTTCCGTTAAAGCTGAGTCCGTTGACCGTCGAAAGGGCCGAAACCCCTCCTGTCCCGGTGCCAGCCAAGAGGCCCT